>DVIH01000106.1 GCA_018711405.1 Candidatus Avibacteroides excrementipullorum | reverse complement strand
TATTTATTTTTTTATGCCAAAAAAAACACATTGTGTTTTGTGTGTTTGAATATTTTATCTACATTTACGGCGTGGAAAGTTCAATATATTTTACAAAACAATTATTGTCGTATTTATAAATTTTATTATTATGGAAAGAAGATTACTATTGAGTGCAATGTTTATGGCAGCCTTTGGGTTGACAGCCGGTGCCCAGACATGGTATAAGACTCCTCAAAAGCAGCAACATTTGAAACAGGTGGAAAAGACTTTGCAAAGCAGGAATTCGGAAGTTGCAGGTCAGATGTTTGCCCCGCAGGCTGAAGGTGGACTGTGGTACAGTTATTGTGGAAGCAATGTTACGGGAGTTTCATGTGTGGGGCCTGCCGGAGATGTGAATGTGGGACATTTTGAGGCTGCAATATATTTCCCTGAAAGCATGATGTCTGGTTTAGCAGGAAATAAACTGACAAAAGTAAGGATTGTCTTGGGAGCGGACAGCGAATCCAATTTCACTTTTTGGGTAAGGGAAGAACTTGATGGCGAGAATCTGGCTTCGTTGGATATAACTGAAGACATGGAGAGCATAAAATGGCTCGAATATGAGTTTGAAAATCCGTATGAGGTGACAGGTAAAGGATTTTACTTGGGATATAGCTTCGACTTGGATGAATTGAATACAGAAAATGATGAATATCCGATAGCTTGCGGTGGAAACAACAATGACAATGGCCTTTATGTGAAATTCCCGGAAGGTGAATGGAATTCTCTGGCTGGAGAGGGGATGGGGTCTTTGGTGTTGATGGGCTTTATAGAAGGAAATATACCTGACATTGATGCAAGCATAGACATTGCTACTTACAACCGTGCTATGACAGGTGGGGAATGCGAAATCCAAGCGATGGTGTCAAACAACGGTGCCGAAACCATAAACTCAATAGACATAGCTTATGAGATAGATGGAAAGAAAGAGGTGCAGTCTGCCACTATGCTTACCGGTCCGATAGCCACTATGGAGCAGGGAGTTATAAGCCTGATGGTGGATGTCCCGGCAGAAAGCGGACAGTACATTTTCGATTTGACTGTAGATAAAGTCAACGGGAAAACGGATGAGAACGACATGAATGACAAGGGGCAGGCCGGCATACTTGGCATAACAAAATCATCACCTCGCAAGACCGTGATAGAGGAAGGCACGGGTACATGGTGCGGCTGGTGTCCGAGAGGCATTGCGGGAATGGAGAAGATGGCCGAGCTTTACCCTGACAATTTTGTGGGGATAGCCATCCATGTCGATGATATCCTGGAGATAGAAGACTACGCTCCTTTGATAGGTTCGTTTACAGGATTCCCGTCGGCTTTGATTGACAGGCTTGGCATTACTGACCCATATCTTGGAGACAATGCTACTTCGTTGGACTTTGGGCTTGGCGATGTGTTTGAAGGTTACAATGCCCGCCTGTGTGAGGCTTCGTTGGAGATGTCGGCAGAATGGGCAGATGACTCGCAGACTGCTATAGATGTGACTTCTGTGGCGAGATTCAATTTCAACAATGCGGAAAGCGTGCCTTACAAGATGACGTATGTCATAGTGGAAGACGGCATAACGGCTGAATCCATAGGAGAAGCGCAGGCCAATTACTATAATGAACTCCTTTATTCTTTTTTGATGGGTGGCGATCCGGATGCGTTGCCTGAAGACCTGCAACGTTTTAGAAATGCAGAGGCGAGTATAACCGACATCACGTTCAATGATGTGGCCGTAGCGGTATACGACTGCATGGGTATAGAGGGAAGCTTTGAGGGCGTTATAGAAGAAGGTGCGGAGAAGACTCATACCTACACTCTCAATTTGCCGGAGACGGTGAGGGACAAAAACAACATCACAGTCATCGGAATGCTCCTGGATGATGCCACAGGCGAAGTGGTCAATGCAGAAGAAATAAAAGTGGGCGAGTCTACCATCGGTATAGAAGAAACGGCTTCCGGCACATTCAAGGCCGATGCATCGGCTGCAAACGGTATGTTGGTTGTCACGTCAAATGCCGCAGGCACCACCATGGCTCAGGTCTATACTATGGACGGAGTTTTGGCCGGATCATTTGAATTTGCCGGACAGGCTGTATTGAATGTCGGGCGCGGCGCATATATCGTGCGCCTGACAGACGGCAGCAATGTGATTGTAAAGAAAGTTTTGTTGTAATCATAATGCAGTGCGGCGTGTCGTGACGCGCTGCTGCGAGCTGAGGCGGGAACCGGACATTTATTCCGGTTCCCGTTTTTTTATTTGCTGCACATTACTATTTTTGCCGGCAAAGCGGAAAACTGTCGCTTACATTTTTTACCTTTGCAAAAAATGGAGAAATGAACGGTTCGTCTATAATGATAAAAGGTGCGCGTGTCAACAATCTGAAAGACATTGATATCTCTATACCGAGAGATAAATTCATAGTCATTACAGGCATAAGCGGCAGCGGCAAATCTTCACTTGCGTTCGATACTCTGTATGCAGAGGGGCAGAGGAGGTATGTGGAGAGCCTGTCGGCATATGCGCGTCAGTTTCTGGGGAAGATGAAAAAGCCCGAATGCGACTATATCAAAGGTATTCCTCCGGCCATAGCCATAGAGCAGAAAGTGACAACGAGAAACCCGCGTTCCACCGTAGGTACATCCACCGAGATATATGATTATCTGCGAATGCTGTTTGCCCGTATAGGCAAGACATATTCTCCTGTTTCGGGCAGAATAGTGAAGAAGCAGACAGTGGAAGATGCGGTAGACTATGTACAGTCATTTCCTGACGGTACCCGTTTCATGATAGAGATAAGACTCGATACTGCTTGCGGCAATATAGCAGACAGGCTAAAGGAATATAGCAAACAAGGGTTCAGCCGTGTGGATGCGGACGGACGCATTTTGAGAATAGACGGCGGCATGGATGACATAAGTCTCAACGGTGAAATCTTTCTTGTCATAGACAGGCTGTCGTGTGCAGGTGACAGTGACAGTCTGAGCCGTTTGCGCGACTCTTTGGAGACGGCATTCGATGAAGGGGATGGTATCTGTACATTGGTAATGTATCAGGATGAAAGTATAGAGAAAAGGACGTTTTCTGTCAGGTTTGAGGAAGACGGTATTATGTTTGAAGAACCTACAGACCTTATGTTCAGTTTCAATTCCCCTTATGGTGCATGTCCTGAATGCGAAGGTTTCGGTAAGGTCATCGGGATAGACGAACATCTGGTGGTTCCAAATACGGCATTGAGCGTCTATGACGGAGCTGTGGTGTGTTGGCGCGGAGACAAGATGAGCATGTGGAAAAATGAATTCATACATGCAGCGTCATCGGTGGATTTTCCTGTGTTCTCGCCTTATTATGAACTGACTAAAGAGCAAAAAGACATATTGTGGCACGGGGCTCCGGGCATCCCCTGCATAGACGATTTCTTCAGGATGCTTACCGAAAATCAATATAAGGTGCAATATCGTGTCATGCTCGCCCGCTATCGTGGCAAGACCATCTGTCCGTCATGCAAAGGTAACAGGTTGAAGAAAGAGGCCGGTTATGTAAAGATAGAAGGGAAGAATATTTTTGATTTGGTCAATATGTCGGTAGAGGACCTTTACTGTTTCTT
>DVIH01000105.1 GCA_018711405.1 Candidatus Avibacteroides excrementipullorum | reverse complement strand
CTATATTATATTGCTTTGATGGAAATGTAGCTATAATATACTGCTCTGCAAATTCATAGCTATATCTTTTAATGTCCCGTCCTCGTAATATCGGTCGTATAAGTTCAGCAGTTCTTAATCGTTCCTCCTCTGTAGTACAGTTATTCAAAATCTCATCACGCTTAATAGAGTCGATGATAAAGGCTTCATTGCATCCTGTTTTAATGCCATAGTTGATTTGGATATCCCAATCTTTCAATGGAGTACCTGCCGCTTCTATTTTTGCTTTTATGGATTTCTCTATTTCCGATAAAATAGCCCAAGAATCCGATGATGCGAACGAGGCATTTACTGTATGTGTCTCTACATAATCGCTCCTATTTTTCCTGCAAAAAAGTATTGATAAAACGGCATAATGTATTTCTGTCCACTCTACAAATTTTGGCTATTTTCCGTCGAGATATACCTTCTTTCAAAAGTTCTGCAATTAATGTCTTTTTGGGATACAATTTATACTTGGACTCCTCTGTTTTTCTGCCAATCGGTCGGCCTAATGTAACACCTTGAGCTTTCTTCCGAGCCAAAGCCTCCTTTGTTCTCTGACTGATAAGGTTTCTCTCTATTTCTGCAGACAGACCAAACGCAAAAGCAAGGACTTTACTCTGAATATCTTCTCCGAGTCGATAATTATCTTTAATCGTCCATACCCGGCATTCTTTTGTCATGCAGATATTCAGTATTTCCATAATCATGAATAGATTCCTGCCCAGACGAGACAACTCACTACAAATGATAATATCATCCTTACAAACTTTTTGAAGCAATTGTCCAAGCTGCCGTTTACTGTAATTCTTTGTACCGCTGATAGTTTCTTCTATCCAGTCATTGATGACAATATCATGTCTGTCACAAAAGTTTTTAATTTCAAAACGCTGATTTTCAACCGTTTGTTTATCACTACTAACACGAATATAACCGTAAATCATAATTCTTTTTTTATGGAAATTAAAAATAACAAAAGAATTTTCCAACTGAAAGTAACGCTGAGAAAGTGTCTTATACTCACCAGAAATTTATACCCAGATAATTACTCGACTGACAGACCGCCCCGACCATCGCCCGGGATGTACGCCATCTTCGGTCATGATCGGCTCGGTACCGGGCGAAGATGGCGCACATCTTCATCGGACACCGAGCCGATCCCGGGAGATGCCGAAAAACTGCCATACAGCCCCATGAGTTATGACCGGATATTGCTATTTTTGCAATGTCGGAGGAAAAGGCGGAAAAACGATGAAAGACATTGCAGCACACATCAGAAAAAGACTGGACGCAGTCCTTTCGTCAGAAGAGGAAGCGAAGAGTATGACGCGGATAATCATGGAGGATCTGTTGGGCCTCGACATGAGAGACTACTACATAGGCAAGAAAACAATGCTGACACAGGCTGAGCAGGCCACGCTGGAAGATGCCCTGCAAAGGATAGCACACGGAGAACCGGTGCAGTATGTGACAGGCAAAGCCTGGTTCATGGACATGATGCTGCACGTGGATGACAGCGTACTCATCCCCCGCCCGGAGACAGCCGGCCTGGTTGAGACCGTGATAAAAGAGAACAAAGGCAGGGAAGACCTGAAGATAATCGACATAGGCACAGGCAGCGGATGCATAGCCATAGCCCTTGCCAAAAGCCTCAATGCGGAAGTACACGGTTGGGACGTGTCGGACAAGGCATTGGCCACAGCACGCGCCAACGCCGCAGCACAACATGCGTCCGTAACGTTCAGCCGCGCCGACATCCTCGACAAAGCGTCATGGCAAGGCCGTTGGGACATCATAGTGAGCAACCCCCCATACGTCACCGAGTCGGAAAAGGCGGATATGGCAAGCAACGTGCTCGAACACGAGCCGCACACAGCCCTGTTCGTGCCCGACAACGATCCGCTGCTTTTCTACCGCAATATCGCCGAGATGGGGAAAGCCACACTGAACAGGGGCGGAAAGATATATTTCGAGATAAACGAACGCTTCGGCAGCGAGACCCGGCGTCTGCTCGAATCATACGGATACAGGGCAACCGAGACAATAAAAGACATGTACGACAAAGACAGAATAGTGAAAGGCATATTGTAATGAACAAGGAACTGACAGAAGATGAAGCATTGAAAAAGGCCGCTGCATATTGCGCGAAAAGCGAACACTGCCGCGATGACGTCATGAAAAAACTGCAATCGTGGGGCATCGCTCCCGCCACATCGGAAGGAATCGTCGCAAGGCTTGCCGATGAACACTTCATAGACGAGGAGCGGTATGCCGGAAGTTTCGCACGCGACAAATTCAGATTTTCCTCATGGGGCAGGACAAAGATAGCCTACGAATTACAGATGCGGCACATAGCCGATGCACATATAGCCAAAGGACTTGCCGCCATAGACAACGAGGAGTATGAAGAAAGACTGCAAAGCCTGTTGGAGAAAAAGCGACAATCGATAAAAGATGAGAGCAACCGCTTCGAGACCTACGGCAAACTGATGCGCTATGCCCTCTCGAAAGGATACGAACCGGAACTGATAAAAAAGCACTTGCCCGATGCTAAGTAAACTGGCCGGACTCTTCATGCACGATCTGCCCGACTTCATCTTTCCGAGAGCATGCATCGTATGCGGACGCACCCTGCACAGAGACGAAGACGAGGTGTGTTCCACCTGTGTGGCATCGCTGCCATTCACCATTCCCGACGACGACAAAGACAGCATAGCCGAACTCAGGCTGGCTGGCAAATTCGACTTCGAGAGAGCGGCATTCCTGCTGGAATACGCACCTGCCACCCCCGTGCAGAAGATAGTGGAAAGTTTCAAATATCACGGCAACGAACGCCTGGCCATAGCTATGGGGCGGATTATGGCCGTAAGGATGGAAAGAAAACATTTCTTCGACAGCATCGACTTCATCATACCCGTGCCGCTACACAGGGAGAAACAGAAGGAAAGAGGCTATAACCAGTCGGAAGACATCGCCAAAGGCATATCATCGGTAACGGGACTACCGGTCAGGACTGACATAATGGAACGTGTGCACAACGATGGTTCGCAGACTGCACGATCGGCATTCGACAGAGCGGATGCGGCTCTTGGCGCATTCAGAAAGACCGCTGCCGGAGAGTTGCAAGGCAAGCATTGCCTGCTCGTGGACGATGTATTGACCACCGGGGCCACACTCACAGGATGCGCCGCAGCACTGTCGGGCAGCGGTCTCAAGATAAGCGTGCTTACGCTGACAGGCGTAGTGTGACAAATGTGTCAGACTTCGCTCATGCCTCCGTCTACCACTATATACTGCCCGGTAACATAGCTTGAAGCATCAGACGACAGATAAAGTATAGTGCCGTTAAGCTCCCCGCGTCTGCCCGGCCGTCCCATGGGATTGCCATTGTTGTAAGCATTCATAAACTGTTCGTTCTTAAACAGTGTGTTCTCGGTCATCTCGCTCTCAAACAGTCCCGGCCCAACACAGTTCACCGTAATGCCATACACGCCGTATGATGCCGCCATGCCCAGAGTAAGCCCCCGCACACCGGCTTTCGACGCATTGTAAGAATGGCGCGCAAGCACCGGCACCTTATCGCCGATTATGGCATTCACTGAAGACAAATTCACTATCTTGCCATAATTTTGCCCCATCATGTGCGGCACCACATGCTTGCACATCAGATACATGCCTTTGAGGTTAGTATCCAAGACCTTGTCCCAGTCGGCTTCCGACAGCTGATGCACAGCTCCGGCCACAGCCACGCCAGCATTGTTCAGCAAGATGTCTATGCGCCCCAACGACGATATGACCTCATCGACAGCCGCCTTGACCATTTGCTCGTCTGTCACGTCGCAAGCCACAGTGATAACCTTTCCGCCGAGAGCCTTTATCTCCTCAGCCACACCCGCGAGCTTCTCCTTACGCCTTGCCAGCAAGGCCACACTCGCCCCGCACTCGGCATAGGCCTTAGCCGCATCAGCGCCAAGCCCGCTCGATGCTCCGGTCACTACGGCCACTTTTCCTGTAAAATCAAAATAGTTTTTCATAAGCACTCATTTTTAATGGTTACCCCCAAATGTAACAAAAAAAATGAGAACATATCGCTCGCAAGAAGATTGTGCCACAAAAAAGGTAAAAACACATAGACGTGGCCAAGACAAACTATTGTCGAGAGATGTTAAAACCAAGTTTCAGAATCAACTTCAACGTACTCACAGCCGTATTCCTGTCATATTCTTTTTCTTCTTCCGGCAGTTCCTCATAAGGCACGAGGCAAGGATGGGTTTTAAACACATCATCCCTACAGATTCCATACTTCCAACCATGCTTAATGCGGGTCTCAGCCCACACCTCATGCACATTTTTAGCCATTTGTTCAACCAAGCAACCAAGTTCATCAGGCAACTTTACGCCACTTATATCGGCAGGATATGGCTTGTATAATTTTTCTTCCATTTGTCAGTTCTTTTATCAATCACGAATTTATTTCACACATATAATCTGAGATTTCACGCAAGGCATATACAGAACACTGTCCAAAAGCGGTACAGAAGCCCGAATGCTGTATAATTTGCATTGCTCCGACAGAGGTATGTAAAGTGAGACATAACCATCGGCATCAGAAACGGCTTTATAGCCGGCAATCTCCACACGGCAACCGCTCACAGTCTGCTCAGTTCGGGGATTCCATAACCTGAAACACACATTGCCGTAAACCGCAGTGTCTCTGCGGATGTGCAATGCCATATCGCGACTTATAGGCATCACCGTATCCACATCCATGAAATCCCTGCAACTGAATGTGACACGTGCCTTCATTCCGGCCAAACGCGACGGGACGTTTACAAACACGGCTCTTTCCGCAACAGATGCTATAGTATCGGCTTTCACTTCATTGTCCAGCGCTATTGTCACGACTGCATCTTTCAGCGGAGGCAACTTGTCATTGCACTCAGTCGATTCATTCAGACTTATCACTGCATCAAACGGAAGCCCCATCTGCCACACACCCACCAATGACATAAGCACGATGATGCCTCCCGACAGCCATGCAGCAGCTTTTTCCAGCATCCTGCGTTTATGCCGTTGCCAAATAGCGTCAAACTCAATGCCAAGCAGTTTAGTTATCAGTTGCACATACGCCCGTTCACGGTTCATCACCCTCCATTTGTAGTTCTTCTCATGGATATTTACTCCAAGCTGTTCAGGCAATCCAAGTTCCTCCACCACCGGGTTGAAACATTCAGTCGCCTTGTCACGGCTATGCGGCTTGCCATCGACTATAAAGAAAAATATGTTTTTCGTGCGTCCCAGACTGTGAAAGAAAGCAATCTCCCGCCCCACCCAAACAGACCGGGCAGAAGCCGGAGAACAAATCACAATCAGATTGCGCGAAGCCGTAAGCCGCTGTTTGAGTTCTTCCGACAGTTCACCAGGCTGAATGTCGGTAGGAGCAAAAAACACAGGTTTCATAGGCTTCCGCTGCCAGCCATGATCCCGGCACAAAGTCGTCGGCATACGGTAATTTTCCAACTTGCGCTGCAACCGCTTTCCCCACACCGTGTCGTGGGAACTGTAACTGATAAATGCAAAATACTTATATACCTGTTCCATATGAATCTTTCATTTATCACTTATTTATTCTCATGATACTCTGAGCCTTTCGCGTATATTCAGATGCCTTGTCATGGTCGCCTTGCACTTCATACACAAGCCCTATGTTATTATAAACAGTAGCTACATCAGGATGTATTTTCCCCACAGTTTTTTCCAACATCTTTACCGCCTTTTGAAAATACTCCAAAGCTTTGTCATAATCGCCAAGCCCATAATAAGCAAGACCGATATTGCTCAAGCTCAAAGCCACATCGGAATGGTTCTCCCCAAACACGGCCTGCTGAATGAACAAGGCTGTCCGGAAATATCCCAAAGCAACGCCATAATCGCCTTTGGCATAACAGGACAGCCCCATATTGTTATAGCTCAAGGCGATATCCGGATGAATCTCCTCCAATGATGCCCGTTGAATATCCAACGCTTTCTGAAAACAAACAAGAGCCTCATCATAATTGCTTTGTGCATAATAAACAAGTCCAATATTGCTATACCCCAACGCCACATCCGGATGATTTTCTTTTAAACTTTTCTTGTAAATGTCCAGCGCTTTCTGAAAAGCCTCCAAAGCTTTGTCGTAATTGCCCTGAGCATTATAGACATTACCTATATTATTATAACTCACGGCAGTATTAGGATGCATTTCCCCAAAGGCTTTCTGTTGTAAACCCAAGGCCTCGTAAAAACATTTCATGGCTTTATCATAATTGCCTGTTGCATAATACACATTGCCGATGTTGTTCATTCCCAAAGCTATATCAGGATGTTCCGCCCCAAGTATTTTCTTCTGAAGATCTACTGCCCGCTGAAAATGTTTCAAAGCTTTATCATAATCACCGCGAACATAATACACATTGCCTATATTATTCAGATTTTGTGCTACATCAGGATGACTGCCGCCCAAAACTTCCTCCTGCCCGGCCAAAGCTTTCTGAAAATATTCCAATGCCTTATCATAATTGCCTTGAGCATTATATACATTGCCTATGTTGTTATAACTTGTAGCCGTACTGGGGTG
>DVIH01000104.1 GCA_018711405.1 Candidatus Avibacteroides excrementipullorum | reverse complement strand
GCCCTGCCCCTGTCTTTTCCGACACGCTTCTTGAACACTTCATTTTCCTTGTCGAAAGCACCGAGCAACGTTTCATACTCACCGCCCAATCCCTGATAGGCATTGCGTACCATTTCTGCCGTTACATACGCTTCACGGTCGGATATACACTGGTAATGCTTGATGATTTGAGCCTTGATGTTGTCAAGCGCAAGATTGGTTTCCCTCGCTTCCATACTCTTGCCCTTTGCCTTGTTCCCTTTGGCATCCCAAAGCTCTTTCGGGATAGTCCGCTTGCAGCTGAACTGTGCTACCGTACCATTGATTGTAACTCGTCCCATGATGGGGACAATTCCGTTCTTTTCCTTACTGCCGTTCACGTAGAACAGCACCTTGAATGTGCTTCTTGCCATACTCGTTTCTTTTTGGTTGCAAAACTATAAATCAACGAGTTACCTATTGATAAGCAAAACTGCGCAGAACGCCGCAAAATGAAACAGGAACTGTTAAATCTGCACTTTCATCGGGTAATGATTAGGAAACCGTTCTTTTGCTTTAATCTGCTTTAAGACGGTTTTCAACTGTCTGCCCAACTTCTGCGTTTTTCCTCTAACTCCCTAATTATCAAATCCTGTTGCGTTAATCTGCTGCAATTCGGCGGATATTCCGAAGTTTTTCAGTAAGTTTGCACAAAATAATGTAGCATGTCTGAAAGTAAAATGACTATAGGGGCTTATGCCAGAGTTTACGGCCTGTACATGGGGATATTCTGGGCAGTGAAATTCGTGTTTTTTCCTTTGGGCTTTTCTTACCCGGTGTTCAGCTTCATCTTTCTGTTGCTCACCATTATGGTGCCGTTTGTGGGAGCATGGTTTGTCAAGAAGATAAGAGACGGTGTCCTTGACGGGCGCTTGGGGTTCTGGCAGGCGTTTCTGCTCAGCACCAACATATATATGTATGCTTCGCTTATTGCGGCCATAGTGCATTTCATCTACTTCAGGTTCATTGACAACGGATTTATCTTGAATTCCTATTTGGAGAGTGTGAACCAGATGCAGGAACTGCTCGGCAGCGGCGAGGCGGCTGCCAACATCGAAATGCTCAAAGCCAACGTGGAGTTGATGGGTACACTGTCGCCTATACAGATAGTATTCTCGCTGTTGTCCAACAATGTGGTATTCGGTTTGTTTATTTCGTTGCTTGCGGCCGTATTCTTGAAACGCAGGTAAACGGTTAATTGTTCATGAAAATGGATATTTCGATAGTAGTACCTTTATATAACGAGGAAGAATCATTGAGAGAGCTGCACGCCTGGATAAAGAGGGTGATGCAGGAGCATGGCTTTACTTATGAGATTATTTTCGTCAATGACGGCAGCACCGACGGGTCGTGGCACGTGATAGAAGAGCTTGCCAAAGACAATGCGGAGGTGCACGGCATAAAGTTCCGCCGCAATTACGGCAAGTCGCCGGCTTTGTATGAAGGTTTCGGCAGGGCCGAAGGCGATGTAGTGATTACGATGGATGCCGACTTGCAGGACAGCCCCGATGAGATACCTGAACTTTACAGGATGATTACCGCAGATGGGTATGACCTTGTGTCGGGCTGGAAGAAGAAACGTTACGACCCCCTGTCGAAGACCATCCCCACCAAACTGTTCAACGCTACGGCAAGGAAGGTATCGGGCATAAAGAACCTGCACGATTTCAACTGCGGACTCAAGGCGTATAGGAAAGATGTGGTGAAAAACATAGAGGTGTATGGCGAAATGCACCGTTACATACCCTATCTGGCAAAGAATGCCGGCTTCGGCAGGATAGGCGAAAAAGTAGTGCACCATCAGGCACGTAAGTTCGGCAAGACCAAGTTCGGCGGCTGGAACAGGTTTTTCAACGGCTATCTGGACTTGATATCCCTGTGGTTTCTTTCCACATTCGGTGTCAAGCCCATGCATTTCTTCGGACTGCTCGGCTCGCTCATGTTCGTGCTGGGATTCATTGCGGTCATCGTAGTCGGTTTCGGCAAACTGTATGCCCTGCATCACGGGATGCCCTACAGGCTTGTGACCGAATCTCCCTATTTCTATCTGGCTCTGACATCCATGATTATAGGCACTCAGTTGTTCCTGGCCGGATTCATAGGCGAGCTTATCGCAAGAAATTCGATGGAACGTAACAAATATCAAATCGACAAGGAGATCTGATGTCTATGAAGCGTTTCCGCATATTGGCCGTATCGGTGTTGGCTGCATGTCTGTCTTTAGTGTTGTCCTGTTCGGAAAGCGATTGCGGATATTCCACTCAGGCTATGGCCAACTTCCTGTTCAAGTCGTCCATAGACAGTTCCGGTGTGGCGATAGATACGTTGACTGTGCTTGCCGACGGTACCGACTCGGTATTGATAAACATGGATGTGCGCTCTTCGGCCATACAGGTGCCTGTCAACAAAGGAGCGGAAATGACTGCATACACGTTTCTGATGACAGTCAATGTGCGCGACACCATACCCTATTATTATACAGACGAGGACGGTATAACCCAGATTCGCGACAGCATCGTGGTAGTGACTTACAGGCTGGCAGACAGGGTGGAGATGTATTATAAGAACAAGCAGCATTTCATCTCTCCTGATTGCGGAATCACATATACCCATAGTGTGGATTCGTTGGACTATACCACCAATCTGATAAGAAGAATAGATGTAGTCAATCCTGTTATAAATGAGTCTGATGGCGAGAATTTCCATATTTATTTTTAGTCTTGTCCTCTTTTGTTGCTTTCCGGCCTTGTCGGAAGCTCAGGAAACCGAGCCTGCGGGCGAGCCGGCGGAGGCACTCGGCAGTGATACCACAGTCAGGAAGCCGGTGTTCAACGGACTGTATCTGGGGCTTGATGTGGCCAATCCGGCCTTGCATTTTCTCGGCACGGGATACATGCAATGCGAGGTTGCACTCGATGTGAATCTGCTGCACAGATATTTCCCAGTGCTGGAATTGGGATACGGCAGTTACGACAATGCCGAAAACGGCGTGGGCTATAAGGCGGCGGCGCCTTTTTTCCGCGTGGGCATGAACTATAACATGAAATACAAACAAAACAATGAAAGCCATTTTTATTTCGGGTTGCGTTATGGATTCTCGGCTTTCAAGTATGACATAAGCTCGCACAACGTGGTGGATGAGGTCTGGGGAGGAGCCATAGACTTCAACCGTTCGGGCATAAAGGCTGTGGCCAACTGGATGGAGATAGTGGGAGGAATAAGGGTGGCCATATACCGCAATTTCATGATGGGATGGTCGTTCCGCTGGAGAGCCAGGCTCAAGATTACCGAACATGACGATTCCGCCCCTTGGTATGTGCCGGGATTCGGCTATAACAAGTCGAGCAATATAGGGTTTACTTATGCTTTAATCTATAAATTCTGATGAGTGTCTTAGAGATTATCCTGGTGGCATTCGCTCTTGCGATGGATTGCTTTACCGTGTCTATTGTCAACGGCATATCGGCAAAGGGCATAGACCGCAGGCTGATGGCAAGGTCGTGCGTGCTTTTCGGCGTGTTTCAGTGCATGATGGCTTTGATAGGTTGGGGAGTGGCTTTCAGTTTCGCCGGATACATAAAGAGCGTGGACCACTGGATCGCCTTTGTCATATTGCTGCTGCTGGGCGGGAAGATGATATATGATTCGTTGAAACATGATGACGGTGAATGCCGGGCTGCCGGGCCGGGATGGCGCAAACTGTGCATCATGGCCGTTGCCACGAGCATCGATGCCCTGGCCGTAGGGGCGACTATGGCTTTTGCCGGGACAATGAATGTAGTTGACGTGCTGATGGCATGCGGCATAATAGGGGTGGTGTCTTTGCTTATGACCATAGCCGGGTTCGTCTTCGGCGTATTTGTGGGCAAGGTGAAATTTCTCCCTATGGAGGTGATAGGCGGACTTATCCTGATAGGTATCGGCGTAAAGATACTGGTGGAGCATACTACTTCCAATATCTGATTCTTTTCGGTTGTCATTTGCCGCAGATGTTCCTGAAGTCGCAGAATGAGCAGGTGTGTTCCTCTTCCGTCTGTGTGAACGGTTGCTCCCTGTCGAACAGTTCTTCCATAGTCTTTTTCAGCAGTTCCTCAAACTCGGCTTTGTTGTCGCCATATATGGCTTGCTTGCTCTCCGGTTCGTCTTCCGTATTGGAGTTTTTCTGTATGTATATGAGGTTGGGAACGATGCGGCTCACCGATGCGGACAGTGCGGCATCGTCTTCCGCAGCCTTGCAGTAGAGCAGCACTTGCAGCCAGTGGTAACTTCTGTTTTTCTGCCGTTCGAAGAGTGTTTCCGCCGATTTGAATTTTTGTTCGGTGCTGCCTGTCTTGTAGTCGCTTATTATCAGCGTGTCGCCTTTTTTCTCTATCCTGTCTATGTATCCTCCGAGCCGCAGAGTCTTTGGCTTGCCGTCGGAGGGGATGTCCATTGTGAAGAAAGTCTTTCTTTCCATTCCCACGATTTCAAAAGGTGTCTTCCTTAGATCTTTCTTCAGCATGTTGACGACATATTTGGCCAGTACCTGTTTTTTCAGCATCTGCATCCCGTTCAGGCAGAAGTTGTCTTCGTCGGGGTAAATGCATTCTTTGAAGGCTTTGTTTATGCACGATTCTATTTCCGCCTTGTTCTTGAGCAGGGTTTCCATGTCTTCCTGCCTGATGATGTTGTCTCTTTCCCGCAGCTTGTCATACAGCAGTTCCATAGAGCGGTGAAACAGGGTGCCGAACATGGCGTTGTCTATGTCGGCGGCAGTGTCTTTCCGTTCCTTTATGCCGAGTATGTAGGTGAGGTAAAACTTCACTCCGCAGTCTATGTATGTGTTTATGGACGATGCGTACAGGTGGGAGAAAGAATGCAGCTTTTCCATTATGGCGTTGTCTTTCCTGACCTCCCATGTCCTTGTGCCGGGCAGGTGCATGTCGGAATCTATGTGGTACTTTGCAATGTCGAGCCCGCTCTCGGCTTGCAGTTGCAGCATGAATCTCGACATCTCCTTTTTGTTTAGGCCCGATACTGATGCATTGTACATCAGTGTAATGTCTTTGGCACGTTGCAGCAGGCGGTAGAAGTAGTATGCGTATATGGCATTTCTGTTTTCTTTGGTTTGCAGGCCGAATGCTCTCCTCAGATTGTAAGGGATGAAAGAGATGTCGGCCGGAGTCTTGGGCATCATGCCTTCGTTCACCGAGAGCATGAGTATGTTCTTGAAATCTAGGTTTCTTGTCTCGAGCACTCCCATGATTTGCAGTCCGGCCAAAGGCTCTCCGTGAAATGGTATGCTGGTGGCGTCCATTATCTTGCCGGCCAGTCGGGAGAATGCCTGTACCCCTATGTCTAGCTCGCCGTCGGCGATCAGGTTTTTCATGTTTGTCATGACGGTGTAGATTTTGAACAGCGATTCTTCATGCAGCTGCTTGCCCATGCTTTTGTCGTCCGCATAGAGTCTCCTGTAGGCGGAAGCCATGAGCCGCAGTGTATGCAATATCTTGTCGCACAGCAATTCGGTCTTGCCGCAGGCATCGGAAAACAGCACGTCTGACACTTCGTCTCCGCACAGTTCCTGAGGGCTGAAACCTGACGAGCTTCTGCCTTTCAGCTTGTCTTTCAATGTCGCGATATTGTCCGACAGCAGCATTGCGATATTGTTTGATAGCAGTTCCATAGTCTTTTCCGGCATGAATGTGCCGTTGGCCGTCTGGTAGTCCACATGCAGGTTCATCAGTTGTCTGACGAATGTATATTCCGGTGTAAGCGATAGCGGGTATCCCATGGTGACATTCATCTCTTTCACTGATTCGGGTATGGAGTTCAGTACAGGCAGGAGCATGGACTCGTTGCACAAGACTATGACCGACTGTTGCGCTTCCCTGTCGTTTCTGACTGTGTCGCTCATCCATTGTCTGATGTATTTGGCCTGTACCGTCTCGTTGGAGGTCGATATGTATGAAATTCTTTTGTCTTTGTCCTTGAAATTGTCGAAATATTCTTCCGGCAATTGCGACGGGAATGCCTCTTTGTCGTGTCTTATCATGGCGCCGGCCTCATGGTTTGCTATGTCTCTGAGATAATAGACATCGTAGTCCCAGTAGAAAAAGGCTTTTCCTGTTTCGTCTATCTTTCTGAATATTTCCCTTTCCACCTTGTTGAGTGCGTTGAATCCGATGAAGACATACCGCTCGAATGGCAGCAGGGCTGCATCGAAGTGGTCGAGCACATCTCTGTATATCATGCCTTCGTATGCTATGCCTCTTTTGTTCAGTTCCTGTCTGTAGTTGCGGTATATGTCGGTCAATTTGTTCCATACCGAAATGAAGCGGCGTTT
>DVIH01000103.1 GCA_018711405.1 Candidatus Avibacteroides excrementipullorum | reverse complement strand
ACCGCGAATCTTATTTCTTCTCGCTGATTTCCATCTCAAATATCAATGTAGAGAACGGTTTTATCTTGCCTCTGTTGGCTGCCCCGTATCCCAAGTTCTGCGGCACATAGATTTCCACCTTAGAACCTGCGGGGAACAGTTTGAGCGCTTCTTTCCAGCCCTCTATAACAAAACCGGAAGGAGTGCATTCAAAAGCCTTGTCCTTGCTTTCGTCAAACACTGTGCCGTCTATAAGTTTTCCTTTATATCTCACAGCCAATTGGGTAGAATCTGTAGGAACAGCTCCGTTGCCTTTTCTTATTACTTTATATTGCAAACCGCTTGCCGTAGCCTCCACACCTTCTTTTGCTTTATTGTCTGCAAGGAATTTTTCATTCTCCACTTTCCAGTCGCCATATTGCTTCAGCATTTTGGCTTCATTCATTTTACGCTGATAGTCGGTCATCA
This sequence comes from Candidatus Avibacteroides excrementipullorum, assembly GCA_018711405.1. GTDB lineage: Bacteria > Bacteroidota > Bacteroidia > Bacteroidales > Bacteroidaceae > Avibacteroides > Avibacteroides excrementipullorum. The sequence continues at coordinate 10,029 of DVIH01000103.1, read as the reverse complement.
CCGCTCTTGCTTCTTCCAATGACAACTGCTGATCCACACCTCCAAAAGCATCGGCAAATCCGGCTACGATAGCACCCTTATTCATAGATTTAGTGCTGTCGCCATCGAAGAAATATTGTCCCATACGTTCAATAGCATCATCCGAAGCCATAGTCATTCCCATCTGGTATCCCAAAGCACGTGCCTTTTCTTTCGCATTGGAACTGTTTGCACCCTCCATGAAGCCCTGCACAAAAGCAGAGAATGCGGTAGAGTCTATATTAAACTGTTGCGTAAGGGCATTTTTCATCTGCGGGTTGAAGTTCAACACTCCGATACTGTAAGACAGAGAGTCTATATCGGAAACCAGATTCACATCTGTAGAATTTTTGGTTCCACAAGAAGCCATAGCAAAAAGTGCGGCTGCCGAAACAGCCAAAACTGATGATTTTTTCATTTCTCTATTTGATTTTATTATAATACTTCCAACAATTCCACTGTAAATATCAATGTGCTGTGAGGCATAATCAACTCACCTGCGCCGTTTGCGCCATAAGCCAGTTCGGAGGGGATATAGAGTTTCCATTTGTCACCTTCTTGCATGAGTTGCAAAGCCTCCACCCAACCGGGAATGACTTGCGACACGCCGAACACGGCCGGTTCTTTCCTCTCATAAGAGCTGTCAAACACCATGCCGTTGACCAAAGTACCCTCATAATGGCACTTCACCCTGTCGTTCTTGCCCGGCTTCCTGCCATGTCCTTTTTCTATCACCTCATATTGCAATCCGCTCGGCAAGACTACGACTCCCGGCTTCTCCTTGTTTCTTTCCAAGAAGATTTCGCCGTTTTCCTTATTTTCCTTGATTGCTTTATCTTGAAGCTCTGCAAAGAATTTACTTACAATTTCCTTAGCCTCCGCATGGGTCATCTCTGTCTTCTTTCCCTCCAGCACATCTTTCACAGCGTGTGCGAAATCATCGACATTGAGGGCGGAAGCTCCCATACTCAACAGATTCTGGCCTATCCCCAGCCCCAGAGCATAACTGAATTTATCCATACTACTTTTTCTTATTATCTAAGTTTATGTCTATAAACACATTATACATACTTCTGTATAATCCGCGCAAAAATACAACCTTTTTACCACATGAGGAAAGATTGCTGTGCTTAAAAAATATTATTTTTGTAAGAGTATTTTATAAAAGGACAGATCATTATGAAGATGAAGAAACTTGTAGTCTTGAGCGGAGCCGGCATGAGCGCGGAAAGCGGCATAAGCACATTCCGCGACTCCGGCGGATTATGGGAGAACTATCCGGTAGAACAAGTAGCCACCCCTGAAGGTTTTTACAGGAATCCGGCACTCGTCCTCAATTTTTACAACGCAAGAAGAAAAGAGTTGATAGGTGCAAAGCCCAATGAAGGACACAAACTTGTGGCCGAACTGGAAAAGCACTTCGATGTCACAGTCATAACACAAAATGTAGACAACCTGCATGAACGCGCAGGCAGCACAAACGTCATCCACCTGCACGGAGAGCTGATGAAAGCCTGTTCAAGCCGCAACCCAGACGACAGAAAATGCATAGTGGAACTGCCCGAACATAATCCTGTGATAAAAATAGGAGACAAGGCAAAAGACGGAAGCCAACTTAGACCGTTCATAGTATGGTTCGGCGAAGCCGTACCCATGTTTGACGCTGCAGTAAAAGAGACCGAAAAAGCTGACATTTTCGTCATAATAGGCACATCCCTCAACGTCTATCCCGCAGCAGGACTGGTCAATTACCTGCCACAAGAGTCACCAGTCTACCTGATAGACCCGAAAGACGTAGACGTGAAATCAGTCCATAACGTCACATTCATAAAAAAAGGAGCATCGGAAGGCATGAAGGAACTTATGTCTTTGTTGATAAAATAATCAACCGTCATATACTCTCGGATAAAAACATTGATTAATTTTGTGCAGGCTTATAAAAACCGGCTGCAAATGAAACAAGGAACAGACATAACACAAACGCAAAACCTGCAACAGGTGCAAACATTGTCACCGCAGCAGGTTTTGGCTGTGAAATTGCTGGAACTGCCTGCCATGGAATTTGAAGAACGGGTTAAGACTGAATTACAAGACAATCCGGCCCTTGAGCCATCTGCCGACCATGAAAGCGAATACATGGAAAATGATGTGCAAGAGACGGAGACATCGGGAGAATATGAAGACAACTACTCCGACAACAATGACGAAGACCTTTCGCTGGGTGATTACAGAACAGAAGATGACATACCCGACTATAAGCTAAAAGAAAACAACGGTTCGCAAACCGTGAGAGCGGAAGATATACCTTTCTCCGACTCGGTGTCTTTCTACGAAAACCTCATGGAGCAACTCGGCGAAACCGATACGGACGAGACCACCAAAAGGATAGCAGAATATATAATAGGCTCGATAGACGATGACGGGCTGCTAAGAAAAAATCTGGAAACGCTGAAAGACGAACTTGAACTATACGCAGGTATCAGCGCATCAGACGAGGAAATGAAGAATGCCTTAAGCATTGTCCAAAGCATGGACCCCGCAGGCATCGGGGCAAGAAGCCTGCAAGAATGCCTGCTTCTGCAAATAGACAGAAACGAAGAGTCGAAACTGCAAAAAGTCAAGCACAACATCATAGAACAATGCTACGATGCTTTCGTGAAAAAACGCAGAGACAAGATAATGCAGAAACTGCACATTACGGAAGAAGTCTGCGACAAAGCTTTGTCCGAAATAGTGCGATTGAATCCGCGACCGGGAATATCTCTGGGAGAAGCCATAGGCAGAAACACGCAAATCATCATTCCGGATTTCACAGTGGATACACATGAAAACGGCACAATAGACATATCGCTCAACAACTACAATGTACCGGATCTGAAAATAAACAAGACTTTTTCAGACATAATAAACGATGCTGCCCGGAAAAAAGGAAAACAGACTAAGTCTGAAAAAGACGCCGCCCTGTTTGCCAAGCAGAAAATAGAATCGGCCCAAAATTTTATAGATGCCATCAAACAAAGACAGAACACACTATTTATCACAATGAAAACTATAGTGGAACTCCAGAGACCATTTTTCCTCGAAGGAGATGAATCACTATTGAAACCGATGATATTGAAAGACGTAGCCGACAGAGCCAAACTCGACATATCGACAATCTCGCGGGTGAGCAACAGCAAATATGTACAGACAAACTATGGAGTATTCCCGCTGAAATTCTTCTTCAGCGACTCATACACCACCGACAGCGGAGACAAGCTATCGGTAAGGGAAATGAAACACATCCTGAAAGAAATGATTGACAGTGAGAACCCCGACACTCCATATACAGACGATGAACTCACGGAAATGTTGAACGAAAAAGGTTTTCCCATTGCAAGGCGCACGGTGGCAAAATACCGCCAGCAGTTGAATATCCCGGTCGCTAGATTAAGAAAATGAATATGAACAAGGAAAAAATCCTCATCCTAATATGCAAAGGCATCTCAGCCATATTCAACCCATTCTATGCGGCGTTGTTTTCCTTTGCCATGATGTTCATACTCACATTTCTGTACATACTCCCATGGCAATACAAGATGTTCGTGTTGTCAATAATCCTGGTATTTACCATAATAATACCGATGGTCTCCATATGGACATACGTAAAGATAAACAAAGTAAAGATAAAAGGATTGTCCGTAAAAGAAAACAGGGCAGTCCCATACGTCCTTACTTTCATATCCTATTTTTTCGGATTCCTACTGATGCGCAGACTTGCCATCCCGTCATACATGCACGGGCTGCTCATAGCATTTCTTGTCACCCTATCGGTAAGTGCGATAATAAACATGAAATGGAAAATATGCATCCACACGGCAGCTATAGGAGTCATAACAGGAGCATACGTCATGTTCGACAAGATGTTTCCCATATACCCCTTGACAGGACTAAGCATACTTATACTTGTGGCAGGACTGCTGGGCACATCGAGAATGATATTGAGAGAACACACACTGGCACAGGTGATAGCCGGATATTTCAACGGTTTCGTCTGTGCCATTGCAAGTATATATTTATTTTAAACGTTTAAAATTTACTATTATGAATTATCCAGAAAATTTGAAGTACACAAACGAACACGAATGGATTCGTTTGGAAGGTGACGTTGCCTATGTCGGAATTACCGAATACGCGCAAGAGCAGCTCGGCGACATAGTTTTCATTGACATCAACTGCGAAGGTGAAACACTTGCCAAAGGCGAAGTATTCGGAACAATCGAAGTAGTGAAGACGGTTTCAGACCTGTTCCTGCCTGTCGGAGGAGAGGTGCTGGAGAAAAATGCGGAATTGGACGATGACCCGTCTTTGGTCAACTCGGATCCTTACGGAAAAGGCTGGCTGGTAAAAATCAGACCTACAGACATGTCGGAGATAGATTCTTTGCTCGATGCTGCAGCATACCGAACACTTATAAACAAATAAGAAAGACAGAAACAGATTACGAGGGATGTGTCAATTGCCGATACATCCCTTTTTCATGCATTCTTCAAGCGGCGGCACATCAATTTCACAGGATACCACACAGTAACAAAACCTATGACCGCAACCGTCAGGAAAGTCAGAATCACATCCCGGAAATAAAGGCTCACAGGATAACCGGTCACAGCGAAAAGGCTTTCTTCACCCCCCAACGTAATAAACTGAAATCTCTGCTGCAACAGACATAGCACTACGCCCAGCACTATGCCTGCCGTTGCTCCAATCAGAGATATGCCCCATCCTTCATAAAGGAATATCCGTTCTATCATCTTCCTGTCAGCTCCCATATCGCCGAGCGTCTTCACATCATCGCGCTTTTCTATTATCAGCATGGAAAGGAGGCCGATTATATTAAGTCCCGAAACCACAAGGATGAAACTTAAAAACACATAAGACATAAACTTCTCTATCCTGACTATATTGAACACATCGGCCTGCTGCTCGAATCGGTTCATCACCTTGAAATCGGAGCCGAGAGACTTCTCCAAACGGCGTTCAAACTCCTCCTCATCCACACCGGGTTGCAATTTGAGTTCCACAGCGGTAATCTCTTTATCATAACCAAACAGCCGTCTGGCCAGGTCTATAGGAGCTATTACATACGAATTATCATATTTTGCCTGCTGCACGGCAAATGCCACTCCAGGAGAGTAAAGATAGTCAGACTTGAATGATGAGGCGGGATTGGCCATGCTTATCTTTCCCTCCCTTTTCGGAGCATATACTTCGAGCGGCTCCAGATATTTAAGCCCGCAATTCAGAGTTCCTATCAGTCCTATGCCCGGTATGCCATAATCTACCACAGGGTCATTCAGCACAAAGTCTCCGTTGCCCACCAGTATGCTGTCAATCATAGTGAGTTGTTCGAAATTGTCCTCCACGCCTTTCAAGACCCCGATAGCCTGTTTCTCCTTATATCTGAGCAGCACGTTGTCTTCTATCACATGCGTCATGACAGCTATGCCGTCGGTCTCAGCCAGGCGCAAGATCTTCGGATCGTCTTTCAAGAATGTCTTTCCGGCAGATGCCACGACTTTCAACTGAGGGTCGAATGCCGTAAACAAAGATGCAGCAAGTTCCCTGAACCCGTTGAATACCGACAATATGCAGACCATAGCCATCGTAGCAATAGCCACGCCGCATATCGACACGCCCGACACTATGTTGATGACATTATGCCTCTTCTTGGAAAAGATATATCTTAAGGCAATCTTCAGAGACAACATCTCCCCGCACGTTCTTTTATTTCTTCAACAATTCGTCTATCCTGTCTATATAATCCAAGGAATCGTCAATGAAGAACTTCAGTTCCGGTATTATGCGCAACTGGAATCTCACCCTAGTGCCGAGTTCGTAACGAATAGTCTTGCTGTTTGCATTGATGTTATTCAGAATCTCCTCCGCCCTCTCCGACGGGAATATGCTCACATAGGCCTTGGCCACGCTCAGATCCGGGCTTACACGCACCGCGCTGACCGACACCAAGACGCCTTTAGTCGCCTGAGTCTGTTTCTGAAACATATCGCCGAGTTCTTTCTGTATCAGTCTCGATATTTTGCTTTGCCGCGTACTGTCCATAACATTAAGTTTTATCAAATTAAAAAATACTATCTTTTTTTTCTTATCACCGTCAGGCCGTCCCTCAACGGCAATATCACCTTCTCCACATTTCCATCTACTTTCACCATATCATTGAAAGCCAATATGCCTCTGGTCTGCCCGTCTTTGGAATGCTCCGTCTCGACCACATGGCCGTCCCACAGCGTATTGTCGGCTATGATATAACCTCCCGGAGACAGCTGCTTCATTATCATGGCGTAATAGTCGCAATACCTCCTCTTGTCTCCGTCCATGAAAGCCATGTCGAACACTACCCCGCTCTGCGGCACAAGTTCGAGCGCATCGCCTATGAAAAACTTTATGCGGTCTGCATACGGCGACTTTTCAAGCCAAGGGCGGGTGAAGTCTTCCTGTTCATCGTTTATCTCGTAAGTGTAGAGCATGGCGCCATCATCCAATCCTTCGGCCAGGCACAAAGCCGAATAGCCGCTGTAGGTGCCAATCTCCAACACGTTGCGCGGACGGATCATTCTGACCAGCATTTTCAGCAGACGCCCCTGCAAGTGTCCCGAAGCCATACGCGGGCGGAGCAGCTTCACATGAGTGTCACGGTAAAGGGCTTTCAGATAGTCCGGCTCGTCATCTATGTGCGAGAGGACATATTTCTCCAGTTCATCGTCAAACTCCATAAGGCAACTTCCCCGCATACCGCAGCCTGAGAGCCTCTACGGCCAAGACATAGGAATCAAGACCGAATCCGGCTATAGAGCCGATGCATACTCCCGCTATCATTGATTTGGCGCGAAACTCCTCACGCGCAAAGACATTCGATATATGTACCTCCACCACCGGAGCCTCCACTGCCGTTATGGCATCGCGCAAGGCTATGGAAGTGTGTGTATATGCACCGGCATTGAGTATTATGCCTTCGGTGTTAAAACCGCTTTCCTGTATCCGCGTCACAAGCTCCCCCTCGCAGTTTGACTGATAAAAGGAGAACTCCACATCAGGATATTTATCCTGCAAGCCGGCCAGCAACTGCGGGATGCCGCGCGTGCCATATACACATGGTTCGCGCGTGCCTGTCAGGTTCAGATTAGGACCGTTTATTATATCTATCTTCATCGGCATTTTGAGAAACTGTACTTTACAAGAGTTTTCTGCTATCCCGCAAAGATACAACAAATAGTGCGGTTTGACAAAGCGCAGCCCGCCGCAACTTTATTTTTTCATTGCGGCAGGCTGCCAGAAGAACTCATTCACAAAACTTCATAAAACACTATAATCCACAGATGCAAAGATATATCCGTCAGGCCGGATGCCCTATACCCGGATTACAGGTTATGAAACCATAATTACGGCAAACAGACATCCTCTGCAACGCAAAAAGCAATAACGAAAGGCAAAATGCACTATCTTTGCACGCGAAAAAAACAAACCTTAATATGAAACAACAGAATATCAGATCGCAGGCTTTGGATTTGCTGCGCTTTCCGCTGGCCGTAGTGATTCTTACCATACATACTTTCAACCTTGACGGCATCACACTCAACGGCGAAGTCTTCACGTTCCACGACTCGATGTTTTTCAGGGAACTGAATTATTTCATCGACTCGTTTCTGCGCGGACAGAGCGTGCCTATATATTTCTTCATATCGGGATACGTGTTTTTCATCAACATCGACATATTCGACAAGGGCGCATATTTCCGCAAGCTGAAAAACAGGCTGCACACGCTGCTCATCCCCTACATCATCTGGAATTTCCTTGCGATAATAGCCACGCTGCTGCCGAGAATGTTCAGTGCGTTCTCCCACTTCATCTCATACAAAGGCGGGGAAACGGTCATCACATTGCAGTCGGTGCTGGCGTGCTTCTGGATGTATCATGGCGAGATGAGTCCTCTCTCGCCGGGCGATGCGGGCTATGAAGTGATGCAATCATCCATCAGCCCCATCAACGTGCCGCTATGGTTTCTGAGGGAACTCATGATCATAGTCGTACTCACTCCGGTGCTCCATTACCTCATCAAAAAAGGAGGGAAGGCATTCATCTGCATACTAGCCGTAGTGTGGTTTGCCGTGGAACATGCCGGCAACGACCTGCTGTCGCTGCACACCAACTCTTTATTCTTCTTCGCATGGGGAGCATACCTGTCAATAAACAGGATAGACATGATAAAGACATTCTCGCGCTATTTCCGCACGTCTGTGGCCGCCTACATCGTCTTGGGCATACTCGGGATGGTCTCGCTCAACTTCTTTCCCGAAGCCGAACTCACCATCAAGAGGCTCAACATAGTAGCAGGGCTTGTCATGGCCTACAACATTGCGGCATGGCTCATCACGGCCAAAGGCATAAAGCCCGACAGATTCCTGTCAGCCTCCAGCTTCTTCATCTACGTGTCGCACATCATCGTATGCCAGAAAGTATCGAAACTCCTGTTCGTCTGTTTCAAACCGTCTGACGGACTGGAAATGTCGCTGATGCTGCTGACTTCCGTACTGATCACATTGGGTTTGCTGCTCGCTGTCTATGCGGGGATGAAGAAGTTCACCCCCGCGCTGCTTACTTTCATGACCGGCAGGAAATAAAGACAGGCCGTTTCAGCCCACCACCTCCACCGACCGGCCGTCAAACCACTTGTCGAGCGTCATCTCCACTTTGAACGAGACGGCGGGAGTGATGTTTTTCTGCATTTTCTTATATACCACGCTTACTGACAGAGTGTCATCGAGCAGTCCGAATATGCCGAATTTCCTCAGCGGCAATATGTCCGACGGCAAAAGGAGGTATCCCAAAGCCAAAGCTATCACCGCCTTGTCTTTTGCCGGAGTGGAGTCTTCGCGCAGCACGTAATACAGTTCCAAGACAGGCTTGGCAGCCACACGCCCATACTTCTTGGCATAAGGCATCAGTTTTTCCTGCAATTTCTCGAAATTGCGTCCCAAACAGTTTTTCAGTTCGTCCAATCTATCCATTATCATGCATTTTCTTTTACCTTATGACATACAAACACCGTGCCACGCTCTACATCTCCTTTATCTTCTTCAGGGCATAGTCCATGCACCTGTCATAGCCGTTGAGGTAGTCATCCACTGTGGGAGATATCTCCACATCAGGCTCTATGCCCTCGTTCACAAACTCCCTACCGCTTACGGGGAATATATGGGAGTTGGTACATATCCTTGCCCATGCACCGTGAGGCAAATCTATCACGAGCGGTGTGCCGGTAGAGCCCTGGGTCCTTTCACCCACTACCAGCGGACGGTCTGCATGCTCCACCACGCCTATGAGAAATGTCTCGCACGCAGAGGCGGTAAACTGACTTGTAAGGATTATGACCGGACAGCCCACATACTTGGAGCGGTCAAGCCTTATCACCTTGTTTGGGTAAGTCTCGTATGCCCTGTACAGATAGAAGTCCTCATACTCCTCGCGATAGTCGCCCTGAGACCTGCCGTAACCGTTGTTCACCCGTGTGCGCCACCCCCACAGGGCCACGCTGTCCTTATCCATTATGTAAGTCATCAGGCTGTCGCCAACTATGGAGCTGCCGCCCGGACAGTTGCGCAAGTCTATTATCAGGCCGGAAGCCTTGCCCCTGACAGTGTTGAACAGCGAATCGAAAGAAGCTATATCGTCATTATGAAAGTAATTGAAGTCCAGCACAGCCACATCACCGTCCCAATCCAAAGACATACGCCCTCGCTTCATCGGGTTAAAACCTCTCCAATACCAACTTTTCAGTTTCTCACCGGACTGCAACAGATGGGAAAGCTCGCATGCCACTGCCACGTCCTTAATCCGCCCGTCACGGTTCTTCAACCTGAGACTACATGTATCTTTATAATATCTGTTGACAATCGAAGACCTCGACTCAATACATTTGAGAACTTCAGAACCACCTGAAACAAGCGGGAAACACTT
>DVIH01000102.1 GCA_018711405.1 Candidatus Avibacteroides excrementipullorum | reverse complement strand
CCCTTCTGGAAGACAAAAGTCTTGTGGAACTGCAAAAGGAAAACACTGATTCGTCGTATGTCGTGGGAAATATATATTTGGGCAAAGTGAAGAAACTCATGCCCGGCTTGAACGCCTGTTTTATTGATATAGGTTACGAAAAAGATGCTTTCCTGCATTATCAGGACCTCGGATCGCAGTTTGCCTCGCAGTCAAAATACATAAAGCAGGTGCAGAGCAACAGGAAAAAGCTCTCGCCGATATCGCAGTTTACCCCTCTTGCCGATATAAACAAAGACGGATCCATATCGCATGTTCTTTCATTAGGCCAGGAGGTACTCGTGCAAATCGTGAAAGAACCGATTTCCACCAAAGGACCGCGACTGACATGCGAACTCTCGTTTGCGGGCAGGTATCTGGTGCTTATCCCGTTCAACGACAAAGTGTCGGTGTCGCAGAAAATTAAGACGCCCGGAGAGCGTACCCGCCTCAAACAGTTGGTGCAGAGCATTAAGCCCAACAATTTCGGAGTCATAATAAGGACTGTGGCCGAAGGCAAGAGAGTGGCCGAGCTCGACAGCGAGCTGAAAGTGCTGGTAAAGCATTGGGAAGACTGCGTGGCCAGGATGCAGAAAGTGAATCATGCGCCGGCTATGGTCTACGAGGAGACAAGCAGGGCGGTGGCTCTCATAAGGGATATATTCAATCCCTCTTTTGAAAACATATATGTCAATGACGAGAAAGTCTACAACGATGTCAAAGACTATGTCACTCTGATCGCTCCGGAAAGAAGCGACATTGTGAAATTGTATAAAGGGCAGCTTCCGATATATGACAATTTCGGCATAACAAGGCAGATAAAATCATTGTTCGGCAGGGCTGTCTCATATAAGAACGGCGCATATCTCATCATAGAACACACTGAGGCGATGCATGTGGTGGATGTGAACAGCGGCAACCGGTCGAAACAGAACAACGACCAGGAGGAAAACGCCGTAGATGTGAATCTGGCAGCAGCCGATGAATTGGCGCGGCAGTTGCGCCTGCGAGATATGGGCGGTATAATAGTGGTGGATTTCATTGACATGAACGAACCCGAAAACCGCCAGAAACTGTATGAGAGAATGTGCCAGAACATGCAGAAAGACAGGGCGAAACACAATATCCTGCCGCTGAGCAAGTTCGGACTGATGCAGATAACAAGGCAGCGTGTAAGGCCGGCAATGGACATTGCCACCAACGAAGACTGCCCCACATGTCATGGCAAAGGCGTCATTGCACCGTCCCTGTTGTTCACCGATGTGCTCGAAAGTAAAATAGATTGTCTCGTAAACAAACTGAATGTGAAGAAATTCGTGCTCCATCTGCATCCTTACGTAGCGGCCTATATCAATCAGGGCATTATGTCCATAAAGAGAAAATGGCAACTGAAATATGGTTTTAAAATCAAAATAGTGCCTAATCAAAGTCTTGCTTATCTGGAATATAAATTCCTGAATAAAGATAACGAGGAGATAGACATGAAGGAAGAATATGAAATGAAATGACGGCTGCATGCAGTGATGCCGATCAGATGATTTGTCATATTTTTCACGCCGGCATGCATATTTGTCCTCTCCGTGTCTTGAAACTCAAAAGAATTGTATAAATTTGCCGAATTAAAATATATTAATTTGAATATGATAAAGATAACTTTTCCAGACGGCTCCGTTCGCGAGTACAACGAAGGAGTTACAGGTTTGCAGATTGCAGAAAGTATCAGTCAGCGTCTTGCGCAAGACGTGCTGTCGTGCGGCGTAAATGGCGAAATATATGATTTGAATCGTCCTATCGACACAGATGCGTCGGTGGTTTTATATAAATGGGAAGACAATGAAGGCAAGCACACGTTCTGGCACACCAGTGCGCACTTGCTCGCCGAAGCTTTGCAAGAACTTTATCCCGGCATACAGTTCGGAATAGGTCCTGCTATTGAAAACGGTTTCTATTATGATGTGGATCCGGGAGATGCCGTCATAAAGGAATCGGATTTACCTGCAATAGAGAAGAAAATGCAGGAACTGGCTTCGCGCAAAGAGCCGCTTGAGCGTAAGAGCATAGCTAAAGGCGATGCCTTGAAGATGTTCGGCGAGAGAGGCGAGACTTACAAATGCGAACTGATAAGCGAATTGGAAGACGGACATATCACCACTTATACTCAAGGCTCGTTTACCGATCTGTGCCGCGGTCCTCACCTCATGTCCACTGCACCTATAAAGGCTATCAAACTGACCTCTGTGGCCGGCGCATATTGGCGCGGGCACGAAGACAGAAAGATGCTGACCCGTATATATGGCATCTCTTTCCCGAAAAAGAAAATGCTTGACGAATATCTTGTGATGCTCGAAGAAGCCAAGAAAAGAGACCACAGGAAAATAGGCAAGGAGATGGAGCTGTTTGCATTCTCTGATACGGTCGGCAAAGGATTGCCGTTGTGGTTGCCAAACGGGACGGATTTGCGCCTGAGATTGCAGGAGTTCTTGCGCAGGATACAGAAAAGATACGGATATAAAGAGGTGATAACGCCGCCAATCGGCAATAAGAACCTTTATGTTACTTCCGGACACTATGCAAAATATGGGAAAGACTCTTTCCAGCCTATACATACGCCGGAAGAGGGGGAGGAATATTTCTTGAAACCGATGAACTGCCCTCACCATTGCGAGATATACAAGACTACGCCTAAATCATACAAGGATCTGCCGTTGCGTCTGGCCGAATTCGGCACAGTGTGCAGATACGAGCAGAGCGGAGAGTTGCACGGATTGACCCGCGTGCGCAGTTTCACGCAGGACGATGCGCATATATTCTGTACGCCGGAACAAGTGAAAGACGAGTTCTTGAATGTCATGGATATAATATCCATAGTATTCAAGTCGATGGACTTTGAAAATTTCGAGGCTCAGATATCTCTTCGCGACAAAAACGACAGGACCAAGTACATAGGAAGCGATGAAAACTGGGAACGTGCCGAGCGGGCTATTGTCGAGGCATGCGAAGAAAAAGGACTTAAAGCCAAAATAGAATATGGTGAAGCGGCTTTCTATGGTCCTAAACTGGATTTCATGGTGAAAGACGCCATAGGCAGAAGGTGGCAGCTTGGCACTATTCAGGTAGACTATAACCTGCCCGAAAGGTTTCAGCTGGAATATACGGGAGCGGACAACCAGAAGCACAGACCTGTGATGATACACCGTGCACCGTTCGGCTCTATGGAAAGATTCGTTGCGGTATTGATAGAGCATACGGGAGGAAAATTCCCTCTTTGGCTGACACCGGAGCAGGTAGCCATATTGCCTATAAGCGATAAGTTCAACGACTATGCAAAGGAAGTGGCAGCCTATCTGTCAAGCCACGATGTGCGTGCAGTGGTGGACAGCCGCAGCGAGAAAATAGGTCGGAAGATTCGCGATACGGAGTTGAAGCATATCCCTTACATGCTTATCGTGGGTGAAAAGGAAGTGGAAAATTCGCTTGTTTCTGTCAGAAAACAGGGCGAAGGCGACAAAGGTTCCATGAGCAAAGAAGATTTTTGCAAAATATTGAATGAAGAAGTTCAG
>DVIH01000101.1 GCA_018711405.1 Candidatus Avibacteroides excrementipullorum | reverse complement strand
CATTGAAATATACGAAGGTGTATAGAGATGATTGGCAATCAACTCACTCGATAGAGTCTTTCCTGAATATTCGGGGTTGATCACATAAAGTCCTCGCTTAAGTCTGATGATAACCCCTTGCTTTTCTAGCCAGGTTACTTTCTTGTCAGCAGACTTAAGTTCCGGATATAACGATTCAATGATTGAAGTCGTTACCGGAATAGTTCCTATTTCATTTAATTGCCTGTCCATACTGCAAATATAGTAATATTTTAAACAATAAAAGAAATAATACTTCTTTTTCTGTTCAGAATATTACTGTTAAGGCTATCTTAAAAAAATAGCGACCGCTGTCACATAAGTCGTCATTTGTAACAATCACCGAAACACTGACCACACAGTAATTGAACTATCTCAAAGCCCTTATAGCCGGAGAAAAGGCCATCAGTTCGACCGAAGTGATGCATCGCTATCAAATCTCTTCAACGACCTCAATATCCCGTTCAAAGGCAGCTCTTATCAAAAATGATATATTGGACAACAAGGCTGGTGAGATCTCGTTCCAGGACCCGATTTATGCCTATTGGTTGAAGACTGAATATTTCGCAAAATAAGCATATAGCGAAAACCAATAACATCAAATATCTATCCGACCATCCTGCTCATCAGGACACGACAGCACCATCATTCGCCATGTGCGCCATCCTCGGGCAAGATCGAGCCGATACCGGGCGAAGATGGCGTACATCCCGGGTAAAGATGGCGCACATACCCGAAGCACTCGGTCAAAGACTGCGGAAGATAGAAAAATAAGCCGAATACAAATATTTTCAAACAATATGTTGTAACTTTGCACTATTGCAACAATGCATTTCTAAAAAACACCATAAAAATATGACAAACAACAATACAGACACGGCAAGCAACGAAAAGAAAAGACTCAATTTCATAGAACAAATCATAGAAGAAGACCTGAGCAAAGGCAAAAACGATGGCAGGATACAGACCCGCTTCCCGCCCGAACCAAACGGATACCTGCACATAGGACACGCCAAAGCCATCTGCCTTGATTTCGGAGTGGCAGAAAAATATAACGGAGTATGCAACCTCAGATTTGATGACACCAACCCCTCAAAAGAGGATGTGGAATATGTTGACTCCATACAGGAAGACATTGCATGGCTGGGATATAAATGGAACGAGGTATTCTATGCCTCCGACTACTTCCAGCAACTTTGGGACTTTGCGGTAAAACTGATAAAAGAGGGCAAAGCATATGTGGACGAACAGACTTCCGAACAGATAGCCGAGCAGAAAGGCACTCCCACCCAACCCGGCACCGAAAGTCCCTACCGCAACCGACCAGTGGAAGAAAACCTTGCCCTGTTTGAAAAGATGAATTCCGGAGAAATAGAAGAAGGCAAAATGGTGCTGCGCGCAAAGATAGACATGGCAAACCCCAACATGCACTTCAGAGATCCTATAATGTACAGGATCATAAAAACACCGCACCACAGAACCGGCGACAAATGGAAAGCATATCCCATGTACGACTTCGCGCACGGACAGAGCGACTATTTCGAAGGCGTCACACACTCACTATGCACACTGGAATTTACTGTACACAGACCACTATACGACTACTTCATTGACGAACTGAAAGAAGGACGCGACTTGGAAGACCACCGTCCGCAACAGATAGAGTTCAACAGGCTCAATCTGACCTACACCGTGATGAGCAAAAGAAAGCTCCTGACGCTGGTGAAAGAAAACCTCGTCAACGGATGGGATGACCCGCGAATGCCGACCATCTGCGGATTCCGCAGAAGAGGCTACACGCCCGAAGCAATAAAGAAATTCATCACCATGATAGGCTACACCAAGTTTGAAGCCCTCAACGACATATCCATGCTCGAAGCCGCGTGCCGCGAAGACCTGAACATGCGTGCCACAAGAGTTTCAGCCGTGCTGAATCCGGTGAAACTCATCATAACCAACTATCCGGAAGACATGGTGGAAGAACTTGAAGCCGTAAACAACCCGGAGAACCTCGCAGAAGGCTCGCACATGATAGAATTCTCTCGCGAATTGTGGATAGAACGCGAAGACTTCATGGAAGACGCACCTAAGAAATTCTTCAGAATGACACCGGGACAGGAAGTAAGACTCAAAAACGCTTACATTGTGAAATGCACCGGATGCGATAAAGACGAAAACGACAACATTACGAAAATATATTGCACATACGACCCCGACACAAAAAGTGGAATGCCGGCAAGCAACCGCAAGGTGAAAGGCACACTGCACTGGGTGAGCTGCCGCCATGCCATACCGGCAGAAGTAAGACTGTACGACCGTCTGTTCATGGTAGAAAATCCCAGCGAGGAAAAAGACAAGGACTTCAGAGAACTGCTCAATCCCGACTCGCTGAAAGTGCTTACAAACTGCTACGTGGAAAAATATCTGCTCGACTGCAAACCTATGGACCACTTCCAGTTCCAAAGGATAGGATATTTCACCCCCGACAAAGACAGCACCAAAGACAGACTGATATTCAACCGGACAGTCTCGCTGAAAGACACTTGGGCTAAGATAAACAAATAAGAAGATACAACAGACAGGATATGACGGCTGTTTGGTTTGCCGTCATATCCTTTATAACATACAGAATAGAAATGAGCAACAGAAAAAGATGGATAGTCCCCGCGGGAGTCACTCCTACGGAACTGGATGAAAAAATGCTGTTCTACCAAGAACACGGACATCTGGTACCGACAAGGGAAATGATAAAGACTCCCGAGCAGATAGAAGGCATAAGGATGAGCGGAGTAATCAATACGGGAGTACTCGATGCCGTAGCTGCCGAAATACACGAAGGCATGACCACTGCCGAGATAGACAGGATAGTATATGAATATACGATGGATCACGGTGCCACGCCCGCAACGCTCAACTATGAGGGATTCCCCAAAAGCGTATGCACATCCATAAACGAGGTGGTATGTCACGGCATTCCGAGCGAAGATGAATATCTGGAAGACGGAGACATAGTCAATGTGGATGTCTCGACAATATTTCACGGCTATTACAGCGATGCATCGCGCATGTTCATGATAGGCAACGTGAAACCGAAAATCAAGAAACTTGTGGAAGTGACAAAGGAATGCCTGAATCTGGGTGCGGCCGCCGCCCACCCGTTCGGACATCTGGGCGACATAGGTCATGCCATACAGACACATGCCGAGAAAAACAGGTTTTCGGTGGTGCGCGACTTTGCCGGACACGGCGTGGGACTGGAATTCCACGAAGACCCTATAGTGGATCATTACGGACAACGCGGACGCGGCATGATGATAGTGCCAGGCATGGTCTTCACCATAGAACCTATGATCAACATGGGAGTGCCCGATGTATTCATCGATGAAGAAGACGGTTGGACGGTAGTGACCGAAGACGAAAAACCTTCGGCGCAATGGGAACACACATTCGTCGTGACCGACAACGGATTGGAGATATTAACATATTGACACGACACCGGAACAGTTTCCGTTTCCTCCTCTCTGAAGCGGAAACTGTTCTGTCTTAAAACAATTGCCTCCTCTCCTGCCACCCGCAAGTGCCGGAAACAAATATTAAATCTGCATAAACTATTGAAATTACCGCACCGGTAATACATGAATATCCTAACTTTGATTATTCATGATTTACTATATATGCTTTCGCCCAAGTCAATTCTGGTCATATTGTCGCTGATTCTTGCTGCCAAATCCTATTCACAGAATGCGGCGGAAGACACACTGTCTTTCAAACTGAACGATAAAGCAAGAGAAATGATAGACTTTGGCATCAACTTCAACGACATGGAACTGAAAGAACAAGAGTTCACACTCGAAAAATACGTTGACCGAAGCATAGAAAATACGCATGACAAGCGGATGACGCTCATGCCATACACCTGTTTCACCAAATGGTACGAAGACCCTATGGCCGGCATACCTATGCTCTCGCCGGTATTCTATAAGCACAGTAAGGAAATAAGCGAAAGCAACAAAGCTCCTTCGTTCGGAGTGGGAGTGGTACTTGAATTCAGTGCGGAAGATGTCCTCCGCTACATATTCTGGAAAAGTCACCGCGCCAAAGTGCGAAACCGGAAAAATGCCAATGCATGGAAATATTACGATGACCCGTAAAAAAACCCATAACCTAATGTCCATTAACAACATCAGATTATGGGATTAACTTTCTCCTTTTCGATTTATCAGATCAGTCCGGCCTTGACAAGTTCTTCTTTCATCTCAGCACAAACCCCTTTTGCTGCTTCACCGGCAGCAACCGCAAATTGTTCCGTATGGTCGGCATAGATTATCGCTCGCGAAGAGTTGACTATAAGTCCGCACATGCTGTTCATCCCATACTTGCATACCTCGCTCAACGAACCGCCCTGCGCCCCGATACCGGGCACCAAGAGAAAATGGTCAGGCACGATCTTGCGTATATCGGCAAACAGACTCCCCTGAGTAGCTCCGACCACATACATCATATTGTCCACGCTGCCCCATTGTCCTGACACCCTAAGAACTTTCTCAAACAGTCTCTCATCACTGTCGGCACACTGTGTCAGCTGAAAGTCTTTGGAGCCTTTGTTTGAAGTCAGAGCCAACAATATTACCCACTTTCCGTCATAAGCCAGGAAAGGAGTGACGCTGTCTTCCCCCATATATGGAGCCACAGTCAAAGCATCCACTTCTGTTTCCTCAAAGAAAGTCCTTGCATACATGGCTGAAGTGTTGCCTATGTCGCCACGTTTCGCATCGGCTATTATGAACTGGTCGGGATAGTTCTCTCTGATATACTTCACTGTTTTCTCAAATGCCAGCCAACCTTTCACTCCATAGCTTTCATAAAAAGCCATATTAGGCTTATAGGCTATGCAATAAGGGGCCGTAGCATCGATTATCCTCTTATTGAATTCAAAAACAGGATCATCTTCTTTAAGCAAAAACTCCGGAATCTTCTTTATATCCGTATCGAGTCCCACACACAGGAAAGACCCTTTTTTCCTGATGTTCTCAAAAAGCTGTTGTCTGTTCATCCTATTATAAGTTATTAAAGTTCGCTATCTTTAAGCCTTTCCGCATTTTCAGCCACAATCAGATGGTCTATGCAGTCCTGAATGTCGCCGTCCATAAACGCGGCAAGGTTGTATATAGTATAATTTATCCTATGATCGGTGATTCGCCCCTGCGGGTAATTGTAAGTACGTATCTTGGCAGAGCGGTCGCCTGTAGACACCATAGTCTTACGCTTTGAGGCTATGTCGTCTATGTATTTCTGATGCTCCTTATCATATATGAACGTGCGCAGTCTCGACAGTGCTCTCTCTTTGTTCTTCGGTTGATCGCGCGTCTCGGTACATTCTATCAGAATCTCCTCGACAACACCTGTATTTGGGTTTTTCCAATTATACCTAAGACGTACTCCCGACTCCACCTTGTTCACATTCTGTCCTCCGGCGCCACCGCTCCTGAATGTATCCCACTTTATCTCCCCCTCATTAATCTCCACATCAAAGGGTTCGGCTTCAGGCAATACAGCCACAGATGCAGCCGATGTATGCACACGTCCCTGAGTTTCGGTGGCAGGAACTCTCTGCACACGATGCACCCCCGACTCATATTTCAATGTGCCGTACACCTTATTGCCGGTCACACTGCATATAATCTCCTTATATCCTCCGGCTGCGCCTTCGGTATAGCTTGAGACTTCCAATTTCCACCCCTTGCTTTCGCAATATTTGGAATACATGCGAAACAAGTCACCTGCGAAAATGGCAGCCTCGTCGCCGCCTGTCCCTCCACGTATCTCAAGCACAGCGTTCCTGTCATCCTGCGGATCGGCCGGGACAAGAAGCAACTTTATTTCTTCTTCAAGTTGCGGGATGCGAGCCTCACAAGCGGAGATTTCCTCGCGTGCCATGTCACGTATCTCCGCATCCTGCTCGCTCAGCATGGCCTTAGCCTCCGCCAAATCGTCAAGGCAACGCACATATTCCTTGCGCACTTCCATTATAGCACTCAGATCCTTATACTCTTTGGTCAGCTTGACGAAACGTTTCTGGTCGGCTATGACATTAGGATCGGCTATAAGAGTGGAGACTTCCTCAAAACGGGCAACAAGCCCTTCCAGTTTGTCCAATAGATTATTTTCCGCCATAAAGGAATAGACTTTATCAATAACGGAACTCTCCGAACTCGCTCTTTATGATCAGTTCTTTCCTGTCGCTCTCTTCTATACGGCCGACTATCCTTGCATCTATATCGAAGCTCTTGGATATGTCAATGACCCTTTGGGCATCTTTTTCAGACAGATAAATCTCCATCCTATGTCCCATGTTGAACACTTTATACATCTCTTCCCAATCCGTACCGCTCTGTTCCTTTATCGTACGGAAAAGAGGCGGCAATGGGAACAGATTGTCTTTCACGACTCTGCAATTGTCTCCTACGAAATTCATTACTTTCGTCTGCGCTCCGCCGGAGCAGTGCACCATGCCATGAATGTCTTTTCTCATTTCGTCCAGCAGTCTCTTGATGACCGGAGCATAAGTGCGGGTAGGTGACAAAACCAACTTGCCGGCATCCAAAGGCGAACCCGAAACGCTGTCGGTGAGATGCAGACTGCCGCTGTAGACCAGTTCTTCAGGCACTGCGTTGTCATAGCTTTCAGGATATTTCTCCGCCAGATATTTGCCGAACACGTCATGGCGTGCGCTTGTCAGCCCGTTGCTGCCCATGCCACCGTTGTATTCGCTTTCATAAGAAGCCTTGCCGAAAGATGCAAGTCCCACGATTACATCTCCCGGACGGATATTCGCATTGTCTATCACATCGCAACGCTTCATGCGGCATGTCACCGTACTGTCCACTATTATCGTACGCACCAGATCGCCGACATCCGCAGTCTCGCCGCCTGTGGCATATACGCCTATGCCGAGTTTGCGCAAATCGGCGAGGAGTTCGTCAGTACCGTTTATGACAGCCGAGATGACCTCACCGGGAACGAGAAGTTTGTTACGCCCTATTGTGGACGACACAAGTATGTTGTCGGTAGCTCCCACGCAGAGCAAATCATCGATGTTCATAATAAGGGCATCCTGAGCTATGCCTTTCCATACGCTCAAATCGCCTGTCTCTTTCCAATACATATAGGCAAGCGAAGACTTGGTCCCCGCCCCGTCGGCATGCATTATGTTGCAATATTCGGGATCTCCGCCGAGTATGTCGGGAATGATTTTGCAGAAAGCTCCCGGAAATATGCCTTTGTCTATATTTTTTATGGCGTTGTGCACATCCTCTTTGGATGCGGAAACACCTCTCATCATATATCTTTGATCGTTCATAATCTACTTTTTTTATAAGACCGTTAATCTTTTATTTTTTCATGGCTGCTATCCTTTCTTTCAGAGAGAGTATCTTGCTCTCTGCATCGGCCTGCTTCTTGCGCTCCATCTCTATCACTTTTTCGGGAGCCTTAGCCACGAACTTCTCATTGCCCAGTTTTTTCAACACAGACTGCAAGAAACCTTCCTGATACTCCAACTCTGCCTGCAACTTGTTCAATTCCTCTGTCACATCCACAAGGTCGCCCAGCGGGATGAAACACTCCTTTGTCCCGACCATAAACGAAACCGCACCTTCCGGCTTGTCGCTGCATACGCCTATGGCGGAGAGATTGCACATCTTGCCGACCACATCATCATATTCCGAAAAGTCGTTCTGGCCGGCATAAAGCAACGACAGCACTTCTTTCTGGGCTATGTTATGTTTCAGGCGGATACTCCTGACCCCGCTTATCACCTCTTTCACCGACTCGAACTCATTCAGGATTTTCCCGTCTTCTTTCATGTCGGAAATAAACGGAGACACCATAATGCTCTCTCCGTCTCTCCTGTCATAGAGATGCTGCCACAACTCCTCCGTGATGAAAGGCATGAAAGGATGCAGCAGTCTCAACAGGGCATCGAAATAGTGCAAAGTCTTGTAATAAGTAGCCTTGTCGATGGGCGAACCATAGGCCGGCTTTATCATCTCAAGATACCAGGAAGAGAATTCATCCCAGAACAACTTATAGACCACCATGAGGGCCTCGCTTATGCGATATTTCGAGAACAAATCCTTGATTTCTTCCGACAGGGCGTACAATTTGGCTTCAAACCACCTTGTGGCAATCGCCGCATATCGGGGTTGCTGCAATGCCTCATCCACATTCCAGCCTTTGACCAGACGGAACGCATTCCATATCTTGTTGTTGAAATTGCGTCCCTGCTCGCACAAAGCCTCATCAAACAATATGTCGTTGCCGGCAGGAGCGGAAAGCATCATTCCCATCCTTACGCCATCGGCGCCGTATTTGTCTATCAATCCGAGCAGGTCGGGAGAGTTGCCGAGCTGTTTGGACATCTTGCGTCCTATCTTGTCGCGCACTATGCCTGTGAAGTATACGTTTCTGAAAGGCTTGTCGCCCATATATTCATATCCGGCCATGATCATGCGCGCCACCCAGAAAAATATAATGTCAGGCGCGGTAACCAAATCGCTTGTGGGATAGTAATATTTCAGTTCCTCGTTGCCGGGATTGCATATCCCGTCAAACAGCGAAATCGGCCACAACCATGAAGAAAACCATGTATCGAGGCAATCCTCATCCTGACGGAGGTCTTTCACCTCCAGAGTACTGTCGTTCATCTTTTCTCTGGCCTGCGCCAAAGCATCTTCGGCCGTCTCGGCCACCACATACTCACCGTCCGGCAGGAAATAGGCCGGGATGCAGTGCCCCCACCAGAGCTGGCGGCTGATGCACCAGTCCTTAATGTTTTCCAGCCAATGGCGGTATGTGTTTTTGTATTTTGACGGGTAGAACTTTATGTCATCTTCCATGACTGCGTCAAGCGCAGGTTTCACCAGTTTGTCCATCTTCAGGAACCACTGCATGGAGAGTTTAGGCTCGATGACCACGTTAGTCCTTTCCGAATAGCCCACCTTGTTGTTGTAGTCTTCCACTTTCAGCAGCAGGCCGGCTTCGGCAAGGTCTTTCTCTATCTGCTTCCTCACATCGAAACGGTCCATGCCCACATACATGCCGGCCGCTTCGCTCAGGGTGCCGTTGTCGTTGAATATGTCTATGCTTTTCAAGTGATGTTTCTGACCGAGCATATAGTCATTGATGTCATGCGCCGGAGTGACTTTCAGACAGCCTGTACCGAACTCCACATCCACATAGTCGTCTTCTATGACCGGTATTTCCCTGTTCACCAGAGGCACTATCACATGCTTGCCACGCAGGTGCGCGTTTTTCGGGTCATTGGGGTTTATGCACATGGCCGTATCGCCCATTATGGTCTCAGGACGTGTGGTTGCCACCACTGCATATCCGTCTTCACCCACAACTTTATATTTCAGATAAAACAGCTTGCTGTGTTCTTCCTTGTATATCACTTCCTCATCGCTGAGGGCTGTCAAAGCCTTGGGATCCCAATTGACCATCCTCACTCCGCGATATATCATGCCTTTCCGGTACAAGTCCACAAAGACTTTTATCACGCTCTTGCTTCTGGTCTCGTCCATAGTGAATGCCGTCCTGTCCCAGTCGCAGGAAGCGCCTATGCGTCGCAGCTGTTTCAATATGGTGCCGCCGTGCTCGTCTGTCCAGTCCCACACATGTTTCAAAAACTCCTCGCGGGTCAGGTCCGACTTCTTTATGCCTCTCTCGGCAAGCCTGTTCACCACTTTCGCCTCAGTCGCTATGGATGCATGGTCGGTGCCGGGTACCCAACATGCGTTTTTCCCGTCCATCCTTGCCCTGCGCACCAGTATGTCTTGTATGGTATTGTTAAGCATGTGCCCCATGTGCAGGATTCCTGTCACATTCGGTGGCGGGATGATTACTGTGTAAGGTTCACGACTGTCGGGCTTGGACGAAAAGAGCTTCTTGTCCAACCAGTATTGATACCATTTGGCTTCCACATCGGAAGGGTTGTATTTGCTTGCCAATTCCATATATCTGCTATGTCTTTAAGTTTTCATCTGCAAAAATAGTAATTTACGCCGAGCATAAGAGCAACTTGCTCCGAATTATTAATGGCATGGCAAAAAGATGTGCGCCATCTTGCCCGAAGATGTACGCCATCTTTGCCCGGGATGGCGCACATCTTGCCCCGATACCGAGCCGATCCTGCGGAGGCTTCTCCAAGAGCTGTCGCATTGCACACATAAAGCGTTAACACACAAAAATATATGGCCCGAAAGTCTATCCGACCTCCGGGCCATATCCTGACCTCATGCTATGTGGAATATATGTCAGTTCACGCCCGACAAATCCACTGCGTAATAGTCGGGTCTGCCCGACGGATATACGCCTACTATGAACAATACTTTTTCGCTCGACTTGGATGCTGCGGCAATCACTTTTGCCAAATCGCTTTCTGAATTGATAAGCACGTTGTTGGCTTTCACTATGACGAAGCCCTCGCCTATGCCTGCGCTCTTCAGGCGTCCGTTACCAAGTTTCTTCACCTCCAGTCCGTTGGCTATGTCCAGACGCTTCATCTGCTCTTTCGACACTTTCTCAAATTCTGCGCCGAGCGCTTTACCCGAGACGGTTTTCTTGGTCACTTTCGTTTCTCCGTCTGAGTTTTTCATCGTAATCTTCAGAGTCTTCTCCTTTCCGGCACGCATTATTTCCACATTTACCTTTTCACCCGGCTTGAGCATGGCCACTGCCTCTTGAAGCTCTGCCATAGAGTTTATCTTCCTGCCGTTGAAGCCAACTATGACATCATCCGCTTTCATGCCTCCTTCATCGGCCGAGCTTCCTTCCGTCACCTCAGACACGTAAACTCCGCTGTTGGTACCCAACTCTTTCTCTTCGGCAAGTTCCGCGTTGTTATCGCCGCCCAATATGCCGAGCATGGCTCTCTGCACAGTGCCGTATTCCTTTATGTCGGCCACCACTTTTTTCATTATGCTCGTAGGGATTGCAAATCCGTAACCCGAATATACTCCTGTGGGTGAATAGATGGCAGCGTTGATACCTACCAGTTCGCCGCGTGTATTGACCAAAGCTCCTCCACTGTTACCCCTGTTGACAGCGGCATCGGTCTGTATGTACGACTCTATGCTTCCGTTCACACCTTTTCCGCCTCCGCCCAGATTCCTGGCTTT
This sequence comes from Candidatus Avibacteroides excrementipullorum, assembly GCA_018711405.1. GTDB lineage: Bacteria > Bacteroidota > Bacteroidia > Bacteroidales > Bacteroidaceae > Avibacteroides > Avibacteroides excrementipullorum. Next base: position 5,956 of record DVIH01000101.1, on the reverse strand, counting down.
GGCGCTGACTATTCCGGCAGTCACTGTGGAAGACAAGTTGAACGGGTTGCCCACCGCAAGCACCCACTCGCCCACTTTGAGTTGTTCAGAATCGCCCACCGGCAGCGGAGCAAGTCCGTCTGCATCTATTTTTACCAGCGCAAGGTCGGTCACAGGGTCTGTACCTACGAGCGTGCCTTTGAATTCACGCTTGTCATTCAAGGTTATGGTTATCTCATCGCTGCCGTCTATGACATGGTTGTTGGTCACGATATATCCGTCATCAGATATTATCACTCCTGAGCCGAACCCTACCTGCGGAGGAGTCTGCACTTCCCTTTGGCGTCCGCGTCCGTCACCGAAGAAGTAGTCGAAGAAGTCGGGCAACTCCTGTACTACCTTAGTCCTGGAGTTCTGCACCGATTTGATATGCACTACCGCATGGACGGATTTTTCGGCTGCTTCGGTGAAATCTACCGGTTCCTGACCTACTGAATATGATGTGCGATATACATTCTCATTGTTGAACAACCTATCAAAACGTGCGTCCTCGCTGTAATTGCGGTTGTTTTTCATTGTCAGATGATAAGAAGCCACGCCTCCCACTCCGGCACTGACCACTACGGCCAAAGCCAACAATGCTGCAACTTTTTTCGTTTCCCTTTTCATAATCTATAAGAATAAAATGTTAATATTACTATCGTTTTTAACGTGTCACATGTTAAAAGTAGAGTGTTTATTTACACATTATCCATTTATAGTTGATAATTTGATTCTTTTTAGTAGAGAAAGTCGGGGCTTAACCGTAGTTAACGGATTCACAACCGCAAATTCACATTTATTCATAGGGGTGGAAGCATCCCCTTTTTAGTTCTTTTAATAATAGCCCGTCATGCAGGCATCGTAATATCAACGGTACAAAGACTTTATGCTGTCTGACAATATACGCGAAAACTTTTCCGCACCGTTTACGGCCAGATGGTCCACATCGTGGAAGTCGCCGTAAGAGAAACGGGCATCGCGCATGAAATCCCAATACACCACATTGTCATGCCATGAAGCCAGACTATCGGCACAGGCATGCATCAGTTCCAATTGGCGCACATCGAGATTGTCGCAATACAAGTCTGTCACAGGCGTGGTCAGCAATATGACCTTTACGCCCCGACGCCCGCATTCCGATATGATATGCTCCAGGATGCGCATGTTTTCATCCACATGTGAAAAGTCCTTGTGCGTATGATATGCCACAGTAGAGAGGGCGTGTTCTTCATCCAGATTGTCGGGTTCGGGCATGTAGTCCGTGCCGAATCCGAGACTGTCGCTCTTGCACACGCTCTCGCCCCTGAGCTGCATGAGTATCTTGTCATACCAACGCGGTATGGTAAGTTCAAAGCTGAAGCGGGCAGGCGGATAGTCCATATACATGCCGTAATATTTCAGAAGCACCTCCGAAGAGCTGAAGTCCTCCATCATTTCGGGCATGGTGTGATAGGATATAGGCACTACGACCTGCTTCAGGCTGTCCATGCCGTCGATGAAACGCGAAAGCAGATAATCATCGCGCTTCAGATCTTGCGAGGAGTATGCCAGGTTGAAACACGGAGATGAAAAGCAGGAAGGCTTCAGCCCGTGATAGGTGTGCGAGCTGCCCAGCACAAGTGTCTCCACTGTGCCGGAGTGACGCTGCATATATCCGTATTTCAATTTATAGGAATTGGGCACAGACCGCAGATAAGCCTCCAACCCTGCCAGCACCACTGCCAGCGGAACAAGAAACCATATCACTTTCGCCAGAAACTTTTTCATACAGCATCAGAATTGGAAATAAATGAATTGCGCCGTCTCTCCCTGAAATATTATTATCACTGCTATCAGAGCATAATAGATGGCATAGCGCACATATCTGTTTCTCACCCGCCCTTCTATCTGCAAGGCATGCTGTCTGTCTCTCTGCAACCATTCGGCTATCATAAGCACGACAATCCACACCAAAGCCCATTTGCCGTATTTGGGCAGCACAGGCTCATAGCAGGTGAACATCCTCTGCACGTAGAGTGCGGCCGCAGATATGTTGTCTGCACGGAATATGATCCATCCCACCACGACCAGCACAAACGTCACAAGCATCTGCAACAGTTCTTTCGCCGTCGGCAACAGCCTGCCGGCAGCAATGGCCGAAGTGTACTTCCTGTTTTTGCCGGCAAGGAAGAGCGGCAGAAACAGCACCGCATGATATGCCCCCCACGCCACGAAAGTCCAGTTGGCTCCGTGCCACAATCCGCTTGTCAGAAATATCACAACCGTATTTCTGAAACCTTTCAGCTTGCCGCAACGGCTTCCGCCGAGAGGGATGTAGATGTAGTCGCGAAACCATGTGGTGAGCGATATGTGCCATTTCCGCCAGAACTCCGCAATGTCGCGCGAGAAATAAGGGAAATTGAAGTTTCTCATCAGGCTGATGCCAAACAGCCGCGCCGTGCCTATGGCTATGTCGGAATAGCCGGAAAAGTCGCAATATATCTGCATGGTGAAAAGGAACGCGCCGTAGAACAGTGTGACCGAATCCAGATGTCCGGCTTCAAGGAAGATACTGTTCACCGCCGAAGCACAGGTGTCGGCCACGACCACTTTCTTGAAAAAGCCCCACAACATCTGCCTGAGCCCGTCCACAGCCTTGCCGTAATCGAACTTACGGGCATGTAGAAACTGGGGCAACAGATTGGTGGACCGCTCTATGGGGCCTGCCACAAGTTGCGGGAAAAAACTGATGAAGGCGAAAAACGCCACCACATCGCGCGTGGCTCCTATATGTTTGCGGTAGACATCGATGACGTAGCTGAGCGACTGAAACGTATAGAAACTGATGCCCACAGGCAACACTATGCGGAGAGTGACGAAACCGGGAGTGATGCCAAACTGCGACAACAGTTCCGCAAGGCTTTCGGCAAAGAAATTGTAGTACTTGAACACCACCAATATGCCCAGATTGAGCAGCAGGCTGAAAGTCACCACCAGCCGTCGCCCGCGCCTCTGCGCCATGCGTTCCAACAGTATGCCGCTGAAGAAACTGCAAAGAGCCGTGAACGACATAAGAAACAGAAAGCGGTAGTCCCACCACCCGTAAAAGATGAAACTGACAATGACAATGAAAAGGTTTTGCCACCCCGTGCGCCCGCGCATCAGCCAATAGAGCGCAAAGACAACCGGCAGGAACAACAGATATTCTATGGAATTGAACAGCATCCTTTCTCACCTTTTTACCGGATGCAAAAGTAATCATTTAATGAAAAAGAGACTGCCGTCGCAGCCTCCTTTTTATCCGTGCCCGTCACATTATTATATGCATTTCAGAGAGACCCGCCATCCCCACCCGGGATGTACGCCATCTTCGGGCATGACCGAGCCGATCCCGGGCGAAGATGGCGTATATCTTTGCCCGGGATGTGCGCCATCTTTTCCGGGCCAAACGCCTGCCTACATAAATTACTACATTTCAACACGTTACAAACGCACAAGCAATCATCGGCCGATATATGCCGTCACGGGTCACCTCTTACGTCAGGACAAGCGCGGAAAGTGTAAAAAAAAAGACGGCGCGTTTCCGCGCCGCCTCCGCAATCACCCTTGTGCGTTTATAATCAAAAAATCATATATCACAGTCTTCTGAAAGGCGGTCTCACCACTTCGGCTTTGAGTTTGCGGCCGCGAACATCGATGTAAATCTCTGTTCCGAGCTTGGTGTACTCCGGTTTCACATAGCCCATACCGATACCAATCTTGCGTGTGGGCGACATGGTGCCCGAAGTGACCACGCCTATCTGTTCGCCCTCTGCATTGACAAGAGGATAATGCTGACGGGGTATGCCCCTGTCTATCATCTCAAAACCTACCAGTTTGCGTGTAGTGCCTTCTGTCTTGTGTCTTTCCACTATGTCACGGCCGATGAAATTGTTGCCGTCTACGAGTTTGGTAATCCAGCCCAAACCCGCCTCGATAGTCGATGTGGTGTCGTCCAGGTCGTTACCATAGAGGCAGAATCCCACTTCCAGACGCAGAGTGTCGCGCGATCCGAGTCCCGCAGGCTTGATGCCGAATTCCGCTCCGGCCTCAAACACGGCGTTCCACACCTGATCTGCATACTGAGGATAGAAGTAAAGTTCGAAGCCTCCCGCTCCGGTGTATCCGGTGTTGGAGATTATCACGTTGTCCACTCCCGCGATGCGTCCCACCTTGAAAGTGTAATAAGGAATCTGCGACAAATCGAGGTCGGTCAGTTTCTGCAACGCATTGATGGCTTTAGGTCCTTGAATGGCCAGCTGTGCGATGTTGTCCGACGAGTTTTCAAACTCCGCGCCCTCTATCTTGTGGGCCATGCACCAGTTCCAGTCTTTCTCGATGTTTGCAGCATTGACCACGAGCATATATTTGTTTTCCTCATAATGATAGACGAGCAAATCGTCTACTATGCCGCCTTTGTCGTTGACAAATGCCGAATACTGCACCTTACCTGGAGTGAGGGCAGCCACGTTGTTTGACGTCAGCAGCTGTACCTGCTCCATGGCTTTGGGGCCTTTCACCCAAAATTCGCCCATGTGCGATACGTCGAATACGCCTACGGCCTTGCAGACTGTCATGTGTTCATCGATAATGCCCGAATACTCTATAGGCATGTTGTAGCCTGCAAACTCGTGCATCTTGGCTCCCAACGCGATGTGTTTTTCTGTAAATGGAGTTGTTTTCATCTGTTGTTCTCTTTATTTTATTTCTATATGGTTAATGTTATTTCTCTGCTACTATCTTCGATATTTCTATCACTACGTTCATAGCCTTTTCAATAGACTGCACAGGCACGAATTCATAGCGTCCGTGAAAGTTAAGTCCGCCGGCAAAGATGTTGGGACAGGGCAAACCTTTGAACGAGAGCTGTGCGCCGTCCGTACCGCCGCGTATGGCCTTGACGTGCGGGGTGACCCCCGATCTTATCATGGCTTCTTTGGCTATGTCGATGATGTGCATCACAGGTTCTATCTTCTCGCGCATGTTGTAATACTGGTCGTTGATTTCTACCGCAACCACATCTTCTCCCATTTCCCTGTTGATAAAAGCGGCACACTCTCTGAGCTGCTCCTTGCGTCTCTCAAATCTGGCGCGGTCGTGGTCTCTCACGATATATGCCAAAGTGGTATTCTCCACATTGCCCGACATGTCGATGAGGTGGAAGAAGCCTTCATATCCTTCGGTATGCTCCGGTGTCTCGCTGGCCGGCAGCAGCGACATGAACCGTCCTGCCACAAGCATAGAGTTGATCATCTTGTTCTTGGCATAGCCGGGATGCACGTTGCGACCTTTGATTCTGACCTTAGCTGATGCGGCATTGAAGTTCTCAAATTCCAGTTCTCCCACTTCTCCTCCGTCCATAGTGTAGGCGAAATCGCATCCGAAGCGTGCCACGTCAAACTTGTGTGCGCCGAGTCCTATCTCTTCATCGGGATTGAAAGCTATCCTTATCTTGCCGTGCTTCACCTCGTCATGTTCTTTCAGCCAGGCTATGGCTGCGACTATTTCGGCTATTCCGGCCTTGTCATCGGCACCGAGCAACGTCTTTCCATCGGTCACTATCAGGTCTTCGCCTATGTGGTCGTTAAGTTCAGGGAACATGGATGGAGACAGCACTATGTTGTCTTCCGCACAAAGCACTATGTCGCCTCCCTTATACTGCCGCACTTTTCTGGGGTTGACATTCAGGCCTGTCATGTCGGGACTCGTGTCCATGTGGGCTATGAATCCTACTACCGGCAGTGCCTTGTCCACGTTGGCAGGGAGAGTGGCGTACAGATATGAATTGTCGTCCAAATATATATCTTCAAGGCCAAGCTCTTCCAGTTCTTTCTTGAGATATTCTGCAAAAACTCTTTGCTTCTCCGTACTCGGAGTCACATTTGTATTCTCGTCCGATTGCGTATCGAACTTTACA
>DVIH01000100.1 GCA_018711405.1 Candidatus Avibacteroides excrementipullorum | reverse complement strand
ACGCAATGTTTGGCCCCAATGCAATAGGTGATAATTATCGAACAATCATGGATCCGAAACAACGAGATTTGGTAGAAAAGACAAAGTCATTGCTTGATGGATCATGGAATGTTTGGGATGAATTTACCATTGCAAAGGCACGTGAGAAATGGTCTGATACGTCTCTCACAGTATGGGCAACCGGTGACTGGCATATTTCAGATGATGATAACCTTGAATTCCGTTCCTATGTAAGTGTTGATTGCAGTGATGATGAATGGGCTGAAATAAAGATTCGACTTCTTGAAGTATTCCCTGAGTCTCACTATATAGACGATGCAAATAAATATTTGCACATAAAGGTTCTTAACTCATCTTATTATCAAGAGGCAGCTTCGCTCTTACAATCCATTTATGATCGACTGGGATAAGCAAGATCTTAGACAACGACTATTTGATAGGGTCGGAGCAGTATTGGCGGCGGCCACAGCGGGTGCAGTGCTCACCACGCCATACGCTGTCGAATTGCTCTGAGGCGGCTTCAACAAGTGCTGGGGCGTCGGTAAGGATGCCGGCCTCGAAGTTTCGGCGGTTACTGCTTTTCATACCTATTCCGGCTCCGGTCAGATTGGCGGAGCCGATATAGGCTGTCTCAAAGTCGAAGATCAGCATTTTGAAGTGTACCCTCGGACAGAGCATCCGCTCCAGTCCCGTCTTTAGAATTGGATAGCGGTCGAAATCTTCGCGGAATGCCGACCCCGGTTCTTTGGCATGGATAAGGCGTATCTCTACGCCGCGTTTCAGTAGGTCGGCAAGAACGCCGAGAAACGGTTTTGTTTTGTTGCCGGCCTTGACATGAAGGTCTTTGATGTCGGCTGTACCTATCCAAAGTGACTTCTTCACCAAAGCCACTCTCTCAATGACCTTATCATAATGGTCCTTACCGGATACAAATTCAACCGACATAAAGGCTTTACATAAGTTCTTTTGTTCGGCAAACTGTTTGGAATGCTGCCAACCCGATATTAAACAGGATGGTTCGTACCCATATAACATTATTGCTATTACAGATGTCGGTCTCTTCTATGAAATCCAACAAGTCCTTTACGATGTCATGGAGTTTATCCTCCTTGACATACATTCTTCGCTCCACGTTAAGAGGTAGATTAAGAACAGGATATTCGTATAGAGCATCAGGTTCAAAATCCAGTTCACATTCTTCGTCTATCACCATGTGGTAAGCGAGGTCAAAGAACTTCTCAAAAGTATAGAATGAATACGCATAAATATCTGGTTTCCACGCCCAGTTATTAGAGACATTCTCTACTATGTGGTCTGCTACCTGATGAGTTGCATTTGTCAGAGTCTGCACAAACTCCTGCATTTGCTCCTCAGTTACCCGATGAAATATTTCACCTGAATAGAAAGGCTCATCCTGAGGGCCAAAGTTACCTCCCTTATTAAGCATTTCCCCAAAGTAATTATGGATGGGCTGATACAACTCCTTCTCAGATTTCTGGTTCCAATGAGAATTGAAAGTAACAGACACATGACCCTCCGGATAAAACGAGAGTTGTGAAATGTCATCCCTAACATAATCATGATGCCCAAGACTGTGCATTCTCTGGATACGGTGCATCAGCGCAGATACGACATCCCTATCCTCATCATCGAAGTCGAGGAGGTTAATATCCTTCTCGGCTTTTTCCATCGCGATTTCGAAGCTTTCTCTAAGAGCGTCCTTGTCCAGCCCGGATTCATTTCTGAGCAGACTTTTAAACTCGTCATAGTGTGATTGAAAATTCTTCATGCCATTGTCTGTTTTATTATAGCAAAGTTACTAATTTTTCGTGAGATAGAGGTAATAATTATAGTAAGGGGACATCGCAATGTCATCTTTTACTTTGGCGAGTTTGGAATCCTCGCCGATGAGGATTGAAAGGAAATTCCAAAATGACTTGCGATGATGTTTATATTTATAATGCGCCATCTCGTGCAGTATCACTCCGTCGGCCCACTCCTGTTTGAAAATCACAAGAAATGGCTGGAGTGTAATATGATTACTGTGAGAACATTGACCGAGAACATTCTTACGAAGACGTTTCACGGTTACGCCTGTGCCGTGTATCCCCTTCATGTCCTCCCAATATTTTACTCTTGCCGGGAGAATGACTTTTGCGATTCTTAGTATTGTATCCCGCAAAAGTTCTCGAAGCCATTTTTGTATTTTCTTGGGTTCAAAATTCGTGGCATCATGATAGACCATATCCAAGATGCCGTCATGATATTGAGCGACCAGTTCGACTGAACCATTAGCACGGAACACAAATCGATTAGGTATGGGCACTGTAGATTCACATTCAATTGTTAGTTTATCCACACAATACCACACTACCGACAGATGTCTCGTAGTCAACCGGAATTTAGGATTTATCTTAAAGGTCGGTTCTTTTATACATGCCATATCTTATCCAAAATTTTATTGTAACCATGACTGCTATGACCTATCTGAAGCGCATAGAATCGTGTTCCGAGAGACTTTTCTTTATCTATCTTTTCCTTTGTTTCCGGTCGAGGAGTAGGAAATTGAAGATCAGATATAATCAACACATCCGCCATTTCAAATGTGCCTTTTTGCAATACCCGAATTGCCTCGCCAAGCATCTGCTCTCCATCTGTACCACCGCTGAAGCTGTTTTTAAGGAAGTTGTCAAGTTTACCCCAGTTGCGAGGTTTGGCAAGGTCAATTGATTTCGCCCGCACAGAGAAACTTATCAAGAAACATGGTCGCTTCTGTCGCTTTGCCATACGGAGCAACTGTTTCAGCAATGAGAAAGCAATTCTTTCGGGTTGACCGGACATCGAGCCACTGGTGTCTATGCTTACTATTATCGGACCTTTTGTCAATCTGGGGCCTTTACGGTGTTCCTCAACCTTTTTCGGTTTATCTTTGCCGGGGCTGCTGAATTGTTGTAGCTCTTTGGTCGCATAGCGTTTATAGAACAGGTCTTCAGGTAGGGATAATTCAATAGGAAGCACTCTTTCAAGATTATCACCGGTTTCCACTCTGTCAATCTCCTCTGCCGATGAATTTTTAGCGACAGTCACAGGCAAAAACTTATATATGATTGTGTCTTTTTCCTCCTTAGATGAGTCTTTATCTCTGCCAATCATATCCACTATCTCCTTTAGCTGCGGATAGCGATGAATATAGTTGTCAATCTTCTTTTTATCTTCATAATCCCGA
>DVIH01000099.1 GCA_018711405.1 Candidatus Avibacteroides excrementipullorum | reverse complement strand
CGTATTCGCCCATGACATTATGACAATGTTCACATAATATTTATTGTATTCGCCCACGCTGCATTTACCGACAATATTTCACGGACAAACAAACGAAAACGAAAGGATTAAGTATCCTTTTAGCCGCGATAATAGTTAATATTGCATAAATAAAGGCGTATGGGCAACAAAAATCTATATTTTATTATACAATAGCAAATATTTGTTTATATATTTGTATGTCATCAAAAAAGTATGGTTATGTTTAATTCTTATGGTAATATTATTCGCCTTACAACGTTCGGGGAATCGCACGGCAAAGCCATAGGCGGAGTGTTGGACGGATTCCCGTCGGGCGTCAGGATCGATATGAACTATATCGCATCGGAAATGAAAAAAAGGCGTCCGGGACAGTCCGAGATAACGAGTCAAAGAGATGAGAATGATGATGTGGAATTTCTGTCGGGCATATTTGAAGGAAAAACGACAGGATGCCCCATCGCTTTCGTAGTGTGGAACAAAGGTCAGAAGCCGGAGGATTATGACGACATGAAAAATGTGTTCAGGCCTTCGCATGCCGACTATACCTATCAGCTCAAGTATGGCATAAGAGATTATCGCGGCGGCGGAAGGGCTTCTGCGCGCGAGACTGTGGCCAGAGTCGTGGCCGGAGCATTATGCAAGCTGGCTCTGAGGGCCATAGGCATAAACATAAGGGCCTACACTTCGCAAGTGGGTCCTATAAAAATAGGAAAGAAATATCACGAACTGGATCTGGAGGAAGCGGACAACAATGTAATAAGGTGTCCTGATGCCGAAAAGGCCAAAGAGATGATAGATTTCATAAAACAGGTGAAAGATGAGGGCGATTCGATAGGCGGCGTGGTGTCGTGCGTGATAAAAGGATGCCCCATAGGATTGGGCGAGCCGGTGTTTTGCAAACTCCACGCGGCACTGGGCAATGCCATGCTGAGCATCAATGCAGCCAAAGGATTTGAATACGGCAACGGATTTGAGGAACTGGAGCTGAAAGGCTCGGAGCAAAACGACATGTTCTACAATCAGGGCGGCAGCATAACCACCAAATCCAACCACTCGGGAGGCATACAGGGCGGCATAAGCAACGGACAGGACATCTACTTCAATGTGGCATTCAAAGCTCCGGCCAGCATATCCAAACAGCAGGATTCCGTAGATCTGTCAGGACAGGAGAAAACCATAAAGATACACGGCAGACATGACCCGTGCATATTGCCCAGAGCCGCAGCGGTAGTGGAGTCGATGGCTGCCATAACATTGCTCGACTTCTACCTGCTCGACAAGACAAGACAAATGTAGTGCAAACATTAAAAACACGATAAAAAGAAATGGACAACGGAAATATCATTCTACCCGAAGGATTTTACGATGATTTGTTTGAACTGATAAAGATACAGTCCATCAGTTCACTGCCCGAAAAGAAAGCAGAGATATGCAGGTGTGCGGAAAAATGGAAAGAACTGCTTCTGAAATACGGCGCCGACAAGGCTGAGATAATACAGACAGAAGGCAACCCCATAGTATATGCGGAAAAGACAGTGAATCCGAATGCAGGAACCGTACTGGTATATGCCCACTATGATGTGATGCCGGTGGATCCTGAAGAACTGTGGCATACCTCCCCTTTCGTCCCGACAATAAAAGACGGCAGACTGTGGGCCAGAGGTGCGGACGATGATAAAGGGCAGTCATACATTCAGGCGAAAGCATTTGAACATCTGGTGAAGACGGGAGAGCTGAAACACAACGTGAAATTCGTATTCGAAGGTGAAGAGGAAATAGGTTCGCCGAATCTTGAAGATTTTTGCAAGAAACACAAGGACATGCTGAAAGCCGATGTCATCCTTGTATCGGACACAAGCATGATAGACAAGGACATACCTTCGCTCACCATAGGGTTGCGCGGATTGGCTTATTGGGAGATAGAAGTGACCGGCCCAAACCGCGACCTGCATTCGGGGCATTTCGGCGGAGCTGTGGCCAATCCGTTGAACGAATTGTGCAAAATGTTGGGCAGGATGACCGATGAAGACGGCAGAATAACCATCCCGGGATTTTACGACAACGTGGAGGAACTGTCTGACGAAGAAAGGGACATGATAAGGAAAATCCCTTTCAACCTCGATAAGTATAAAGAGTCGCTCGGCATAAAGGAAGTGAAGGGCGAAAAGGGATATTCCACTTTGGAAAGAAACAGTTGCAGGCCATCGTTCGACATCTGCGGCATGTGGGGAGGATATACCGGTGAAGGAGCGAAGACAGTCTTACCGTCAAAAGCATACGCGAAGGTATCTTGCAGGCTTGTACCGCATCAGAACCACGAATACATATCGAAGATGTTTTGCGAATACATAGAAAAAAACGCCCCCGACTGCATAAAAGTAAAAGTGACTCCCATGCATGGCGGTGAGGGATATGTATTGCCGATAACAAACAGATATTACAAAGCAGCGGAAGCAGGATTTGAAAAAGCATTCGGCAAGAAACCCATAGCGGCACGACGCGGCGGCAGCATCCCCATCATATCAACTTTCGAGCAGCAGTTGGGCATAAAATCCATACTTATGGGATTCGGACTGGAGTCAAATGCCATACATTCTCCAAATGAGAACATGCAACTCGAAATGTTTGAGAAAGGATTTAATGCGGTAATAGAATTTCATAAACAATTCGATTTGCTGTAATTTTAGTTTATGCAATAAAAGCAGACGGTATCGGTTGAAAAATCAAATAAAATCCGATTGATAGATTAAAATATGTAATGTATTAAAGAGAAAATCCAACGGCTATAAAAAATATATTAAAAACCAAAGATTCGTTTGCTTTATTCAAATTATTTTAATTATTTTTGTTGTCATAAGATAATATTAAATTAGATTGGTTATGAAGAAGAATTTGATAGAGGAAATAGGTTCCGGAACAAAAAGTTCCATGATAAAGAAAAAGATAATCAACCATTATATCTATCATGGAAACTCTACGATAACAGAATTGTCAAAAAAAATAGAATTGAGCGTACCTACCGTTACAAAATTTGTGATGGGCATGTGCAAGAGCGGATACATCAACGAGTTCGGCAAACTTGAGACAAACGGCGGAAGACATCCCAACCTGTATGGCCTGAATCCGGACTCCGGATATTTCGTAGGCGTGGATGTACAGCCTAACATGATGGAAATAGGTCTTGTGAATTTCAATGGAGACATAATCGCCACAGATTCCATGAAGAGTTTCACTTTGAGAAACGAAATAGCATGTCTTGACTATATCTGTAATTACATCGTCAATTTCATAAAAAACTCCCCTATCAGCATGGACCGTATACTTAATGTCAATGTGAGTATGCCGGGACGCATCAATCCGGACACGGGAGAAAACTTTACTTATTTCGATTTCGGAGACACCCACCTGAGCCAGGCCATCGAGAAAAAGATAAACATTCATTGCACGATAGACAATGACACACGAAGCATGGCTTACGGGGAATACATGAAAGGATGTGTGGAAAACGAAAAAGACATTATTTTCATAAACCTGAGTTGGGGACTTGCCATAGGCATAATAATAGACGGTAAATTATATTGGGGCAAAACCGGATTTGCCGGAGAGTTCGGACACATACCCGCTTATGACAATGAGATATTGTGCATTTGCGGCAAGAAAGGATGTCTTCAGACGGAAATTTCGGGACTGGCTCTGAAGAGGCAACTTGTAGACAGCATTAAGAACGGCGCCATATCGATATTGTCAAGCAAGATTTCAAACAATGAAGACATAACACTCGATGATATCATAGATGCCACCAACAGAGAAGATACGCTGTGCATAGAAATGGTGGAAAGCATAGGCGAAAAGCTCGGACGTCAGATAGCCATGCTTATAAATATTTTCAACCCGGAAACAGTTATTTTGGGCGGAAGCATATCGCAGACAAAAGAATTCCTGTTGCAGCCGGTACAGACAGCGGTAAGGAAATTCTCGCTGAATCTCGTCAACAAAGATTCCACCATAAAGCTTTCATCGCTTAAAGAAAAAGCCGGTGTAATCGGTACATGTATGCTTGCAAGAAGCAAGATGTTTGAATGTTGATCAACACACAGAAATACTTTTCACGACAAAGGCCTGCCGCATGACTCAATCGGCAGGCCTTATTCATATCCGTCCGAATGGAAATTTTTTTTTTAATTTGTCTGTAGTTTCCGACTTTGTAAAATATAATTACTATCTTTGAGTATCTATTAAACTAATTGTAAAGAAATGCAGAAAAACAGAATAAACATGAATGAATGGATGGAGCTACATCCATATGACAAAACAGAATTCACGGACAATTATTACCTGAAAATAGCAAACGAACTGGCAGACAGTTGGGATAAATGCAATATCCAATTCAAGATCCATGAAAAGGTAAAGAACAGGATATGCCTGTATGTAACGGCATACTTTGAAGACATAATATCAGACTTCGGGCTTTGGAATACATTCGTCACGAAGCACAAGGATTTCTACGACAAATGGTTGCCTTTCTATGACGTACAGTCTGCGGAATACCTTACCGATGAAATAAACCTTGCGGATGTGAAATTCATCTTATGGTATTCCATCCAGGAGCTGGCAGGTAAACCTCTGCACAATATCCTCCCCCCCACTTTCGGCCCCTTGCAGACGGTTGCGGAAGAATTATACAAGGTGTTGGACAGGGAATTTGAAAAGGCTCCGATAAATGAACGCCTGACCAAACTCATGAAAAAAGACACCATATATAAAAGTCTCCCTCTGCTGAAACAATACCTCAACTGGCTTTTTGCCCACTCCTATCTCATGGAACCGTCTACCAATGAGAAAATAATGGAAACGCAGAATTTTGTTCAGAAAAAATTTGAAAAGAATACACCGGAACAGAAGAACATGATAATGTATGGCATCATGCAGGATGTCATATTGTCATACCCATGCGGGCCGTTGGCTTTGCATATGAACGAATGGCTTTGCGCACTGGCCGGCAAAGAGCATCCAGAATACGAAAACATACGGCAGTTGAAAGTGAAACAGACATGCAACTGCGTGGTTGAACACGTTACGGATGAAAGCATCACCCTTTCGAATATCATGAAAGAAGACAGCTTTGACATCAACAAAGCATCGTTCAAGAAATTGCCGGAACTCGTTCCGGGCAAAACGGTCATTACAGCCGGATATGTGTGGTATGGCGGCCGTTGGAACCTGAACGGAATAGCTGCATTCAACGACATTGCCAACTATGCCAATGTACATAAGCAGCCGCATAGGGATTTATCTAAAATACACGCGGCAGTATATGCCAAATTCTTGCAAGTAAACGGCAACAGCCCGATAGCCTATTTCAGAAGTTTTGACGAGATGAACGACTTCCTGGTCAAGAAAATGGAATGGCCTGACAACAACAAGACTTTCGATGCCATAAAGGATAAACGCAATTATATCCTTTTCGTGAGCGAAGACAAAGGTCTGTTAATCGCTGTAGACATAGCCGAATGTGTAAAAGACAACAATAACCCCATGTACGACCATCAGGTGGCGGAAAAGAAAGCCTTCCTGCTGTTTGTGAACAAAGGACAATGTCCCATAGAACTCCTGGAATATCTTGAGGAAGAAGGCAAATTGCCTGACGCATGCCTTTTTGACGAAACTAAAAACATGGAAAAAGGCTGCAAACTTGTTCATGAAAACTGGGATTTCATAGCAAGAATGTTTTTGAATGAATTTTATTGGGCCAATACAAATCAATAAAGACGTATGACAAGGAAGATTCTTATTGCCGCACTCCTGATGCCGATATTGCAAACGCCATGTCAGGCACAGACAAATGAGATATTCGCGCCGAACATCAAGACTTTGAATGTGCGGGTCAACGACAATTGGGATCTTCCTCCTGTCATGATGTTGGGCAGCAATGATTATGTGGAAATATCTTTCGATGAGATGTCGCACGCCTATCACACCTACAGGTATAGAATAACGCATTGCAACGAAGACTGGACCGTATCATCCTTGCTCGACATAGACTTCCTTGAAGGATTCAACGATAATGAGATAGAATATTACGCAACGTCTTTCAACACCACAACAGACTACACACATTACAGTTTTACTCTGCCCAACGAATATGTGTCGCTCAAAGCATCGGGCAATTACAAGATAGAAGTATACGATGAGGAAAATCCTGACGAAATCCTTCTTTCGGCATGCTTATATGTGTTGGATCACAAAGTGAACACTTATTCGCGAGTATCGTCCAACACCGACATCGATACCAATGTCTCTCATCAGCAGGTGGAAATAACCGTGAATATGATTGACGGCTTCTCGGTAAGGCAACCGCAAAGAGAACTTAAAGTCAATGTAATGCAAAACCGTCGCGCCGACAACATGGTCAGTGGCATAACTCCGACTTTCATAGGAGCAAACCATGTGAAGTATGAGCATGTGAGAGATTTGATATTCCCTGCCGGAAACGAATACAGGCGGTTTGAAGTGTTGAACGAAGATGACCCTATGATGGGAGTCAGTTCCATAGACTATTTCGAGCCATATTACCATGTCACACTGTATGAAGACAGCCCGCGCGTGAATTACGATTACGACCAAGACCAAGATGGCATATTCATCGTAAGAAACAATTACGCTCAAGACAATGATACCGAAGCCGACTACATGCTTGTGCATTTCACCCTTAAAACAGATGGACCGGTCAGCGACGGAGATGTCTACCTGTCGGGAGCTTTCACCTATAACAGGTTCGACCGGACTACCAGAATGCACTACAATCCGCAGACTCGCTCTTACGAATCAGTGCAAAGGTTGAAACAGGGGATATACAATTACATGTATTTAGTAAAACCGGACAGCGGACAAGTGCCGGAAAATCTGATAGAAGGCAATTTCTATGAGACGGAAAACGAATATATGATATTCATATATTACAGACCGTTCGGAGAACGATATGACAGATTGATAGGATTCAGCAGAATCAATTCATAGGCGAGACACATTTATACCATAACCATAAAAAACGTGTATTATGAAACATGAAATGCCACAGCTCAAATATGCCAAAAACGCACTTGAGCCTAAAATGAGTCAGGAAACATTGGAATATCATTACGGGAAACATTTGCAAGCCTATGTGGACAATCTCAACAGGCTGACAGAGAATACCGAGTTTGAAACAATGCCTTTGGAGGATATTGTAAGAAAAGCGGAAGGACCTGTGTTCAACAATGCGGCACAGACGTGGAACCACACATTTTTCTTCAACCAGTTGACACCCGAACATAGTGAAATGCCGGAAAGTTTCAAGGATGCATTATGCAGGGATTTCGGCTCGGTCGAGATATTCAAAGAGAAGTTTACGAAAGCGGCAGCAGCTTTGTTCGGTTCCGGCTGGGTCTGGCTCGTCAAGGATAAGGATAACAAGCTTGACATCATATCAGAGCCAAATGCCGGGAATCCTATGCGCAAAGGACTGACTCCTATAATGACAATAGATGTGTGGGAACATGCATATTACATAGACTATCGCAACAAGAGGGCTGATTTCATAAATGCCGTATTGGAACTGACCGATTGGAACAGAGCCGGAGAACTGTACGCCGCCCGTTGAACTTGCGCGTAAAGACTTTTTGAAATCCTCCCGTTCATTCATAAAGAAAGGCAACATGCCAGGTTTACCCCCACAGCCATGTTGCCTTTCTTCTTTTCATCCATGCATTGCGATTATCCGCATCTTGAGGTGCCGCATGTTTTGCAGATGAGGCATCCTTCCTGATAGACCAATGTTTCGTTTCCGCAATTCGGACATTTCACGCCTTTGGCTTCCGTCCCGTCGAGCACATATTTCTTGAGTGCTCTTTCCACGCCGTTCTTCCATGTGTTGATGCTTTCGCTTTCCAGTTGCAGGGAGCTGACGAGCTTGATGACATGATCCAGCGGCATACGGTAACGCAACACGCCCGAAATCAGTTTTGCATAGTTCCAGTATTCCTTGTTGAATTTTTCGGAAAGTCCTTCCACTGTGGTCTTGTACCCTTTCTTGTTTTCAAACTGGAAGTCATAGCGTTTGTTTCCTTCTTCGTCCACATTCTTTATGATGCGTCCTTTCATTACGCTCTTCGGCAGCATTATGCCTTCATCGTCATCCTGTATACCGGTAAAGATCTCGTATGGATATCCGTCGAGCAATCCCACGAATGCCACCCATTTCTCTTTGTTGTTCTGGAAGCGCACCACATCGCAGTCCAACACTTGCGGACGTTTTTCCACCACTTCCGGACGTTTGCATGGTATTTCCTGCGGCTTTTTCTCGTTTTTCATGGCAATCATCACGCCGGAGCGAGAACCTTCCCTGTATATGGTACATCCCTTGCACCCTACTCTCCAGGCTTCTATATACAATTCGTTGACGAGATCTTCCGACACGTCAGAAGGCAAATTGATGGTGACGCTTATGGAATGGTCCACCCACTTCTGAATGCGTCCTTGCATACGTACTTTTTCCAGCCAGTCCACATCGTTGGATGTCGCTTTATAATATGGCGACTGTGCAACGATGGCATCCAGTTCCTCGTTTGTGTAATGCTTGTCGGTGTCGAAGCCGTTGGTTTGCATCCATACCAGGAATTTGTGATGGTAGACGATGTATTCCTCAAAAGCATCACCTGTCTCGTCCACAAAGTCGATGTGCGACTCCGGATCATTGGGGTTGACCTTTCTTCTTCTTTTGTACACAGGCATGAACACCGGTTCTATGCCCGATGTGGTCTGTGTCATGAGGCTCGTTGTGCCTGTAGGTGCAATGGTGAGACAAGCTATGTTTCTGCGTCCGTATTTCACCATGTCGGCATAGAGTTCCGGATCTGCCTCTTTCAGTCTGTTTATGAACGGGTTGTTCTTTTCTCTCTCGGCATCGAATATCTCGAATGCCCCGCGCTCTTTGGCCAGCTCCACCGATGAGCGGTATGCGCTTATGGCCAGCGTCTTCTGCACATTTTCAGAAAAGTCTGTGGCTTCTTTCGTGCCGTAAGTCAGGCCGAGAGCCGCCAGCATGTCGCCTTCGGCTGTAATGCCCACTCCGGTTCTCCTGCCTTGCAATGTTTTCCGCCTTATTTTCTTCCACAGTTCTATTTCAGTGTGTTTTATCTCTTCACTTTCCGGGTCGGAATATATTTTTTCGAGTATCTTGTCTATCTTTTCCGTTTCCAGGTCTATGATGTCGTCCATTATCCTCTGCGCTATCATCACGTGTTTCCTGAACAGGTCGAAGTCGAAATATGCGTTTTTGGTGAACGGGTTGACAACGTATGAATAGAGGTTGATGGCCAACAACCGGCAGGAGTCGTAAGGACACAGAGGTATCTCGCCGCATGGGTTGGTCGACACGGTCTTGAATCCCAAATCGGCATAACAGTCGGGGATGGATTCTTTTATTATGGTGTCCCAGAACAGCACTCCAGGCTCTGCCGATTTCCATGCGTTGTGCACTATCTTTCTCCACAGTTCGGATGCGTTTATCTCTTTCTTCACCACCGGATCGGGAGAGTCTATGGGGTATTGCTGCACGTATGGGCTTTCGCTTATGACGGCATTCATGAAGTCATCGTCTATTTTCACCGAAACATTCGCGCCGGTCACTTTGCCCTCAGTCATCTTGGCATCTATGAAATCTTCCGAATCGGGATGCTTGATGCTGACACTCAGCATCAGCGCACCGCGCCGTCCGTCTTGTGCGACTTCCCTCGTGGAGTTGGAGTAACGTTCCATAAACGGCACCAGTCCAGTGGATGTCAGAGCAGAATTTTTCACCGGAGAACCTTTGGGACGAATGTCCGACAGGTCGTGCCCCACTCCTCCGCGACGTTTCATCAGCTGCACCTGCTCTTCGTCCATCTTTATTATGGCTCCGTAAGAGTCGGAAGCCCCTTCCACTCCTATCACAAAACAGTTCGACAGGGATGCTATCTGGAAATTGTTTCCTATCCCGGTCATGGGACTGCCTTGAGGCACTATGTACCTGAAGTGATCCATCAGGGCGAACAACTCGCTCTCGCTCATCGGATTGCTGTAGTTGTTCTCTATTCGTGCCAATTCCGATGCAATCCTGTGATGCATGTCTTCAGGAGACTTCTCGTAGATGTTGCCGAAAGAGTCTTTCAACGCATACTTATTGCACCAGACCTTTGCTGCAAGCTCATCGCCATTGAAATACTTCAATGTGTTTTCAAAAGCCTGGTCATAAGAATAAATTTCCTTTTCCATAATGTCTTTAATGTTGTTTTATCGTGTTTTCCCTTTTATACCGAAAAAGAGCGGCAAATGGCCGTTTTTATGTCCGTTGCAAAGATATATATTACTTTCATATAATCGGCAAAGAACAACATTTATTTTGCACACATCCGCAAAGTTTCCCGAAACCACAAGCGCACACATTGATATACAACCATTTACGGAAATGTGCAAGTGAAAAAGTTTTCCAAAAATATCACAACCTGCAACACGCAAACATCCCACACGAAAATCACAATCTATGCAACATTTATCAGAACAAATCATTATCTTTGCATTCCGACAACTGTAAAATGTAAATTTATATGAACTCAATGAAACATAGAAAGACAATCAGAAAATATTCTGACAGACCTATACCCGATGATGTGATGAACGAACTGTTGGAGACTGCGTGCCGTGCTTCGACAATGGGCGGGATGCAACTCTACAGCATCATAGTGACGAAAGACGAAGAGACCAAAAAGGAACTCTCGCCGCTGCATTTCAACCAGCCTATGGTGATGAATGCCCCCGCAGTGCTTACATTCTGCGCAGATTACCACAGGTTCACACGCTGGTGCGGGCTGAGAAACGCCGATGCCGGATATGACAACTTCGAATCATTCTACAACGCCATGATAGATGCTTTGCTGGCCGCACAGACATTCTGCAACGCTGCGGAGGAAAAAGGACTGGGCATCTGTTTCTTGGGTACAACGTCATACAACCCCAACGAGATAATAGACGTGCTGCACCTGCCCGAACTGGTATTCCCGGTCACCACCATCACCGTAGGTTATCCGGCGGAAGACCCGGCGCTTCAAGACAGACTGCCCCTGCAAGGCGTGGTGCACCGCGACAGATACAGCGACTATACGGATGAAGAGATTGAGGATATATACCGTTACAAGGAATCACTTGAAGTGAACAAAGGATTTGTGGCGGAAAACCATAAGGAAAACCTTGCCCAAGTATTCACCGATGTGCGCTACCGCAGGGATGACAACGAGAGGTCTTCCCAAGAGATGCTAAAGGCACTTAAAAGACAGAAATTCATTTAGTTATACATACGCCCCACTCACGCCCGATTACGGGCAAAAAGTATCGGCTCGATATCGGGTGAAGATCGAGCCGATCCCGGCCGGGGATATACGCCATCTTCGTTCGGTATCGGCTCGATCCCGGGCGAGGATGGCGTACATCTTCATGAAAGGTTGGCTTTATCTTTTCAGAAGACAAAAAAACAAAAGCGGCATGCCGGAACATGTCGCTTTTTTGGTTTTATGACTTGTGATGTCTTATCCGAGTCTTTCGAGCTGTACGGTGAAGTGTCTCATCAGAGGAGCTTCCCATGCTATTCTCACGCCTCTGGTGATTTCATTTCTTCTGTCGAAGACATTTTTCAAAGCCACCGCAATGACATCCATGTGATTGTTGGTGTACACCCTTCTCGGGATGGCCAGTCTCAACAGGTCAAGACCGTTGAATCTGTTTTCTCTTGTCACAGGGTCGCGGTCGGCCAGGATGTAACCTATCTCGCAACCTCTGATGCCTGCTTCGAGATAAAGTTCGATGGTAAGTGTCTGTGCAGGGAACTCTTCTTTAGGTATGTTGGGCAATACTTTGCTTGCATCCACGAATATGGCGTGACCGCCTGCCGGACGCTGGTAAGGAATGCCGAACTCATCAAGTCTCTTGGCAAGGTATTGAATCTGTTTGATTCTTGTCTCAAGGTTGTCGAACTCCGTATTTTCATCCAGACCGATAGCCAGAGCCTCCATGTCGCGTCCGTTCATACCGCCGTAAGTGAGGTATCCTTCAAACTGTACGCAATAGCCTTTTGCTCCTTCATACCAGTCTTTCTTGTTGGTTGCAATGAATCCGCCCATGTTGACAACGGCATCTTTCTTGGCGCTCATCGTCATGCCGTCTGCATAGCTGAACATTTCCTTCACAATTTCCTTGATAGTCTTGTCGGCATAGCCCTCTTCTCTCGTCTTGATGAAGTATGCGTTTTCAGCGAAACGTGCGGAGTCGAACAACACCGGTTTGCCATATTTGTCGGCAATGGCGCGTACCTCTTTCAGGTTTTGCATGGAAACCGGCTGTCCTCCTGCCGTATTGTTGGTGACAGTCACGATGATGAAAGGTATTATGTCGCTGTGTTCGGCCAAAGCTTTCTCCAGTTTCTTCGGGTCTACATTTCCCTTGAAAGGCACTTCGAGCTGAGTGTTCTTGGCTTCATCCACCGTGCAGTCCAAAGCTATGGCGTGACGGCCTTCTATATGACCTTTTGTAGTGTCGAAATGCGAGTTGCCCGGCACGATATTGCCTTCTTTTACAAGGTATGAGAACAGCACGTTTTCAGCAGCCCTGCCCTGATGAGTTGGGATGACATATTCAAATCCGGTGAGCCTTGTTATCGTTTCTTTCATTTTGAGGAAAGAACGTGCTCCTGCATAGCTTTCATCGCCCATCATCATGCCAGCCCACTGTCTGTCGCTCATGGCGTTTGTACCCGAGTCGGTCAGCAGGTCGATGTACACATGCTCTGCCTTAAGTTGAAATACGTTGTAGTGAGCCTCCTTTATCCATTGTTCACGTTCTTCTCTCGTGCTTTTACGTATCGGCTCAACCATTTTGATTTTCCATGATTCTGCAAAAGGTAATTCCATATAATTATAATTTTAGTTATTGGTTATTATTGTTGTTATTTGACGGCAAGTTACAAAAACTTTCGTTCATACAAAAGAAATGCCTCCAATTTAATCTTTATTATACGTATCGGACGCATTTCTCTTGTCTTTTTGTCATTTCACTCTTGTCTTTATTCCTCCACGATGACCATCTCGTCTATCAGGTGCGATGCTCCGGCCACCTTGTCGATGACGAAAAGGGCGTAACGTATGTCGAGCACTATGTTGCGGCAGAACTCCGGATCGAACTGTATGTCGCTCATAGTACCCTCCCACACTCTGTCGAAGTTCACTCCTATCAGGTTGCCTTCGGCATCTATTACCGGGCTGCCTGAGTTACCTCCGGTTGTATGATTGGTGGCAATGAAGCATACAGGTACAGTGCCGTTTACTTCCCAACGCCCGTAGTCCTTGTCCTTATAAATATCTCTCAGTTTCTGCGGGATATTATAGTCGTAGATGTCCGGATTGTCTTTCTGCATTATACCTTCGAGCGTAGACACAGGATAATAGCTCACTCCATCGGCCGGCTCGTAGCCTTTGACCCGGCCGTATGCCACTCTCAGCGTAAAGTTGGCATCGGGATAGAAATCCTTGTTTTTCATGAACTCCATTTGCCCTTTCATGTATGTCCTATATAACAGTTGGAGTTCATTCTCGCTTTTTGTCACCACCGGCATGATGTTGGTCTTGTAGTCGGAAATGAAACATTCGTACAGTTTATAAAAACCGTCCGATTTCAGTTTCTTGTCGCTTGCTTTCATCAGTTTTTCCCTGTCTGTAAATACAGAACTTGCATACAGTTTGTCTGCCATCTTTTCTATAGTGCCGTATTTCTTCAGCTGCTTTTTGAAATATTCCGGCTGGAATTTCTCCGGTATGTTGGCCACATACTCGCTCATCATTGCGACAAATGTCTCATGGTCTATGGGCTTGTAATAGTCTTTGAAGAAATATTCAGCCAACTTCTCTCTGTTTTCCGACTGTACGTACCGTCCGGAGAAACTGATGGCTTCTACAGCCAAGACAGCCTCTGTCAGATAATCCGTTACGAAAAGATATTCTTTCTCCGTTTCATATATTTCTTTCATCCTGTCTATAAGGCCTTCATATTCGCTTTTTCCGGCAGCCCATTCGTTGAATTTCTTTTCAAATTCGCGTTTGGTATCTACGGTTTTCATTTTCTTGATACCTTTTATTTCGCCTTGCCATTTTTTCCAGGCATTGGCTATGCCGGCGTTTTTCGAAGCGTATTTTATCCTAATCTCGGCAGATTTGCCCATTTCCTCATTCTGGATGTCAAGCCTGAGAGTGCGGAGAGCCACCTTATGCGGGTCTGACACATTGGCTATGTAGTCAACGGCATCAGAAAGGATATACTCCTGAGTTCTGCCCGGATAACCGTAGACCAAAGTGAAGTCATCTTCCTGTACTCCTTTCAGTGAGATATTGAAGAATTTCTTCGGCTTGTAGGGCACATTGTCGGGAGAATACGGAGCAGGGTTGTTGTCTTTGTCGGCATATATCCTGAACAGGCTGAAATCGCCGGTGTGTCTCGGCCACATCCAGTTGTCGGTGTCTCCTCCGAATTTCCCTATTGACGAAGGAGGGGCGCCAACCAGACGCACATCGGTGAATTCCTGATACACGAACAGGAAATATTGGTTGCCGTAATAAAGCGGTTTGACTTCCGCATAGTAGCCGGGACCTTCTTTCTCCGCCTTTATTATGAGCGATTCAGCGTTTTTGTCCACAATGTCAATCCGTTCTTCTTCAGTTGTGCTTGCGGTACAACCTTTCAGGACTGTTTCGGTTACGTCTTCCATACGGACAAGGAAACTTACCGAAAGGTTTTCGTTGGGCAGTTCTTCCGACCTGTTTGCCGCCCAGAATCCATCTGTCAGATAGTCATGCTCCACCGAGCTGTGGCTTTGTATCATGTCATAGCCGCAATGGTGATTTGTGATCAGGAGTCCGTCTCCCGAAATCAACTCTCCTGTACATCCGCCGGCAAACTGCACCACACAGTCTTTCAGTGAGGCGTTGTTGATGGAATAAATGTCTTCTGCGGTAAGTTTAAAACCTTTCTCGGTCATGTCTCCAATCCTGTTTGCTATCAAAGACGGAAGCCACATGCCTTCATCCGCCGCCGCTCCGGCAGAGATGATAATTGCTAAAACAAAATTTACAAGTTTCTTCATTTCGATATATTTGATGTTTATAATATTTGCAGATTCATACAATGTTTATCCTGAACAAATATACGGAAAATC
>DVIH01000098.1 GCA_018711405.1 Candidatus Avibacteroides excrementipullorum | reverse complement strand
ATTTACATGAACAAGAAATCGCGTGAGACATTTGCAAAGCATGGCGACATCATAGGCCGTAATTTGAAAGAGTTTCATCCGGAAAGAGCATGGCAGACTATCCAGACATTGCTCAAGACAGGAGGCACCAATTCATATACCATATCAAAAAACGGGCAGAAAAAACTGATTTATCAGACCGCATGGTTTCAGGACGGTGAAGTGGCTGGACTTATAGAGTTTTCCATGATCATCCCTGAAGAAATGCCCCATTATGTGAGGAGTTGAGTATGCATTTCCGCATGAAACGATATTCATTGCTGTTGGCTTTGGCCGGAATCACTTTGTTTGCCGGCGCACAGGAGCCGTTGGATAAACATCCTGCAACAGACAATCCTGACAATATCCCCTATCCTGTTTTTCCGGTTCCTTCCGACAGGCAAATGGATTGGTTTGAGACAGAATTTTACGGGTTCTCCCACTACGGGCCGAATACATTTGTCGGGACAGAATGGGGAAACGATAGAAAACCGAACCCAAAAGAATACGCCCCAAGCCAGATGCCCGACTGCGACCAATGGGTAAAGGCTATGCATTCGGCCGGGATGCGCGGCATGGTGGTGGTATGCAAACATCATGACGGATTTTGCCTGTGGCCTACCGAAAGCACTGATTTCAATGTCAGAAACGGTGCAGGAGTCAGTCCTCAGGTGGATATTCCACTGATGGTGTCGGAAGCCTGCAAACGGTACGGAATGAAATTCGGAGTATATGTCTCCCCTTGGGATGCGAGCAACCCGCATTACGGCACAGACAAATATGTGACAGATGTTTTGTTGAAACAGATTACGGAGTTGTGTACCAATTACGGAAAATTGTTTGAAATCTGGTTTGACGGTGCCAACGGCGGTAACGGATATTATGGAGGAGACAGCATCACGCGGAAGACTATAGACAAAAGAGTCTACTACGATTGGGAGAATATTGCCGACTCCATACACAAGATGCAGCCCGGTTGTGTGGTTTGGGGACGTGAATTCCGATGGTGCGGCAACGAAGACGGATACTCGGGCAAGACATGCTGGTCAAATTTCAATCAAGAAGAAATATATATTGAGACAAAAAACAACAGCGGCATGGAAGACGGGCTGTTGTTCCTCCCCTCCGAAGTGGATGTCAGAACTACCTCCAAATGGTTTTGGACGGAAGATGAGAAATCAAAGACTGCGGAACAGCTATACCGCATCTATCTGGAAAGCGTGGGGCGTAATGCCACTCTCATTATGAATTGCGCTCCCGATAAATATGGCAAAATGCCCGATGACATTGTGGAAAATCTGGGCAAACTCGGCGTCTTATTGAAGCAACGGCTTGGCAACGATATTGCAAAAGGCAAACTTGTAGTAGCCGACAAAGTACGCAAAGGACAGCTGTTTGATGCATCCAATATCACGGATGACAACAAAGATACCTACTGGGCAACAGATGATTGCGACAACAGCGGTTCTTTCGTCATTGACTTGGGAGAGGTGCGAAACATTCATTACGTGATGCTCCAGGAATACATAAGACTGGGGCAGAGAGTACGCAGCTTCACTATAGAAACGAGCAATGACAATATCACATGGCAGATGTTTGCCGCAGGCACGACTATCGGTTATAAGAGGATTATGGCTGAAAACGATGATACTTCCCGTTATGGTAACGGGGTGAATGCACGTTATGTGCGCGTGAATATAACCGACAGCAAATCATGCCCGTTAATCAGCAATGTTTCAGTATTTTAATTTATAGGCTTTAAGATTATGCGCATTCACTATTTATTGTTGGCATTGTTTTCTTTCGATCTGCATGTTTCCGGACAGGAAGTAAACATTACATTCGATGAAAAAGATTATGGCTCTGTCTCGGCATACGATTATTGGACAGGTTCGCCGTTGTCGGAAAGGCAACTTGACAGGCTGGCGGAAGTAACAGACAATCCGTTTTCCGATGCACGCAACTCAGGCGGCAAAGTCCTGTCATTCCGCAGGTCTCATCATGGCAGCCACTTATGTGGGGCTAAGATAACATTGATAGAACCGTTAGGCTTGACACCGAAGACCGGATACCTGCATGTAATGGTACATAAGCCGCTTAGCGGCAAGATGGCACTGATAGGATTGGGCAAAAGAAAAGGCTGGGACAGTCAGGATGAAAATACCATGCAATTCATCAAATCTTCGGTCAGAGACATTCCTGCCGGACAATGGGAAGATGCAGTCTTTGAAGTTTATGGAAACGATATGGCCGAACTCCACAGCATAGTGATAACGGCAGATACAAAATCATGCATTGCTTCTGATGAAGACTATATGGCCTATTTCGACAATATTGTCATAGACGATAATCCGGAACCGCGCTTTTCATCTGCACCCTACGCAGTGGATATTGATGCAGATATGAAGCGTAACATAAAAACTGAATCATTGTGTTTCACAGCCGGTAACGGCAATTCTCAGAAAATCTCTTTGGAAAATATTCGAGAGGCCTATTGCGATAAGACGGCATCGGCGGCATACCCTTTACGCATAGGCGATGAATATAAAACATCATTAGTGCATGATGAAAAAGACAATATGCATGTATGCCTGTACATGGACCGGAATGACAATGGCATGTTTGACGATGGAGAACTCATCTCTTCTCACAACCTGTCAGACTGCGGCAGCTTCATGATTCCGGCAGACACAAAGCCGGGCATATATCGTATGCGGTGCAAGATAGATGCTAAATCTTCGACAGGAAATAGCCTGTACAATCCTTCGCATACCAACGCCGGAGTAATCATTGATTTTCTCGTGAACATACATTCCGATCAGGTAAGACTGGATGTCGCCTCAAGGATGTGCGATGTCTCGGCAGAAGACGGCAGTCCCCTCCCCGCCTCCATTCTGTTTGGTAAAGATTTCAGGTTTCGAGTGGATATGGACAGCGACTATACCTTGACCGGCCTTGAGATAAAACATGGCTATCGTCATGATGGCAGCGAATACGTCAACGGTAATCGTCAATGGAAACATGATACAATACAGCCCGGCAAAGACGGTCTGCTCACAATTCCCGCAAAATATATAGACGGGGATGTGTCTGTCACAATATTGTTTGAGAATAAGTGAAAATCAGAACTTTTAAAAAATACTCTCAATGCGCGATCGCATAGAAGAAGATAAGAAAGTGGTTGGACTGATGATACTGATGTATTGCCGGCATAAAGAACACAACAAAGAACTTTGCAAAGAATGTACCGAATTGTTGCATTATGCTTATGCAAGGCTCGACCGGTGTAAATTTGGGGATAGAAAACCTGCTTGCAAGAAATGCCCCATCCATTGCTACGGCAAAGATATGCGGGCACGAATAAGGATGATAATGCGCTGGGCCGGTCCGAGAATGGTGCTATACCATCCAAGCATCGCAATAAGACATTCAATAAGACATTTATACTCGGAAATAAAAAAGGAAGCAACCGAAACAAGAAGTCGGCTGCTTCCTTTGTACACCCTCAGGGATTCGAACCCTGGACCCACTGATTAAGAGTCAGTTGCTCTACCAACTGAGCTAAGAGTGCATCTTTGTTCTTCTCAATTGCGGTGCAAAGGTAATATTAATATTTTATTGTGGCAAATGATTGGACTGTTTTTTGAAATCTTTTTTCATTCACACCTCCATTTCAAACATTCCTGTGGGGGCTGTGCGCTCCAGTGCAGTCAGTTGCACATGTTTGCCTACCGTGATACCTTTGTTGGACAAGGCCAGTTCCACAGTCCTGTACGCCAGTTGTGGATAGTTGTTTTCCTTGCTCAGGTGGCACAGCCAGATATGTTTCAGCCTGCTTGACGCGAAGTTTTCCGCCAGGAAATTTGCGGTCTCGGCATTGCTCAGGTGTCCCGTTTCGCTTTTTATCCTGCTTTTAAGCAGCGGCGGATAGTTGCCTGTCTCGAGCATCATGTCGTCATAGTTGGCCTCTATTATCAGGTAGTCCGTGTTTTTTATGCACTCTCCCACTTTCTTTCCTATGTATCCCAAGTCGGTGAAAAAGGAAAATGATGTATCGCCTATCGTGATGAAATAGCCCACGTTGTCGTTTGCGTCATGCGATACTTCTATAGGAGTGACCGACATGTCTCTGACTGTAACAGTCGTGTCTTTTTCGATAAAGCGGGCGCACGTCTCGAGTTTGTAGCTGGAATAATGGCATCTGTTTATGCCGTTTACGGTTTCCCGCGTGGCATAGACCGGTATGTGCTGCTTCTCCCCCAGCCAACTGACAGCCTTGATATGATCGTTGTGGTCATGGGTGACGAAAACCCCGAAAATCATGTCCCACGTTATCCCGTATTCCGCCAGGATCTTTTTTATCTTTCTGCTGCCTATTCCTGCATCGATGAGTATGCCGTAGCTGTCTGTGCCAAGAAAATAGCAATTGCCGCTGCTGCCGCTTCCCAAACTCAAAAACCTTATTTTCATGTCGTGTGTATGTGCAAAATAAAAAAAGAGACACCCTCATGTGATGTCTCTTTTGCGTGGAGCGGAAAACGAGACTCGAACTCGCGACCCCAACCTTGGCAAGGTTGTGCTCTACCAACTGAGCTATTTCCGCAAATAAGTGAAGAGGAGGAGACTCGAACTCCCACGGGAAACTCCCACTACCCCCTCAAAGTAGCGCGTCTACCAATTCCGCCACCTCTCCAACTTTTGTTGTGCCCAGAACAGGACTCGAACCTGCATGCCTCTCGACACACGCACCTGAAACGTGCGCGTCTACCAATTCCGCCACCTGGGCTCAACTGTGCGCTACAACCCTCTCCCGGATTGTGGAGCGGAAAACGAGACTCGAACTCGCGACCCCAACCTTGGCAAGGTTGTGCTCTACCAACTGAGCTATTTCCGCGTTTGCGGTTGCAAAGGTAGGTGTTTTTCTTTACACAGCAAATTTTTCGGGACTTTTTTTACTTCAATATTCAATCTTATCCAATATTTGCCTCAAAAAAGCTATTGTTATGCCGTAATTGGTCATCGGCACACCTTGCGAACGGGCTCTTTCCACGCGGTTCATGATGTGTTGCCTGTTGAACATGCACCCTCCGCAGTGTATCACGAGAGCATATCCCGACAGGTCATCAGGAAAATCCGAACCCGACACTATGTCGATATCGAGCCGACAACCCGATTTCTTGCGCAGCATCATCGGTATTTTTTCGCGTCCTATATCTTCCGACAACGGCGCATGGGTGCATGCTTCGGCTATGAGTATGCGGTCGCCGTCTTTCAGCTCCTTTATCTTTTCGGCCGATTTCACGAAATAGTCTATGTCTCCCTTGTATCTTGCGAAGAGTACGGAAAATGATGTTATCCTGCTTTCCGCCGGCTTGTTGCCGTACACAAGGTCGAACACTTGCGAATCGGTTATTATCAGGTCGGGGGCGGCAGAAAGCTTTCCTATAGCTTCGGACATGCTTTCGGGAACGCAGCAGGTGATGATGCATTTCCTTTCCAACAGTTCTCTTATGGTCTGCGCTTGCGGCAATATCAACCGTCCTTTGGGAGCCTGTTTGTCCTGCGGCATTACCAACAATACCGCGTCACCCTCTTTTACCATATTGCCAAGAATGGTTCTCTCCGCCTGCATCTTACTGCCAAGTTTTTCCTGTAGGGCGGCCGTGAGTTTGTCCTGTCCTTTACCGGTCAATGCACTGACAGGCACGGGGCGTTCGCCGGTCTTTTCCGTCATGATGCGGATCATCTTTTCCAATTCGTCTGCCGTGTATGCATCCGATTTGCCGAGTACCCATACGGTGGGAATACCCTTGTCATCGGCCATCTTTTTCCATTGCATCTCTTGTGCAATGTCAGTGTCGGAGCATACCATTATCACCGCATCCGCCTTGCCGAATATCTTGCGAGTCTGTCCCACCCTGTCTTCGCCCAATGTGCCATCGTCATCAAACCCTGCCGTGTCAATCAGCACACACGGCCCCAACGGGTTTATCTCTATAGCTTTTGATACGGGGTCGGTAGTGGTGCCCGGCACATCCGACACTATGGCAAGGCGTTGCCCTGTCATCATGTTGAGCAGCGAAGACTTGCCGCTGTTTCTCTTGCCTGCAATGGCTATATGTATTCTTTCCGAAGCCGGTGTCTCGTTCATAACAGTCTGTCGGTTAAAATCTGAAATCCCTTTCTCCTTTTACAATGCTGTCTATATTGTCGGCAGCCTTTCTTCTTATCGCCTCGTTGGGTATCATCGGTATTTCCCGCGCTATCATCTCGTCTATGAGACGTTTCGTATCGGGCGATGCGTAATCCTCGCCGTATTCTTTCAGCGTCATAAGAGCGTTTGGCGCACAGCAGTTGGCTATCTGTCCAGTCTTGACCAGAGACATGAACCGGTCTCCCGTCCTTCCGGCACGATAACAGGCCGTGCAGAAACTCGGTATGTAGCCCAACTTAAGCAGCCAGTGCACTATCTCGTCCAAAGTGCGGTGGTCGCTCACGTCAAACTGTGCCGAATTGTCGTGTGCAAGTTCTTCCGTGTAGCCGCCCACAGTGGTGCGCGAGCCGCCGCTTATCTGCGACACTCCTATCTCCAGCACCTCCTCTCTTGATTTCTGCGACTCCCTTGTCGATACTATTATGCCTGTGTATGGCACGCTTATCCTGATGACTGCAACTATCTTCTTGAATATCTCATCGGATATTGCATTCTCGAAGTTCTCCTTGTCTATGTCGTCTGCCGAGCAGATGCGCGGCACGCTTATGGTGTGCGGCCCTACCCCGTAAACGGCTTCCAGATGCTCCGCATGCATCAGCAGGCCTGTGAAGTCATACTTGTATGTGTTCAGTCCGAACAGCACGCCTATGCCCACATCGTCTATGCCGCCCTGCATGGCCCTGTCCATAGCTTCGGTGTGCCAGGCGTAATCGCTTTTCGGCCCTCTGGGGTGCAGCAGTTCGTAATTGGCCTTGTGGTAGGTTTCCTGAAACAGTATGTACGTGCCTATGCCGGCATCGCGCAGGCGGCGGTAGTTGTCCACCGTCGTGGCGGCTATGTTCACGTTCACCCGCCTTATGGCTCCGTTTTTGTGGTGTATGCCATATATGGTGTCGATAGATTCGAGTATATACTCCAGCGGGTTGTGCAGCGGGTCTTCTCCGGCCTCTATGGCCAGACGTTTGTGCCCCATGTCCTGCAAGGCTATGACCTCTCGCCTTATATCGTCTTGGGTCAGTTTCCTGCGCAATATGGTCTTGTTTTTGGCGTGATACGGGCAATATACGCATCCGTTCACACAGTAGTTCGACAGATACAGCGGTGCGAACATCACTATGCGGTTGCCGTAGAACTTCTGTTTTATCTCCTTTGCCAGTCTGAACACCCTTTCGTTCACTTCGGGGTCGTTGCATTCCAGCAGCAGTGCCGCCTCTCGGTGCGGCAGGCCTTTGCATAGCGCAGCCCGTTCCAGTATCTCGTTTATGAGCGCCTTGTCGCCCTTGTTCCGCTCCACATATTCGAGCGTGTCGGTTATCTCTTTGTGGCTGATAAATTCCTCAGCCTTGTTTGAATTGCATTTGTACATATAATAAAAAACTTTGCCGCCTGTATCAGCGTCTTATACAAGCGGCAAAGTTAAGAATATAATTCGTATCTTATCTTATTTAAAATGTATATCCGAATCCGATAGACGGGCAAACAATGTCAGCATAGCTATCACAAATGCTGAAATCGGCACGCAGTTCCACAAAAGTACTGCCCTTTCTCAGTGGAAAATCAAGTCCCACAGCCGGGCCTAAGACTATACTTCCATTATATTTTCCATACTCAGGTTCGCTGAAGCTTCCTGTCAAAGTAGTCCACACGTCATATCCCACATCCACAGATATGTATGGCAGAAATTTGCCGGTGTCATAGACATTGAATTTCAGATTGCCGTACAGGTTGGAAAAAGTGCAATCTTGCGTCCCGCCTACTATGTTCATGCCCAGACCTATGGCCATGCACTTATTTATCCTGTATGACAACATTACCCCACCTCCTCCGGCAAAATTGTAATGATTGTCGTAGGAAGGTGTGGCAGGAATCCATTCTTTCTCATGCACTCTCATCCACCCGCCGGCAGGACCTATTATGCCCTTTACGGTAAACTCGAAACCTCTTGTGCTGCTGTCCCGCCAAAGGCTTTTGCCAGTTGTTTCATTTTGCGCCATAAGTTGCAAGACACATAATTGAAAAAAAATGAATGTTATGATTTTCTTCATAAGTCTAACCCTATTTCTATAAAATCAAATAAATACCATGTATCATAATTGATTTTATTTTTGTTTTTATGGTTATTATCCTCAGCATAATCCTTTGGTGTAGTAAGCCCTTCTTTGTCAACATATTGTTCATAAGGGGGCTCTTCTGCAATGTTTACTATATTACCATAACCATAAACTTTTGTAAGCAAAAATACAAAAAAATAAACAGGTCACAAACATTGAATTATTTTTTGTTTTTTTTAACATGACAGGAATATGAATAAGGGCAACTTACCCATATTTCTGCTCACAATAGAATGCCAAATATTAGAAACAGTCAGCATCTTTGTTCAAATAACCCTAATTCATTGAAAAATATTCTCATCTTTTGAACTTGCCTATCAACTCTTTTATTTTATCCTCTCCCGCCTTATTTGCCGGAGCATATTTTCTTAATATTCCCTTATATCCAGTTT
>DVIH01000097.1 GCA_018711405.1 Candidatus Avibacteroides excrementipullorum | reverse complement strand
AAATCCGTACCGCTATCATCATCCTCATAATCGAAACCACCTCCATCAAAATCGAACAAATCATCATAAGGATCTTCTTCATACACATCCTGTGCATCTTCATTTTCTTCTTCACTTTCTTCCGGCAGATTCAACAGAGGGTCATCAAGCGTCTCACCCTCAATCTCCGGTTCAGGTATAGCGGCAAAATATTCCATATAGAAATTGTCATAATCCTCAAAACTATAATATTGTGTCAACAGTGCCAGATTGCTTTCCGATATTATGACAGGTTTCAATCCTTCGAGACGCACTGCCATGTCCTTGTCCTTATATAAACGCGACAGATAATAGTAAGCCTCGTCGAAATTGAGGAAATTGCCCATACGCATCATGCCGACACCGTTGGACTCCTGAAATTCGATGTCGAAGTTTTTCACTATAAAATTAGAAAAATTATATGTCGCCATCACATACAACAACTGATTTTCATCAACTTTTCCTTTTTCATAAGCCAGAATAAAATAGAATCGTGTGTTCCTGTCATTGCTAAATGATGGTATACTGTCGGCCGAAACCCCGTTTTCCCCCCACTCCACGCTCCGTCTTTGCCATATAGAGCCAAGAGATGCAGATTTCAGGACTTTGCCGTCTTGCCATCCTTTCACTATATTCTGGGCTATCTCGGTTATCTCATTTTCAGGATAGTCGGATACTATCTTTTTCATCAAATCCAAAAATTCTTTTTGCTTCCCTGCATTCAATTCAGACATAGCATAAAGGAACATGAATTTCGGGCGATGCTTTCCCATTGCAAACTGCCTGCCGGAGACCTCGTAATTGCCACGTACCAATGTCATGTTTCCCGCCTTGAAAGCATTGTATGTTTCGGCATAAAGAGAATCTTCCAAATGCTTGCCATATCTTGCATTATACTCAAAATCAGGATCGCTCAAAGTCATCGCATACCTGCTACCCGGATAACCTTCAATCAATTGCATCTTGTAAGTGTTGGCTTCAGCCGATTTGCCCCACAACGAATACATCAGAAACATGTTGTAAAGCACTTCATCCATCTGCACAAATTCGGGATACTGGCGTAACAAACGGCCGAAAGCCTCGTCTGCAAGTTTGTAATCTTCGAGTTTGTCCTTATAGATCATTCCCATGTTGAACAAGCCGTCTTTTATAACCTCATTCGATGCTTCGATCTGTTCCGGAGTTGTCGGCAACTGGCTCAAATAATATTCCGGCGATTTATTGTCGAGCGCCGCGCTATCTTGCGGCATTTCTATGGGATTGCCAAGACTGTCGGTAGGTATGCTGTCCGACTCCTCGTCATAATCATACCCCATCTCATCGTCCATGCTTATCACAGTCTTGTTAGACCTTCTCCAGTTGTCTTCCAACTTACGGCGTCCCCATTTCCTTTGAAATTCGGTCTTGCCCTGTGACACGAGTTGCGGATTATAAAAATACCAGGAATCGTCTCCGGTGTTGATTGTCGGCACGTTTGGCTGGTTCATGTTATTGTTCATTCCGGCAAACTCGCCCATATTTTCCTCGCGTTGCTGCATAAGCCTTTGGCGTTCCTCCTCCTTGCGCTGTTCCTCTTCCTGACGTTTAACTTCTTCTATTATCTTGTTTATTATCTCAAGCTGTTTCTCTTCAGGGAGGGAAGCCACATATTGCAGACTGTCCTGCAACCTGACGTCTTCACTGTATTCCACAAACTCATCGAGTATCACAGACCTCCTGTTCATCTCGGCATAACCGTCATGACTTTGGTCAATCAGTCCCAAAGCCTCCTTATATTCCTCTTGTGCTTCCGAATATTTTTTCTGTACCCAATGTATATTGCCCAACGTCAGCAGAAGCACACCTTTTTCCACACCGTTGCGCTCGCTTTTCTCCACTCCGAGACTGTAATTCTTTATAGCTTCGGCTGTATCTTTACGCGCCATGTAAATATTGCCGATGGCATAATATATCTGATCGAGGAAATCCTGGTTTTTCGCCACTCCCACCATTTTGTTCAGCCTCTTTATGACAGAAGGGATTTTCGACTCAGGCACCACTTCAGTCTGCCTTATTCTGGCATTGAGGGACAATTCGTATTTCGGATTCATTTTGATACATCTCCCGTATGCGGAATAAGCTTCCCCGTCTTGCCCCTCTCGCTGCATGATCTGGCCGAGCAGATAATAAAGCCTTGCTTTCTGTGCCTTATTCCCCTCTTTCTTCACGGCCTGCTTCAACAGGGGTATAGCCTCTGCATATTTTTCCTGACGTATGAGCAGGTTGGCATTCGCCACTATGAAACGCACAGTCTGCGACTGCGGCAAACTGTCATTGTTCACTTTATCCAAAGCATCTTCAGCCTCATAATACCAGTCGAGCATGGAATAGCATTCGGCCATTCTTATACGAGCCTCTGATGCTATCTCCGGCTGCGTAGAATAAAGACGCGCCACATAGGAAAACACCGATGCGGCTTCAAGAAACTCGCCTTTCTGAAACTGCGCCTTGCCCATCAGCATCCATGCTTTATACAAGAAAGGATTATATTCCTTACGGTTCATCCATTCCTTATATTTGGGGTCGCGGCTTCGCGAAGGGTCCTTTTTCGGTTTTTTCTTTATGGAGTGCAGTTTGATGGACTTCTGCGATTTCTCCACAGCCCTGTCAAAATTGCTCTGTCCCACACCGACTGTCGTCTTGTTGCCTATGGGATAATATGGTATGACTTCCAGATAATTGTCTTTATTTGATTTGTCTATCTCCAGGCAACCTGCCTTATACGCCTCGTTACCATTGAAATAGACATTGAAGCGGGTAGTAAAAGCCTGAAAAAAGCGTGTGCCTGCCGTATTCTTCTTCGTGGAACACCCCACAAGAGACAGAAGCAGCAACACCGAGACTGTAACGAATATAATCCTTCTTTTCATCATGCAGACTTGCTATTTTCAGGCAACAGCTAATTATAGAAACACGATTACACGCTTTTTATTGTGCGAGACCGGTCTTTTATCTTTGTCACTCCCTTAAGCACTACATAAATGCCTATCAACACAAATATGATGGAAGCTCCCGAAGGAACATTACACTTGAACGACAATATCAATCCTCCCATGCAACCCGCAAGGGCAAAAACAAACGACAGCAACATTATCCTGCGGTAACTGACGGTGAAAAGAGATGCAGTCATCTGTGGAATAGTCAGCAAAGACATAACCAGCACAATGCCTACAAGCCTCAGACATGCCACAATGGAGACAGATGTCAATATGGCCATAGCATATTCTATAAACACCACATTTACTCCCGAGACACTGGCAAAGTCCCTGTCGAACGACACTGATATTATGCGGTTCAGATTGAAAAGAAAAAACAAAAAGACCGAAACCGCCACACAAAGGAGCATGACAAGATCGCCTCCTGTTATCATCAGGATATTGCCGAACAGATACACTGACAGGTCTGGTATGTAACCCGGAGTGAGATAGCTGAAAAAAATTCCTACAGCCATGCCGAAAGTCCACAACATGGCTATGGCGGAATCTTCCCGAACCTGTTCACGTCTGCTCAGCCAATTAACACAACAGGAGGACAACACTGAAAAGACAGCCGCGCACAACAATGGCGACACACCAGCATAAAGTCCTATGCCTATCCCGCCAAACGAAGCGTGCGTCACTCCTCCGCTGATAAACACAAGACGCCGAGTCACAATGTAAGTGCCTATCATGGCACAGACCACACAAGCCAGGACGCTGCCGGTCAAGGCATTGCGCACAAATGCATAATTAAACACCTCAAGTTCCATTCGCACACTCACTTCACATTATTGCCTCTGCGCTCGCCGACAATGAGAAATATCTCGTCTTTTATGGCATCGGGTATCTCTATATTCCTAAGCTGCAAGCTCCTGCACCAACCGGCCACATCGTCTTGCCGCATAGTGTAAAGTATGTCTCTGAACTGCTCCACCTGTTCCTCCGTATAGGCATCGGCATCCATACCGGCATATTCATCCAGCTCTTCGTCATCGTAGTATT
The DNA here is from genome assembly GCA_018711405.1 of Candidatus Avibacteroides excrementipullorum. GTDB lineage: Bacteria > Bacteroidota > Bacteroidia > Bacteroidales > Bacteroidaceae > Avibacteroides > Avibacteroides excrementipullorum. The sequence continues at coordinate 15,894 of DVIH01000097.1, read as the reverse complement.
CTATATTTTTGCTCACGGCGGCAAGCAGGCTTTCCTTCTCGCACACGGCATGCTGCCCGCAACACTCCGCATCCACAGTTTTCAATTCTTCACCCGCGCCGGACAAACCTTTCTTTTCATTACGGCGGTTCAACAGATAGCTGCTCACAAGCGCGATGATGCCTACGGCAAAAATACCGGCAATCAATATGACAACAAACATCCTTTCCATGCCTTTCTTATTGCGGGATAATCATGGACAGCACTTCATGCTCTATGTTTACCGTCAAAGGGAACTCGTGCTTGAAGAGGCGTCCGTCGGTATCGGTTATGGCATTTTTCGCCCTCAATATTTTCACTTCTTTGGTGCGGAAGCATTTCACCTCCTTATGGTTGAGCAGACGCCCCCTGATGAACAGCCACAGTCCTTTGAGCAACTGCATCCCACGCGGATGATAAATCACTGTCACGTCCAGCCATCCGTTGTACGGCACCGCGCTCGGAGTCTGCCCGTATCCGCGTGCGCTGCCTATGCATATATTCATCATCCTGCCCCTTATATGCTCTCCGTTTATCAATATATGCGTCCGGTGCAGTTTCTTCACAAACAATATGAGAAACAATGCGGATATATATGATAGCCACTTCACTCCGAAAAACCGCCTTGTCCTGTCGGTTATCTTGGTGATTCTGGCTCCCACACCTATGTTCAATGCGTTGATGAAATAACGTCTCGGCCTTTCACCGTCTTTGAAGTAAGACACATGGCCTACGTCAATCTTGCGCGTTCTTCCGTTGATGATGGTCTCCACCGCGCTTTTGTAATTACTGTTTATGCCCCAATAAGCTGCGAAATCGTTGCCTATCCCGTTTGGGATGATGCCGAGATGTATCTGCGTCTTGTCTTTTATGTCCGATTTCATTATGCCGTTAACCACATCGTTGACAGCTCCGTCGCCACCCACTATGACTATGGTCCTGAAACCTCGTTTTACGAAACGCACGGCAAGTTCCTCAGCCGAACCGTATTCGCTGGCCACAGCATATTCAAACGGTACTCGCCTTTCCACCAGATATTCCCTTATGGCGTTCCATCTTTTCCGCGTGTATCGCCTGATACCTGCCTTGTAATTATATATTATTCCCCACTTTTCTTGTTTCATAGGAAAAACCTTTTTTCATCTTGTCATAAGACTTTTTATGTATTCTATTTTATGTTCCATGCTCCATGTCCACGGCAGCCACTCTATGTGGAATCCTCTGCGCTCCATGCCTCTGAACCATGTCATCTGACGCTTGGCAAACTGGTGTATCGCCACTTCCAACGATGCGCGCATCTCATCATAATCCATCCGGCCTGTGACATACAGGGTCACATACTTATATTCCAGACCGTAATAAATAAGGTCATCGGGAGATATGCCCGACGACAGCAACCGTTCCACCTCTTCCACAAGCCCGTGCTCCAGCCTGTAGGCCAGTCTTTCGCTGATCCGCCGCCTGCGTTCGTCACGGTCTATGTCTATGCCTACTATCAGGCTGTGCAGCGTGGGAACGCAACGCTCCGCCACGTCATGCTCACGGTAATACTCTTCTATCTCTATCGCCCTTATGGCGCGCTTCACCGTGTCGGTATCGGTGTTGTTGTGCAACGTCTTGTACGAAGCCAATATGGCGGTCAGCTCTTCAAGCGTCTTGCCGGCCAGAGACTGTCTGAGCTGCCGGTTCTCAGGCACAGGCAAAAGCCTGTAGCCTTTCAGCACCGATTCTATATACAGCCCGGTGCCGCCACATAGCACAGGCAACACGCCGCGCGACTTTATGTCATTGTAAGCATTGAAAAAATCTCTCTGATATTCAAACAGGTTGTACTTCTCTCCTGCATCCGCTATATCTATGACATGATAAGGAATGTCTTTGCCTTGCACCCTGTAATCTTCCAAATCTTTACCGGTACCGATATCCATGCCCCTGTAGACCTGCCTCGAATCGGCGCTTATTATTTCAGCATTGCAGGCCAGCGCAAATGCTGCGGCCAACTTCGTCTTCCCGCAGGCTGTAGGGCCGAGTATAGTTATCAAATCATAATCATGCATATTTCCACCGACAAGCACACGCGGTTTTTTAGTTTAGACGCACAAAGATAACTCTTTTTGCCGAAAAACTTTCAAGAGACTGCATTTATAGATTTCAAGGCATAAAAAAATGCAGCCGGCCGTTACATTTCCATTACGCGGCGGCTGCATCCCGTGTCTTTCCGGCAGAATCAGACAAAATGCCTTATCAGTTCCTCCCTGTCGCCGTAGAGCATGTCGATGACCGGTATCTCTATCAGCGTATAGCATCCGCTCTTCTGACGCATGGCAGCCCTCGCCGCTCCCACGAGCACCTGTGCCGTAAGGGCAGGATTGTTGATGTGCATGTTGAACTCGAACAACTGGTTTTGCGTGATGCCTGACACTCCCTTGCGCGTCATGTTCACCCCGTGTCCCATGTCGATAAGTTTCCTCACATCGTCCACCTGCATCACATGCGTCTCGTCATGGGCAAAATAGTCGTCCGTCTTGATGGCGTGAGCCACTGCATTGAAGTCGGCTCCGTCTTCAAGCTCCACATACACCATGCGCCGGTGTATGCCCGTGCCCAAAGGTATAGTCATGGACAACGCGCCTTTCACGCCCTCTATGGCCTTGACCGCCACAGTATGCCCCATGCTCATGCCCGGCCCGAAATTGGTATAGGTCACTCCGCTGGGCGCAAGGGCCTCAAACATGCAGCGCACTATGGAGTCGCTGCCCGGATCCCAGCCTGCCGAAATGATAGATACCGCGTCATGCCGGCGTGCAATCTCGCCGAGATTACGCCTGAGAGCGGGTATCTCGGTATGGATGTCGAAACTGTCCACCGTGTTTATCCCCTTAGCCAAAATCTCGGAGGCATACTTTTCCACCTCTCGCGTAGGCGTGCAGAGAATGGCCACATCCACCTTGCCGAGCTTCGCAATGTCGTCCACCACCTTTATGCCATCCAGTTCTTTAGGACAGTCCGCACTGCCGTTGCGCCTCACCACTCCGGCTATCTCAAAGTCGGGCGACACCCTCAATGTCTGTACCACATAACGTCCCACATTGCCGTATCCTATGACTGCTGCTGATTTCTTTTCCATATCACTTTACTTTATTAAATTTGATTTTCATGACAAAAGTATGTAAAAAAGGAAAAATACGGGCGAAATGACACATTTTTTATCCTTTCTTATACTAACATCATACTAAAGCGCGCACTGCCCGGCAAACTGCAAGCCGTTCCGCCGGCTTCCCCTTTTGGCATACCTCCCGGCCATGCCAAAGGCCTCCGCCCGGGATGTGCGCCATCCTGGGCGGAGATGGCGTACATCCTTGCCCGAGACCGAGCCGATCATCGGGCAAGACCGAGCCGATCCCCGGCGGGGGTATCAGGACAATTGCCGCCGCCTCATCCGACACGCTCCGGAATGCCTGTAAATCAGCCGCAAACAAATAAACTGCATAAAATTTCGCCATTACAAAAAAAAGCAATACTTTTGCAACCGATTTTATAGCAATATAATGTCTAATTCATTTAATTAAAAATAATTACAAACTTAACTTAATGGAGAACTTAAAAAACATCAAACCCCTTGAAGATTTCGATTGGGAATCTTACGAGAAAGGGTCGGTCGTATCGGAAGATGCGCACAAAGACATGGAAAAAAGCTATGACGAGACTTTGAACAAGGTCAACGCCAATGAAGTGGTGGACGGAAAAGTCATCGCGATGAACAAACGCGAAGTCGTGGTAAACATCGGTTACAAATCGGACGGAATAATCCCGCTGAGCGAATTCCGTTACAACCCTGACCTGAAAGTAGGCGATACGGTGGAAGTCTACATAGAAAACCAGGAAGACAAGAAAGGACAGCTCGTACTGTCACACAAGAAAGCACGCGCTGCACGCGCTTGGGACAGAATAAACCAGGCTCTGGAATCGCAGGAAATCATCAAAGGATTCATCAAATGCCGCACGAAAGGCGGTATGATAGTCGATGTATTCGGCATAGAGGCATTCTTGCCGGGCTCGCAGATCGACGTGAAACCTATCCGCGACTATGACGTGTTCGTAGGAAAAACAATGGAATTCAAAGTCGTTAAAATCAATCAGGAATTCAAAAACGTTGTCGTTTCACACAAAGCACTCATCGAAGAGGAACTCGAACAGCAGAAGAAAGAAATCATATCCAAACTCGAAAAAGGACAGGTACTCGAAGGTACCGTTAAAAATATCACATCCTATGGAGTATTCATCGACCTTGGCGGCGTAGACGGTCTGATACATATCACAGACCTGTCATGGGGACGTGTGAACGATCCTAAAGAAGTGGTGGAACTCGACCAGAAACTCAATGTGGTAATATTGGATTTCGATGACGAGAAAAAACGCATCGCATTGGGATTGAAACAGCTGACTCCTCACCCATGGGATGCCCTCGACCCGAACCTGAAAGTAGGCGACAAGGTAACAGGCAAAGTGGTAGTGATGGCCGACTATGGAGCATTCGTAGAAGTGGCTCCCGGTGTGGAAGGCTTGATCCACGTATCGGAAATGTCATGGTCGCAGCACCTGCGTTCGGCTCAGGACTTCCTGAAAGTGGGAGACACCGTAGAAGCCGTAATCCTCACTCTCGACAGAGAAGAAAGGAAAATGTCGCTCGGCATCAAACAGCTCAAACCGGATCCATGGGAAACTATCGAAGAAAAATATCCTATCGGTTCGAAACATACTGCCAAAGTGCGTAACTTCACCAACTTCGGCGTATTCGTAGAAATAGAAGAAGGAGTAGACGGACTGATACACATCTCAGACCTGTCATGGACAAAGAAGATCAAACACCCATCTGAATTCACACAGATAGGAGCAGACATCGAAGTAGTTGTACTCGAAATAGACAAGGAAAACCGTCGTCTGAGCTTAGGCCACAAACAACTGGAAGAGAATCCTTGGGATGTATTCGAAACTATATTCACAGTAGGTTCCATACATGAAGGCACCATCATCGAACTGCTCGACAAAGGCGCTGTCATAGCACTGCCCTACGGAGTGGAAGGTTTCGCTACACCGAAACACCTCGTCAAAGAAGACGGCTCTCAGGCACAACTCGATGAGAAACTTCAGTTCAAGGTAATCGAATTCAACAAAGATGCAAAACGAATAATCCTCTCACACAGCAGAATATTCGAAGATGCAGCTAAGGCTGAAGAAAAAGCAGAAAAGAAAGCAGCCAAGAAGACCAAGAAAGAAGAAGCACCTGTCATCACAAACCAGGCAGCATCGACTACTCTCGGCGACATTGACACTCTGGCAGCTTTGAAAGAACAACTCGATGCAGAAAAGAAATAATAAAAGCATCATATAAAGACTATCGGAAATGCCCTCTCCCGTGAGGGCATTTTTATTATCCGGATAAAAAAACAGGCACAAGTGAAGAAAAAGGTTTTAAGATGCAGTTTCATAAAAGGCGACTGTTCAAGCTTCAAGGTAAAAGTGGCGGGCAGCCACGAACAACTGGAAGCAGGAAACGATTCGCCGGTCTTCAAACACTATTTCTCACGCGACATAGACAACCTTAGCGAAGGCACAACCATCAACCTTATCGATACAGAAGAAGACGGTAAAAAGTTGACACCAACGATGATAGTAGTCGAGCCAGACTATCTCATAGACATAAGTACATTGGCCGACTGCATCAGGGAATACGGCGACAGCCCTGCCAACTACCATTACAAACTGTTGACACCTGCGGAAAACACCTTGCCGCTGCTGCTCGGAAACATAGTCAACATGTTTTTGGACGAATGGATTCATGCCCGGACCGCTCCGGACTATACGGAATGCATGAGAAAAGCATTTTCCAGATACGCCATAGAACTGTCTACATGCAAGGCTTTGGAAAACCGTGAAGAAGAAAGGAAATTCTTCAGAAACTGCCGGATGCATTTCGAGCACATCGAAGCTTTCACCAACGCGATATGCCAAGACAAAAGCTACGGTCTCAATCCCGGCGATGCCCTGATAGAACCATCATACATCTGCAACCATTTAGGCATTCAGGGGCGGCTCGACTATATGCAACGCGACATGTCGGCTTTCATCGAGATGAAATCAGGAAAAGCCTGCGAATATCCGTCGCGCACACACATCACGCCACTGCTGTCCAACAAAGCACAAATGATGCTCTACCTCTCTGTGCTGCACTACAACATGGGAATAGAAGCAAACCGCATCAGACCGTATCTGCTCTACACACGCTACCCGCTGCTATACCCTGCATATACTGACGAAAGCCTTGTCATGAGAGCCATGTCGGCACGCAACAGGATCGTCCGCGATGAATGCTCCATGCAAAAACACATGAGTGCGGCATACACGGAGACAATACTGGGAAACATCTCTCCGGAGAAGATGAACGAATACCATGTATCGGGCACGCTTTGGAACAAATTCCAAAAGCCGCAAATAGAAAGATTCCATGCGGCCTGCACACACATGAGCACTACACAAAAACAATATTTCCTGACAGCATACAATTTCATAACCAAAGAGATATTCTCCGTAAAGACAGGAGCCGCCGGCAACATAGCGGAAAGCACATCCGCCCTGTGGCTGCTGCCGCTCAATGAGAAAAAAGAGACCGGCAGCATCATAACAGACATGAAGCTGGCGGAAAACAATATCGCAGCCGACTCGAAGCCTTATGCCATATTCAGGTTTGACACCGCAACCAATCCTGCCATCAATTTCAGAACTGGTGACCAGATATTGGTTTATGAAAGAAACGATGATGGAGATTGCGTGTCGAACAAAATGATATTCAAAGGCAATATAGAACATCTCTCCGACAATACGGTGAAAGTCAGGTTCAGAAACACCCAGAAGAACTCCCTGATTCTGCCTTGCAGCTCGCTATACGCCTTAGAGCCTGACAAAAGCGACAAGACATTGACCACAATGTACTCAGGCCTTTACAGATTCGCCACAGCAAACGAAGAAAGACGAAAGCTGTTGACCGGAGAAAGAAAACCGGAACATGACCCGTACCGCACCTACAAGACAAGATTCGCTACTTCGGATTTCGACAGGATTGCCCACAAGGCAATGGCGGCCAAAGATTTTTTCCTGCTCATAGGGCCGCCGGGCACCGGCAAGACTTCAAAAGCCATAAAACGGATGGTGGAGATGCTTGTCGAAGAAAACAAAGACATTCTGCTGCTCGCATATACCAACAGGGCTGTAGACGAAATATGCAAGTGCCTGTCCACGCTGAAAGGTAACAACGACTTCATCAGGCTCGGCAGCGAACTGTCATGCGATGAACAATACAAGAAATATCTGATAGAAAACAAGACAGCCGCATGCAGCAACAGAATGCAAGTGAAGGATATGCTGCAAGGATGCAGGATATTCGTATCAACCGTAATGACCATGCAGCTCCGGATGGAACTGTTTGCCATAAAGCATTTCGACTGCGCAGTGATAGATGAAGCGGCACAGATACCGGAACCGCATCTTACGGGAATACTCTCGGCCAAAGACAAAGACGGGAACAATGCAATCGCCAAGTTCATCATGGTGGGAGACAACAAACAGCTGCCGGCCGTGACCGTGCAAGACGATGCCACAGCAGCCATAACAGACAAATGCCTCCTGGCACACGGATTCAAGACATTCAAGGAGTCGATGTTTGAAAGACTGTACAGAAACAACTGCAATGACCCGCACTGCACCGACATGCTCTGCACACAAGGCAGGATGCACCCGGCAATAGCAGATTTCCCCAACAGATATTTCTATGATGGCAAACTCCGCTCTCTCGGGCTGCCCCACCAGACAGAAATCCTGCCCGACAGCATCGCAGCGGAGCGACATGACGTCTTCGACTTCATAGTGCGGCACAGAGCCGGACTTATACCCGCTCCGACCGACATCAACGCGCCTAACGACAAGATAAATGCCAACGAAGCCAAGATTGCCGCATCGCTTGCCCATGCAGTCTACATGCGCTACAAAGAAAAATTCCTTGCCGAGAAGACACTGGGCATAATAGCCCCCTACCGCTCGCAGATTGTGTGCATAAAAAACGAACTGAAGAAATACGGCATAGAAGCGCTGAACAGAATTTCGGTAGACACCGTAGAGAGATATCAGGGCAGCGAAAGAGATGTAATAATATACTCCTTTTGCCTCAACAAGGAATATCAGATAGCAATGCTCTCAAATATAATAAAGGAGAACGGCAAAGAGATAGACCGCAAACTGAACGTGGCGCTCACAAGAGCCAGGAAGCAACTTTTCATAACAGGAAACCCTGTCCTGCTCGAGAAAAACGAGATATTCAAAAGCCTCTTAGACTATCACAAAAGGCATAAAACGTACTTTCCCGTAAAGGAATAGATAAAATAAGATTTAATAGACCATATTACACTGTTAAATAAGGTTAAGAAACGGGGGGGGTATTTTGCAACACCCTTGAAAGGATATACATTTGCACAACGTTTTTTTCATAGAGATTTAGATTTTAAGGTTAGACATGGTGGATGAAGTTGTGAAACTTTGTCCACTTTTTTATTATCACCGTAATTTTATGATTGAACAACACCCCTTGAAACCATTCCTGCCGGGCAATGCAAAGCTGCTTATGCTGGGCAGTTTCCCGCCACAGAAGAAACGCTGGTGCATGGATTTCTTCTATCCCAACTGGAGCAACGACTTCTGGAGAATCATAGGAACCGTATTTTTCGATGACAAGATGCATTTCACCGTTCCCGATGCAAAGCGATTTGACAAGGATGCCATCACAGCGTTTCTCGCACAAAAAGGGATAGCTCTATACGACACAGCCTGCGAGGTAATCCGCCTCAAAGACAATGCAAGCGACAAATATCTGGAAGTAGTGAAATACTCTGACATAAAAAGGCTGCTCGAAGCCATGCCCCAATGCCGGGCCATAGCCACGACCGGAGAAAAAGCCACAGCCGCATTGTGCAACATGTGCGGACACCAATGCCCGCCCATAGGCACAGCCATAGAGATGGAATGCGCACACCGCTCATTGCAACACTGGCGCATGCCCTCCTCATCGAGGGCATATCCGCTGCCGCTTGACAAGAAAGCAGACATATACAGGCGGATGTTCTCGCAATGCGGACTTCTGTAGCTCACTTCACAGGCAGCCTCTCCCACAGCCAAGCGGGTATGCACCTCCAAAGGGCCACGAGCACACTGTATCTGAAGTCTATCGTCACTCTTCTCTTTTTCCTCTCCAATGCCCGGCGGATAATCTCCGCCACCCTGCCGGCATCCATAAGCATGGGAAACCGCTTGCCGGACAGCAAAGGAGTGGCCACGAAACCGGGACGGATGTCGGTGAACAACACATGCATCCGTCTCATCCTGCTGTTTTGGGCAAGCGCATCGATATACGTATTCTGGAATCTTTTCGTTGCAGAATAGGCTGGAGCCGCACCAAGCCCCTTTGTGCCTGCTATGGACGAGATGACGGCAATGTGTCCGCCTCCACGCCCGCAGAAATACCTGTATGCGGCCAGCACCATTTTCATAAAACCCTTGACATTCGTCTCGGCCGTATCCAGTTCTTTATCAGCCTCCGCCTCCGTGTTGTACCACCCTATGCCCGACGAGTGGAAATACAAGTCCATGCCCCCGCATTCCTCCACGAAAGTCTCAAACAACGCCACAGCATTATCGGCATTGACATCTATCCTTTTCACCCTGATCAAATGGCTCATGGCCGACAGCTCGGCAAGACGTTTCTCGTTTCTGCCGAAAACACCTACATTCCACCCCGCCGCGACATATAGTTTCACCAGTTCAAGCCCTATGCCGGAAGTGCCTCCGGCTATTATCATACGTTTAGCCATCATACGCTTCATTTGTTTTTCAATGACATATAATGTTTCCTCAAATCTCCAGGCAACCGCTCTATGGCATAGCGCAGCATGACGCGCGGCATGATGGCGGCATTGTCATCGAGAAAACCCGTCAGACGCTTTTCATCTTTCTTTCCCGCCTCCCTGAGCACCCAGCCGCCGGCTTTCCACAAGAGTTCCTCCGCATCATCCATGACCGCAGCGGCCATGCACATGGCCTCGTCCAGATGCCCCTTTCGCACAAGGGTCAGCGTAGAGACTACCGCCGCCCTCCTCCGCCACATGTTGCCGCTCTTCACCAAATCATGAAGCACCGCACTGTGTCCCGTGCCGATGACATGCTCTCCCAGTATGTACGGGGCCGACAAATCCACGAGGTCCCAGTTGTTGGCACGATCCAGATTGGCCACATAGAAATCAAAGACGCTTTCCGCCTGCTTCCTATCGGCCGCTCTCCTGTATTTTTCCACCAGCATGAGCAAGGCACACAACCGGTATTCGTGCACCTCAGAGCGCAAAAGCCTGCCGATGCAGTCTAACGACACAGCATAAAAAGCCTTTGCCACCTTCCTGTTGGCAGGCACACTCACACCGATGAACACGTCTCCGCAACCATATTCGCCCGCACCCGTCTTGAAGAAACTGCTCAGCACAGCTATCCTGTCAGGTTCGGCCACACGGTGCAAAGCTCCGGTCACCTCATCCGCTTCCCTATCGGTATTTCTTTCCATATAAAAAAAGTTCAGTCACATAAATTCACATGCGCAAATGTAGTTTTTTTTTCAGCAATCCGCACAACAAAGACACTCCGCAAACGCCCCCGAAAAAGATGTGCGCCATCTTCGCCCGGGATGGCGTATATCTTTGCCCGATACCGAGCCGATCATCGCCGAAGATGGCGCACATCCCGAAACGGCACGAAAAAGCAGCCTTGCACGATGCCACAGGCACAAAAAAAGAGGAAAGGCATCGGTCAAGACACCCTTCCCCTCTCTATCGTCAGATATGTACGTTCTATGTCATTTTATCTCTATCACACGTTTCTCCGCCGTCCTTGTTTCGGGCAGACGCTTCGGCAAATCCACTGTCAGGACTCCGTCGGCAACATTGGCGCCGATACGTTCCCTGTCCACGTCATCCGGCAAGATGAAAGACTGCTGGAATCTGGAATAAGAAAATTCGCGGCGCAGATATTTCTTGGCGCTTCCGTCCTCTTTCTTCTCGTCTTCCTTCTGCATGGAAATGACAAGTTCATTGTCTTCCGTCAGATGAATGTTGAAGTCCTCTTTCTTCAAACCCGGAGCTGCAACCTCCACCTTATACCCTTTGTCGCTTTCAATGATATTTATGGCAGGCACGGAATTTCTTCTCCTTGTCACAGGCCATTCGGCATCATCGAAAAAGTCGTTGAATATACTCGGCATCCAATACTGACTGTTGTGTTTTCTACTCGGCATCATAACTGTTATCTCCTATATTTTTTATTTCTTACATTTATATGTCTGTCTCTTCCCCGCCTTTCAACGGCGGTTCATCAGGGAAAAAGCAAAAGCCGTACCTCGCGGGAAACAAACGGGTGCGAAAGCCTGTTTTTGTCATTTGCACACATTATTTCACAATATACCGGCCGTTTTTAAAACGCGGAAAACATTGTTAACAATAAAGTCTGCCAAAACATCAAGCAAAAAGACAAAATGTCATACCGCCCAGCATCGATGAAAAGCCTGTACCGTTCAGCCGATGACGGCAGAAAACGGCCATAAGCATACACCCTATGCATTTCTTTTATTAACTTTGCACCTCTATTACAGCTACCCTATGGACATAAAAGAACTGATTCGAATATACTCTTCTACCGCGCAAGTCAATGCCTTGAAGAAACTGTTCAAGGAAAAAGACACCGGACACATATTTCTGGAAAACACACACGGCTCCGCCCCTGCGGTGATTTTTGCATCATCGCTCACGGGCGAGGACAATGTCCTGTTCATCCTCAACGATCTGGAAGAAGCCGGATATTTCTATCATGACTTGGCTCAGATATCGGGTGAAGACAATGTGCTGTTTTTTCCCTCATCATACAAACGTTCGGTCAAATACGGCAACATAGATCCGGCCAATGAAGTGCTCAGGACCGAAGCCCTCACAGCCTTGCAAAAGAAAAAGAAAGGACTGGCCATCGTGAGCTACACCGAAGCGGTAATGGAAAAAGTCATCTCGCGGCAACAGCTGTCGGCCAACACCATAACAATAAAAAAAGGCAATGCGTATGACAGCAACTCTCTCATCGGAGATTTTCTGAAACACGGCTTCGAGAGAACAGACTATGTGTATGAACCGGGACAGTTCGCCGTACGAGGAAGCATACTCGACATATTCTCTTTCTCGGCAGAAGACCCATACCGCATAGACTTCTTCGATGATGAAGTGGAAAGCATCAGGACTTTCGACATCAACACCCAGCTCTCAAAAAAACAACTCGACAGCATATCCATAATACCGCAGTTCCTGTCAGACAATGACGGCTACGTGTCGCTCCTCGAATTTATGGGAGACAACACATTAATCGCGCTAAAAGACTTCCTGTACGTGGCGGAAAACATACAGACCGCCTACGAAGAAGCCAACTCGCAGGCCGCTATGGAAAAAAGAGCCGCCAACGAAAGCAAAGAGGTATTCATGGACAGAAAGCTGATGAATAAGGCGGAATTCATAAGCCTCACGTTAAGCCACAGGAGGATAGAATTCGGCAACAGACCTACCGGCACGCCCGATGCCACCATAAGGTTCGGCATGTCGGAACAGCCGTTGTTTCATAAGAACTTCGACCTGGCATCGGCAGCCATCTCGGCATACACGGAAAAAGGATATGACATATACATCTGTAGCGACAGCTACAAACAGATAGAACGAATCAAGACGATATTTGAAGACAGAAACGAAAACATAACTTTCACGCCCATCGACAAGACTTTGCATGAGGGCTTCATCGACAACGATGCGAAGATATGCTGCTTCACCGACCATCAGATATTCGACCGCTTCCACAAATACAATCTGAAAAGCGACAAGGCCAGAGCCGGAAAAATGGCTCTGACACTGAAAGACCTCAACATGTTTCATCCCGGCGACTATGTGGTGCACACCGATCACGGCATAGGTAAATTTGCCGGACTGGTCAGGATACCCAGCGGCAATTCCACACAAGAGGTCATCAAACTCATATACCAGAACGATGACGTGGTGTTCGTTTCCATACATTCGCTGCACAAGATATCCAAATACAAAGGCAAGGACGGAGAACAACCCCGCCTGAACAAACTCGGCACCGGAGCATGGGAGAAACTGAAAGAAAGAACCAAGACAAAAATAAAAGACATAGCCAGAGACCTGATAAAACTCTATTCCGAACGGAAAAAAGAGAAAGGTTTCTGCTTCAGTCCCGACAACTTCATGCAACATGAGCTGGAAGCATCGTTCATCTACGAAGATACACCCGACCAGCTGAAAACCACACAAGACGTGAAGCACGACATGGAACGCGACACGCCTATGGACAGGCTCATCTGCGGCGATGTCGGTTTCGGAAAAACGGAAGTGGCGATAAGGGCCGCATTCAAGGCTGTAGCCGACAACAAACAGGTGGCAGTGCTCGTACCTACCACAGTCCTGGCCTACCAGCACTACCAGACATTCAAAAGCAGGCTGAAAGATTTCCCATGCACAGTGGAATATCTCAGCAGGGCAAGAAAAGGCAAAGAAGCGAAAAAGATACTCAACGGCATAGCCGATGGCAGCGTAAACATCATAATAGGCACGCACAGGCTGACCGGAAAAGACATACATTTCAAAGACTTGGGACTGCTCATCATAGACGAGGAACAGAAATTCGGCGTATCGGTCAAAGAAAAACTCCGCCAGATGAAAGTCAATGTAGACACCCTGACCATGACCGCCACCCCCATCCCGCGCACTCTGCAATTTTCGCTCATGGGCGCAAGAGACCTCTCGGTCATCAACACCCCGCCGCCAAACAGATATCCGGTGCAAACCGAAATACATACGTTCGACGAGGGCATCATCAAAGATGCCATAGAGTTTGAAATGAGCCGCAACGGACAGGTTTTCTTCGTCAACAACCGCATAAGCAACCTCTATGAACTGAAATCACTTGTGGAAAGACTCATCCCCGATGTAAAAGTATGCGTGGGACACGGGCAGATGAATCCTGAAGAACTCGAAAAGACCATCATGGCATTCATCAATTACGACTATGACGTAATGATTTCCACTGCCATAATAGAGTCAGGAGTAGATATCCCCAACGTCAATACCATAATCATAAACGATGCGCAGAACTTCGGCCTGAGCGACCTGCACCAGCTGCGCGGACGTGTGGGACGCAGCAACAAAAAAGCATTCTGCTATCTCATCTCCCCTCCGCTCAACGTACTGACGCAAGAAGCCAAACGACGCCTGCAAGCCATAGAAAACTTCAGCGATCTCGGCAGCGGCATACACATAGCCATGCAGGACCTCGACATCAGAGGTGCAGGCAACCTGCTGGGAGCGGAACAGAGCGGATTCATTGCCGACTTGGGGTATGAAACCTACCAGAAAGTCCTGGCAGAAGCGGTGCATGAACTCAAGACAGACGAATTTGCCGACCTCTATGCGGAAGAAAACAAGGCAAATGAAAAGATTGCAGGAGATAACTTTGTGGACGAATGCACCATAGAAAGCGACTTGGAGCTGCTGTTACCGGCCACATACATCCCCAACAGCAGCGAAAGGATGCTGCTCTACAGGGAACTAGACAACATCAAGACAGACAGGGAGACGGAAGAATTCAAGAAACGGCTGGTGGACCGCTTCGGAGAAATACCAAGCGAAGCCTTAGAACTGATAGGCGTGATAAAAGTGAGAGAGACGGCAAAAAAACTCGGCATAGAAAAGGTGGTCTTGAAGTCGGGCAACATGTCGCTCTACTTCGTCAACCGATTCGACTCGCCCTACTACCAGTCGGAAGCTTTCGGCAAGGTCATCACCTACTTGCAGAACAATCCCAAAAGATGCAACCTGAAAGAAGTGAACAACAAAAGATACATGACCATATCGGGTGTTAAAGACATAGAAACGGCAAAAGCAGTCCTCAACGAAATGACAGACACCGCTCCAGCAAGCTAAATACAATACAGATGACATGAAAATAACATTTATCGCCGTAGGGAAGACTACCGACAAACATGTCGCGGCACTGACCGATGACTATATGGGAAGGATTGGCCACTTCAATCCGTTTGAATTCCATGCCGTAAACGAACTGAGAAACACCAAAAGCCTCAGCATGGAACAGCAAAAAGAAAAGGAAGCAGACCTGATAATGCAGCAACTCAAATCGGGAGACCACATAATATTGCTTGATGAAAAGGGACGGGAATTCCGCTCCACAGAGTTCGCCGAATGGCTCGAAGACAGGTTGCACAAATCCTGCAAACGTTTGGTCTTCATCATAGGCGGGCCTTACGGATTCGACCGCCGCATCTACGACATGGCTCAGGAAAAGATATCTCTGTCGAAGATGACATTTTCACACCAGATGATACGTGTGCTATTCACCGAACAGCTATACCGTGCTTTCACCATAATGAAAGGCATGCCCTACCACCACGAATAAAAAAATTGTCGCGGCACACAAGTATGCAATACCGCGACAATCATGACATGAACAGCTTCAGACAAAATCAACGCTCAAACTCATAAATAGCCTTGATTTCATCATCGCTCAAAAGACGAGTGTCATATACACGGAAATTGTCTATCGTCATGCTCGCGCCGTTAAGCACATCTTCCATTTTCCCTCCCATGACAAACTTAACGCCTGTATCATAATTTGCAAAAGAACCGCCATCCTCATCGAACGGGTTATCAGATTCTATAAGCACATCCATTT
>DVIH01000008.1 GCA_018711405.1 Candidatus Avibacteroides excrementipullorum | reverse complement strand
ATGGAGAGCTATCATGAGACAAAACGTGACAGCCGTTCCGACTTCCTGCGAGACTATGACAGGCTCGTATTCTCGGCCGCATTCCGACGGCTGCAAAACAAGACGCAGGTATTCCCGCTGCCCGGCAGCATATTCGTACACAACCGCCTGACACACAGTCTTGAGGTCTCGTGCGTGGGACGCTCGCTGGGTAATAACGTCTGTCAGGCTCTGATTGAAAAGCATCCGGAGCTGTCTGAGACCTACCTATCTGAAGCCGGCCATATAGTATCTGCCGCCTGCCTTGCGCACGACATGGGCAATCCGCCTTTCGGCCATTCGGGAGAGAACGCCATAGGCACTTTCTTCTCTGAAGAGAAAGGACTTGACCTGAAAAACAGGCTGACGGAAGAGGAATGGAGCGATCTGACACTCTTTGAAGGCAATGCCAATGCGTTTCGCCTGCTCACGCACCAGTTCATAGGAAGAAGGCAGGGCGGCTTTGCCATGACCTATGCCATGCTGGCGTCCATAGTGAAATATCCTTATTCCTCGCTGTTGGCCGGAGACAAAAAGAAATTCGGTTTCTTCCTGAGCGAACAGGACAGTTTCAGAAAACTTGCAGATGAGCTGGGGCTGATAAAAATAAGCGACAAGCCTCTGAAATATGTACGTCATCCGTTTGTCTGGCTTGTGGAGGCCGCTGATGACATCTGTTACCAGATAATGGACATAGAAGATGCATACAAGCTGAAGATTCTGACTTTGGAGGAGACAACGGCGCTGATGCTCGAATATTTCGTATCGCCGAGAAAAGAAGAAGTGGAGCACAACCTTGCCCATATAAAAGACCGTAACGAAAAGATAGCCTACCTGCGTTCCTGTGTCATCGGGCTCCTCATAAAGGAATGCACCAATGTCTTTATAGAGCACGAAGACAGCATCCTGGACGGCACATTCAGCGGGCCGCTCATCGACAGGATTTCCGACACGCCGCGTCAGGCTTACAAAGACTGCTCCAAGACTGCCTTTGCCAGGATATACAGATCCAAACAGGTAGTCGATGTGGAGCTTGCCGGTTATAAAGTGATATACACATTGCTCGAACTCATGACGGAAGCTGTGCTCAACCCGGATAGGGCATACTCCAAACTTCTTATAAAAAGAGTGTCAAGCCAATATGAGATTGACTCACCCACGCTCTACGGCAAATTGCTTGCCGTGCTCGACTACATATCGGGCATGACCGATGTGTATGCACTCGACCTGTACAGAAAAATCAACGGCAACAGCCTTCCGTCTGTATGAAAGGCGCAGACCGGCAAAACATACATGCTATGGACAGGAAATACATACGTCCCGGATATCTGAAAAAAGGAGACAAAGCCATCATTGTCTCGCCATCGGGGCACATTGAGGGAGAATTCATTGACAAGGCAGCCGCCACGCTCGAATCGTGGGGACTGAAAGTTGACGTGGCAGAACATGCCAAAGGACAGTTTTATCGTTTTTCCGGAACTGACCGCGAGCGGCTGGACGACCTGCAAAAAGCATTCGATGATCCGAAAGCAAGACTTATACTGTGCAGTCGCGGAGGCTATGGAGCTGCGCGTATTATAACCCGTCTGGATTTCACGAAATTCAAGGAATGTCCCAAATGGGTGGCGGGATACAGCGACATTACGGCCATACACGCAGCCATACAAAGCCAGGAATGCATGTCATTGCACTGCCAGATGGCGAAACATCTGTCCCTGAACGACAACAATGACAAAGACATATCGCTCATGAGGCGTGTCCTCTTCGGAGAAAAGACCGCCTATGACATAGCCTGCCACACCCTGAACTGCAACGGGGAGAGCAGCGGCATATTGCGTGGCGGCAATCTATCGGTCTTGTATGGCATGAGAGGGACACCGTTTGACCTTCCGGCAGGACGGGAAAACATAATCCTTTTCATAGAGGATATCAACGAACGTCCATACTGCATAGACCGCATCATGCAGAACCTCAAAGCCGGAGGAGTGCTGGAAAGACTTTCCGGATTGATAGTAGGCACTTTCAGCGGATACGAAGAAGACCTGTCGATGGGCAAAGACGTATATTCCATGATAGCCGAAGCCGTAAGCTCTTATTCCTATCCCGTATGCTTCGGATTCCCGGTAGGACACGAAGGACACAACCTGCCTATGATATGTGGAGCGGAAACGACCATGCGCGTCAGCGAAAAAGGCGTGAGAATAGAACTTTTACCATAAAGGACGGGGTGAAATCAAGATTCCGGAATAAGAAAATAAGGCGATTAACCTGCAAACCGCATCTCTGCGCAGATAATAAAGAATTTCTTCATTAATTGTTTGCGGAGTATGCGAAAATCACATACTTTTGCAAGATAATAGAGTTTATCGAATATTGTCAAGAAATAACAAATTAAAAAACAATTCAATAACAAAATTTAATTTTATGTGGTTAAGTAGTTCAACTGTAGGAAGGAAAGTAGTCATGAGTGTATCAGGACTATTCCTTATTCTGTTTTTAACATTTCACATGTCAATGAACCTTGTAGCCATTTTCTCTGAAGAGGGGTATAACGCCGTGTGCGAATTTCTGGGCGCAAACTGGTACGCCCTTGTCGGCACGCTCGTTCTGGCTGCGGGATTCTTCGTTCACATTATCTATGCGTTTTGGCTGACTATGCAGAACAGGCGCGCTCGCGGCGAGCAGCGTTATGAAGTGGTAGACAAGCCAAAGAGCGTGGAATGGGCATCGCAGAACATGCTCGTGCTGGGCATCATCGTTATCGGCGTGGCTTTCTTCCACCTCTATCACTTCTGGTACAACATGCAGTTCCAGGAAATCATAGGTAACCACACTGTAGATTTGGAGCAATGCGCTCTCGGTGCAGGTATGGCAGTGGATGGCCTGAGCGTTCATAACGGTTACGATTTTATCGTTGCCATGTTCTCCAACCCTGTTGTTGTAGTGCTGTATCTGATATGGTTCGTTGCCATCTGGTTCCACCTCACACACGGATTCTGGAGCGCCATACACACTCTGGGCTGGAACAATGATATTTGGTTCAACCGCTGGAAAACCATTGCCAAAGTTTATGCCACAATCCTTTGCTTGGGATTCGCATTCGTGGCAATCTGGTTCGGTTTTATCTATTAATACAAACATCTACATTAAATCATTAGAAAGATAACAACTATGTCAACAATAGATTCTAAAATACCGGAAGGCCCTTTGGCCGAGAAATGGACAAATTATAAAGCTCATCAAAAATTGGTGAATCCGGCCAACAAACGCCGCCTTGACATTATTGTCGTAGGAACAGGTCTTGCCGGAGCATCAGCCGCAGCGTCTCTTGGCGAAATGGGATTCAAAGTGATAAACTTCTGTATACAAGACTCGCCGCGCCGCGCACACTCCATTGCTGCACAGGGCGGTATCAACGCTGCGAAGAATTACCAGAACGATGGCGACTCTGTTTACCGCCTGTTCTATGACACGATCAAAGGTGGCGATTACCGCGCACGCGAAGCAAATGTCTACCGTCTGGCAGAAGTGTCCAACTCCATTATAGACCAGTGCGTGGCACAGGGAGTGCCTTTCGCACGCGATTACGGCGGCACGCTCGACAACCGTTCGTTCGGTGGAGCACAGGTGTCGCGTACGTTCTATGCCAAAGGACAGACCGGACAGCAGTTGCTGCTCGGAGCATATTCGGCATTGAGCCGTCAGGTAAACAAAGGAACAGTGGAATTGCACACAAGATGCGAAATGATGGACCTCGTCATCATCGACGGACGTGCAAGAGGAATCATCGTGCGCAACCTCGTTACCGGAAAGTTGGAACGCTATGCGGCACATGCGGTAGTAATAGCAACCGGCGGCTACGGCAACACATATTTCCTTTCTACCAATGCTATGTCATGCAACGGCTCGGCTGCTGTGGAATGCTGGAAAAGAGGAGCATGGTTTGCTAATCCGTGCTATGTGCAGATTCACCCCACATGTATCCCAGTACACGGCTCATTCCAGTCGAAACTTACACTGATGTCGGAATCACTGCGTAACGACGGACGCATCTGGGTGCCCAAAAAGCTGGAAGATGCCAAAGCATTGCAGGAAGGCAAGAAAAAAGCCAACGACATACCTGATGAAGACCGCGACTTCTATCTGGAACGCCGCTATCCGGCATTCGGAAACCTCGTGCCGAGAGATGTGGCATCGCGTGCCGCTAAGGAACGTTGCGACAAAGGCTACGGTGTGAACTCCACAGGACTTGCAGTATTCCTCGATTTCAAATACGCTATCCAAAGACTTGGAGAAGACGTGGTGAGAGCGCGCTACGGCAACCTGTTCCAGATGTACGAAGAAATCACAGACGGGAATCCGTACAAGACTCCTATGATGATCTACCCTGCAATACACTACACTATGGGAGGTATCTGGGTGGACTACGAACTGATGACTTCCATCAGAGGTCTGTTCGCTATCGGAGAGTGCAACTTCTCTGACCATGGCGCGAACCGTCTGGGAGCATCGGCCCTCATGCAAGGTCTGGCCGACGGATACTTCGTATTGCCATATACCATACAGAACTATCTGGCCGACCAGATCACAGTGCCTCGCTTCTCTACAGACCTGCCTGAATTTGCAGAAGCAGAGAAGAACGTACAGGCCAAGATAGACAAGCTCATGAGCATACAGGGAGATGAATCTGTAGACTCAATCCACAAACGTCTCGGCCACATTATGTGGGAATTTGTAGGAATGGGACGTACAAAAGCTGGTCTCGAAGAAGGGCTGAAGAAAATCAAAGATATCAGAAAAGAATTTTGGAGCAAGGTATACATTCCGGGAGAAAAGACCGGCATGAACACCGAACTCGAAAAAGCATTACGTGTGGCCGATTTCATCGACATGGGCGAACTGATTGCCTATGACGCTTTGCAGCGCGAGGAATCATGCGGCGGACACTTCAGAGAAGAACACCAGACTGAAGAGGGAGAAGCAAAACGCGATGATGCGAACTTCTCTTATGTAGCATGCTGGAAATACAACGGAGAAGGAAACACGCCTGAACTTATAAAAGAAGACTTGAACTACCAGTTCGTAAAAGTTCAGACACGTAATTACAAATCATAAAAATACGGAACAATGGAAAAAACTATAAATTTCACTTTGAAAGTATGGCGCCAGAAAGACGCCCACTCTGCCGGCAGATTTGAAAGTTACAAAATGGAGGGAATTACCGGCGATACATCTTTCTTGGAGATGCTTGACATTTTGAATGAAAAACTTGTCAAGGAACACAAAGAACCGGTTGTTTTCGACCATGACTGCCGTGAAGGCATCTGCGGTATGTGTTCGCTCTATATCAACGGACACCCGCACGGACCGGAAGGCGGATGCACCACATGCCAGCTCTTCATGCGTAAGTTTGAAGACGGTTCCACCATTACGGTAGAGCCATGGCGTTCTGCCGGATTCCCCGTAATCAAAGACCTTATGGTAGACCGCAGCGCATACGACAAGATCATGCAGGCAGGAGGTTATGTCAGCGTCAACACAGGCGCGGCACAGGATGCCAATGCAATACTTATCCCGAAAAAAGATGCTGATGCGGCAATGGACGCAGCAACATGCATCGGTTGCGGAGCCTGCGTAGCTGCATGCAAGAACGGTTCGGCCATGCTTTTCGTTTCGGCCAAAGTAAGCCAGCTGGCACTGCTCCCGCAAGGACGTGTAGAGGCTGCACGCCGTGCAAAGGCCATGGTGGCAAAGATGCAGGAACTCGGCTTCGGTAACTGTACCAACACAGGAGCATGTGCAGCAGAGTGTCCGAAATCTATATCTCTGAGCAACATCGCACGCCTGAACAGAGAGTTCATCAAAGCAAAATTGAAAGACTGATTACATCGGTCTGCACAAATAAGCAAAAGCCGGGAGCATACGTTTCCGGCTTTTTTCATGCCCATGCAGCAGGCGGCGGGAAACATGCTTTTTAACCTCGCCGGGGATGTACGCCATCCCGGGCAAAGATGGCGTACATCCCGGCCCGGTACCGAGCCGATACTCGGACAAGATCGAGCCGATGTCCGGCGGGGGTGAGTATTGTTTAACTTTTAATTTTATTTAACTTTCGGGGGGGGTATTTGCCTATCTTTGGCTTTTGAAATATTAACCATAAATATTATAAAAGATGAAAAAGAAAGCCATTACTGTTTTGGGCATAATCATGCTCACTTCCATTGCATTTCCGTCATGCTGCTCAATCTTTACGAGTGCCCGGCAGGACATAACATTCGTAGGAGAGGAGGGCATAAAGGTCTATGACAACGGTAAGAAAATTGCAACTATCGGAGATAACGGAGAAACCACAGTTAAGGTTCGTAAGAAAATAAAATCGAAAGAACTAATAGCCAAAAAGGACGGTTACAAGCCGACTCCGGTAACACTCGAATCACAATTCAATCCGGTTGCCTGCATCAATCTGCTGAATGTATTTGCGTGGGGAATTGATCTTGCCACCCAAAAGGCGTTCAAATGGGACAATACTTATATTGAAATAGAGATGGAAGAACAGAAATGAAAGACAGGCGGGAAGTAACGAAACAAAATCGGGCAGGGTGCGTATCCTGCCCGATTTTGTTTTCAGTAAGACTTGTTATCAGAGGTGGTCCATGAAATAGCGTGTTATGTTCTCGTACAGATGCACGCGGTCGCGCCCCAAGACATTATGGTCATGCCCCGGATAAATGAACAGGTCGGGATAGGTACGTTTTTCCACGCAGCTCTTTATGAACGACAGAGCGTGTTGCGGCACGCAGGTCTTGTCGTTGTAGTCGTGCACTATCATGAGACGGCCTTTCAGATTTCCTGCCAAGTCGTTGAGGTTGGTCTCTTTGTAGCCTTCCGGATTGCTCTGTGGGGTATCCATGTATCTTTCGCCATACATCACTTCATAGTATTTCCAGTCGATGACAGGGCCTCCTGCCACGCCCGCCTTGAATACGTCAGGGTAGCGCAGCATCAATGCGGTAGTCATGTGTCCGCCGAAACTCCAGCCGTGCACTCCAATGCGCGATGCATCCACATAGGGGAGTGATTTGAGGAATTTCACGCCCTCCATCTGGTCCTTGCATTCCTCCACGCCGAGATGGCGGAAAGTGACGCTTTCGAAGTCGAATCCTCTGTTTTCGCTGCCGCGATTGTCCACAGTGAACATCACATAGCCGTGCATGGCCATGTATATGTCCCATCCTCCGGCTGCATACTGCCAGATGTCTTGCACAAGCTGGGCGTGCGGGCCGCCGTAAACGTATATTATGACAGGATATTTCTTGTTGGGGTCGAAATCGAGAGGCTTTACAAGGCGGTAATACATATCGGTCACGCCGTCGGCTGCCTTTATTGTGCCAAGTTCTATCTGGGGCATTGCCATGCCTGCAAACGGGTCGGCTGCGGTGAGCAATGTGGTTATGCCGCCTTTTCCATCGGTCTTGGCTATCTCTATTACGCGCGGAGTGTCGTGCGAGCTGTAATTGTCTATGAAATATTTACCGGAACGGCTCAGCGCCACGTTGTGCCAGCCTTCATCGGTCGTAAGTCTTGTACGCTTGCCGCTCTTCAGATTCAGTTTGTAGAGATGCGTCTCCACCGGACTCACTTCTGTGCTTCTATAAAACAGGTTTTTCCCTTTTTCATCGAAGCCCAATACGTCTTGCACCAGCCAGTCGCCGTCAGTCAGTTGTCTGACCAGTTTGCCATCGGTGTCATACAGATACAGATGATTGTATCCGTTGCGCTGACATTGGTAGATGAAGTGACTGTCATCGCCTTTCACGAACATTATGGGATGCATGGGCTCCACGTATTTGTCTGAGGTTTCCTCTATGAGAACAGCCTCGCGCGCTCCGGTCGCAGCGTCATAACGCACCAGTTGGGCATGGTTCTGGTCGCGGTTAAGCTCCATGACATATATTTTGGAGGCGTCCGGCGACCATGCAATGTTGGTGAAATATCTGTCGGTGGGATCGCCTGTCTGAAGATAGACGTCCTTGCCGGTGGTCAAATCGTAAATGCCCACATAGACTTTGTGGCTTGTCATGCCTGCCATAGGATAGCGTATGGGAGCCTCCTGTGCGATCCTGTGGTCGATGTCCACAAGCGGGTATTCCGTCACCATGCTCTCGTCCATCTTATAGAAAGCCAGTCTGTTGCCGTCAGGACTCCAGAACATGCCGCCCATTATGCCGAACTCGTTGCGGTGTACGGCCTGACCGTAGACTATGCCGTCTTTGTCTGCCTCATACGACTTCGTCCCATTCGGGCCGACTATATAGAGGTTGCTCCCTTTGGTGAACGACATGTTGCCATACGTTTCCGGCGAGAAAGTCAGGTTCTGAGCTTCCTTGTCTATCTCTATCTTGGCTTCGATGCCTTTCTTCTCAAAGTTGTAATAATATATGTATCCGGGTGTTGCTACCCGCATCACGTTTGCATCCTCAAAAGGGAACTCCACGCCGTAGAAACTCGATATGCCTTTGCCTCCCTTTGCCTGAGCTTCTTTGTTGAACTCTTCGAGAGTGAGCAAGGTCTCTTCCTTGCCGTTGACAGGGTTGACCTGCACAAGTTCGTCTATGCCCGGCTTGATGCACATGTCGCCGCGCCATTGCAGGCCGTAAAGGTTCTCAGGTCTGTAGTTGTAGGCAGTCTCGCCGCCTGGCACGAGGTCTTCCAGCGTAAGAGCCGGAGTCTTGGTCTGAGCCGTCATGCCTATGAATGGAATCATTGTCATAGAAACCAATAGCGATAAAATTTTCTTCATAAATATCATTGTTTTTTGTTGTTTTTCTTCCCGTATTCTTTGTAAGACTTCCTTTCGCGTCCCAACCGTCTTTGTCCTTCGCCGGCATCGGTGGTGCGTCTGTCCCGGCGGTAAGGTGTGCGCTCAGGCTTTGCATCGTTCCGCCCGGCCGGTCTTTCAGGCAAAGTCCTGACATTGTCTTCCGCGCTCTTGAAGTCTTTATATTTGCCGTTGAATATCACATATTTCCTGAACTGGCATTCCAAAGCCCCGTTGTACAGGTGTATCTTTTCGGTCGCTTTCAGCCCTATGCGGTCGAAACACTCGTCGCGATAGCTCAGCACCCAAGCCTCATTGCCGGAAAACTTATGCTTGAGTTTCTCGCCCAGTGTGGCATACAATCCCGACAGGTCGGGCGATGTCAGTCTTTCCCCGTAGGGAGGGTTGGTAATCATTATGGCCTTTCCGCCGGTCCAGTCGAAGTCTTCGAGAGCTTTTTGTGCTACGGCAATGTCTTTGTGCAGGCGCGCAGCCTTGATGTTGGCCGTGCTTATCTCTATGGCTTTGCGGCTTATGTCGTAGCCGTATATCTTGTGTTCAAAGTCCCTTTCTTCCGAATCATCGTTGTATATCTCCTCGAAAAGCTCCGGCTCGAAGTCGCGCCATTTCTCGAAGGCGTATTCCTTGCGGAACAGACCCGGCGCAATGTTGCGGGCTATCATGGCAGCTTCTATGAGGATGGTACCCGACCCGCACATGGGGTCAACCAGATCACACTGTCCGTCCCAGCCCGTCATCATGATCATGCCGGCGGCCAGAACCTCGTTGAGCGGAGCTTCCACAGCTTCCTGTCGGTATCCCCTGCGGTGCAGCGACTCGCCTGAACTGTCGAGCGACAGCGTGCACGATGTGCCTGCAATGTGCATGTTGAGCTGGAGGTCGGGAGAGCTGATTTTCACCGAAGGGCGTTTGCCGCTCTTCTCGCGGTAGTAGTCGGCTATGGCGTCTTTCACCCTGTAGGATACGAATTTGGAATGCGTGAATTCTTCGCCGAACGTAACACTGTCTACGGCAAACGAGCCTGATTCGTCCAGATAGTCTTCCCAACGCACGTCCTTGACGGCTTCATACACTTCGTCGGCATTCCTCGCCTCGAAATGCTTTATCGGCTTGAGTATTTTCACAGCCGTCCTCAATGCGAAATTCGCCTTATACATCAGCCGTTTGTCTCCGCTGAAAGACACCATCCTGCGCCCCTTCCGTATGTCGTGCGCGCCCAAACGTTGCAGTTCGCCGGCAAGCACATCTTCCAAACCCTCGAAAGTCTTGGCTATCAGTTCAAAATTTTCTCCGTTATTGTCAAAACTCATAAATAATAATTCTGTATTTTCTATTTTGGCAAAGATAGGTATTTTAGAAGAATAAAGGCACATGCGCGGTTCAAATAAAATGCATACGGGGAGACGGACCAGCGGCACATCGTCCTCATATTGTGAAGTTTTTTTGCAGCCGTGACGATTTTATCTGCTGCTGCCGTCGAAAGTCGGCCGCATGGCAACCATGATGCTTGAGGAACTAAATATCAGTCTTATAGAAGCCATCAGGCTGATCTATTTGTCGGACACATACAGGCGATTGGAGAAAGAAGACACCAAGATGTGGCATTTGGGACCTGTAGATTTATATAACGACATGACATCCGGCTGCTGACCTGAAACACGGATATCGAGACCTGTCCCGGGATGTACGCCATCTTCCCCAAGTATGTGCGCCATCCCGGGCAAAGATGGCGCACATCCCGGGCGAAGATCGAGCCGATCTTTTAAGCCCCCCTCCGGCAAGCCTGCAAGAGGCAAAAGCAAGTTTTATCCCATGTTAACATCATTTAACTCAACAGGGGGGGTAATTGTGTAAATGTACTTACATTTACGAAAATTTACACAAATCTGATTAAATAACTAAAAAGACAAGACTTATGAAAAAGACAGCAAGACACCTGTTTTGCGCGCTTTCGCTCATGACATTCATGCTGGCGGCGTGCGATGACGAGAATCCGCTCACACCGGGCGGCGAACCGGGAACTTCGGAGGGCGACAGCATCCCGCCGGCTGCGGAAGAAACCATAGTGTTCAACCTTGATTCCATGTCTATGGAGTTTACGGCCAATTACCCAACGGCCAACTACGGATATATGTGCGAGCTGCTGAGCGACAACATGACCGACAACAACGCGCCTAATCTGGACTTCAATGGAAATGCATTTGCATACGACCTGACCAACTACGAGCAGTGGATGGAAGATCTCTATGCTTTCCGCGCCGTATCGGATACGGTAGACGATACTCCGATGTATGTCTACAACTCCTATACCGGCAACATAGACTTCCTCAGCAAATTCATCTATGCGGTGAACGAGGCCGATGCCGACTCTCTGTCTGCCGACCGCCTGACCGAACTGAGAGCCATGCAGGGTGAGGCATACGTGCTGCGCTCCTACCTGCACTTCGTGCTGGCCAACATATTCTACCCCGCATACGGAGGCGAGAACAACTCCAAGCAGGGCATGCCCTACCGCTTCTATCCGGCCACCGACAACGCTCTTACGGTGGAGGAAAGCTTCATGCTCATGCGCGAAGACATGGAGCGGGGCATGGACATAATGGAAGACGCAGGCTATCCGGAATCCAAATTCCGCTTCAACCGCCGGGCATGCCACGCCTATGCCGCACGCCTTTGCCTGTTCATGCACGACTACAACGAGGCCATAACCCATGCCAACGAGGCTCTCGGCTCCGTTCCCGTGCTAAGAGACTGGACAAAATTCAACGGATGTTCAAACATATATGACTTCGGCAGCGTATGGCAGAACGAAGAAGAACCGGCAGTATTCATGATGCTCGACACATATTCCATGCAGATGAGATACCTCATTGACGAAGCCCGCTTCGCGTACAACGGCATACCACTACAAGGATCGGGGCTATACGGATTTACTCTCTCAAATAATACAGTGTGTCCTTTTGATTACATTACTGCATCCGGAGTTTTTATCAACGGCCTCCAAGATTATGGGATATTCTCTTCAAAAATAGCCGAGACGTTCGAATATACCGATGAAGCGGCGGGAATCGGCTATCCGAAACTCCGCAAAATAGAGTTTACGGCGGAGGAGACGTTGCTCTGCCGCGCAGAAGCCCGGCTCATGCTCGGTCGTTTGGAAGAGGCATTGGAAGACTTGCGGCTTTGGGCAAAGTCCAAAGTGTTTGATTTTTATTCGGAAACTCGAACTTTCACAAATTTCACTATGGACGATGTGGTGGAATATTACATTTACCAAAAAGTCGATGGATCTTACAGGGATAACATCTTCTACCTCGGCGCGTACAACTCTCTCAACTATGACGGCAGCGTGTTCTGCGACATGTTCGCCAACATCGGCCGCATGGGCTATGACCTGCGTGGCGATGAGGAAACAGCCATGCTGCGATTCCTGATGCACCTGCGCCGCACAGAGACCATACACGACGGGTTGCGTTTCTTCGATGTGAAACGCTTCGGCATAGAATACAAGCACTATCTTGGTCACAACGGCGATGCGGAACAAGGCAACCTCACTCCGATAGTGGAGGAAGTGCTTACATTCGATGACCCGCGCCGCTGCGTGCAGATAGTCGAGACGGCGGCAAACGACTCCACCGACAGCAAAGCCCTGTCGCGGAAAGGCATGACCCCGCTCCGCCACGTCCCGCAGATGCTGTCATCAGTACGTTGACTGCCATAGGATAACTCAAAGAGGGAGGTGTGTCATAATTTACCATTTTGACACAACCCCCTCTTTTTTGCGGCAAACGTCCTCCGGCGAGTGCGTGAAAAACATAAAAAACAGTACCTTTGCAAAACAGATATACACCAATGGTACTGACTAAAGAATATATCGCAAAGCTGAAATAAAATAACGAATACAGGCGTTAAATGCCGGAATTGACGCTTTAACCATCATGATAAAGACCATATTGCTCATAGGCATAGGGAGTTTCGCAGGAGGAGTGTTGAGATACCTCGTCTCATATTTCGTGCAAAACCATACGGAAATGCCTTTTACGCTCGGCACGTTCATAGTCAATGTACTGGGGTGTTTCATACTCGGACTTATATATGGCCTGGCCGAACAAGGGTGTTCCATAGACAAAGACCTGAAATCTTTCCTTTGTGTAGGCTTCTGTGGGGGTTTCACCACATTTTCCACATTCATCAACGAAAATTTCCTGTTATTGAGGGGAAGTCATGTATTGCCCATGCTGGCGTATTCACTTGCAAGCCTGATCACAGGTTTTGCCATGCTCTATGCCGGGTATGCTGCATCCAGATTGGCTCGTCTGTCATGAAAACAGGCATAAAAGGATGGTCAAACGAGTGTATTTCTTAAAAAAAGTAAATAATGTGTTGGATTATTTGGTCATGAAAATAAAAGCACATACCTTTGCACTCGCAATCGAGAGAGATTGTTTTTGGTTAATAGGTTAATCGTTTTTGGGGTGCGTTAGTTCAGCTGGTTAGAATACATGCCTGTCACGCATGGGGTCACGGGTTCGAGTCCCGTACGCACCGCAATAAGCATTGGAAATCAATGTTTTACAAATTAAGCACCCGGTTTTACACCCAAGAATGTAAAGTCGGGTATTTTTTGTTATAAGGCATCATTGAGAGAAATCAAACATCATCCTTATAGACGTTTTAATTCTTCTTCTGCTGCTGACGAACCTTTGTATTTGCTCTTTCGAGGTTGGAAATTATAAATGATGTTGAGTGAAATTCCATGACCATCGTAACTCTGGTGTTTATCCACAAAGATGCCGTATGTGTTCATTGTCCAGTTGTTGTTGACGGTATTGAAAATATCGGTGGCCGTCAGTTTGACCGTCAATGATTTATGGAGGAAAGTCTTGCCAACTGACGCATCTATCGCAAACCAAGTCTTGCCAAAGCGGTTGGTATGCATGTCTCCCTGTGTCTGACCATAGAAGCTGGCTGTAATCATCCAGCCATGCGGTAATGAAAGCGCATTGTCAAAATAATAAGAGAATATTGGCTTCTCATAGGAAGTATGGCCAAGCGTGAGCCATTGCCTATATATTCCGAGAGTGATATCTGGAGTCCAACAACGAATCGGTTTGCTCCACACAAGATAGAAGTTGAGTGCTGAAACATCGATATTTATCGGGTGCATAAGAAGTTGAAGATTATCCGCCGGATAAAGTTGCTTGACAAAGGCATAAGTGTCAAGGCTCCGTGTAAAATCAGCCTGAAGCATAAATCTGTTCCACATGCCGAGTAATTGCACGTCGTGCATCTTCTCATCGTGCAAAGTCGGATTGCCTCCTTCGATTTCGTGCAATCCCGTATAACTAAGGGAACTCGTAAGTTGCGAATAGGGTGGCTTCACGGTAGCCAATTTATAGCTCAGACTAATCTGTGCGTCATCGTTGAACGAATAAATCAACGACACATCAGGCGTAAGTAAATGGTCGCGATGGCTTATTTCTTCATCGTGTTTGCCGTTCACTTTGAAATCGTAATCGACATATTCATATCTTGCACCGACAGCAAGAGAGAATTTGCCGAATACTCTTGTCCATGATGCAAACAGGGCGGCGGATGTCTGCTTGGCATACGTCAGTGAGGAAGGAATGTATTGGTTTACCTGTTCGTTCAGCATGTGGTAATTGAGTGAGGTATGTGTGTAGCTGTCTTGCGTGCCGACAGTAAAGTTTCCTTTTCCAAACGGGAATTTAAGGTATAATTTGCCTGCCCAAAGGGTTGATTTACGTAAGTCATGGGAGTTGACATCCGGATTTGCGGATTTCGGATACGTTGTTGCTACGCTGTTGTTATTGCGCGATTTCCGGAAATCGCCATCAAAATGCAGTAGATAGTTGTCGGCAAATGTGTTTTCATAATACAACGATACCGAATGGCTATGTGCACGGATTTTTCTGTCGATACGGCGAAGCAGAGGTGTGTTGTCGTCAAGCCATTCTGCACCGTCATTGCTAAAGTCGCCTCGTTCGGGATTATAGCGATAGTAGGCACCTAAAGATTGTGAGCCTTTTTCATGATTGAGTCCGGCTTTAATGGAACCTGCTGTCGTAGGATAGACATTATTCTGCCGACTTCCTACTACGGTTTCCTGTCCATTATAAACAATGGTGTTGGTGGTAGTGCCTTTGATGAATGAGTTGCTGCGATTCAATGAACCGTTAAGAAATAATTCCCAGTCACCGACCCGATAACTTAGCCCGAGAAGATCCGTTAACGACCATTTCCTGCGGCGCATGAGTTGAAACTGGTCGGTCAGCGACAAACCTTGTATAAAATTGCGTTTCGTTGTGATTTTCAAGACTGCCCCCGTTGTGCTTTCATAAGCAGCTCCCGGAGCCATCAACAATTCTACATTCTTGAGATGCGATGACAGAATCTGCTGCAATTCCTGATTGTCACGCATGGGGTGTCCATCAATATAGATTTCTATGTTATTTTTGCCGATTACGCTTACCGTGTTATCTTCCACTTTTATCATGGGAAGTTGTGCAAGTACGTCCAAAGCATTACCTATATCGGCAAGGTTAGAACCGGGAATGGTGGTCACAAACGTCGAACCTGCAAGTTTTGTAGCAGGTTGCTTTGCTGTGACGATTACTTCCTGTAACTCATGGCTGATGGAATCAGTCGGTTCCACAGATTGTCCCCATACAGATGCCGAATGTAAAAACATACATAGCATCAGGGGAATGGCATTGGCTTTTTTCATATTCAACAGCTTTGTTCTTGCCGCAAAGGTAGAATAGGACTGTCGGATTTTAGTGATGAAGTGACTGACATTTATCAGACATTACGCTGACATATTGCTGACTATCGCGTATTTTTTAGTGAAAGCCGGTAATAACCGTCTTTGTCTGTCACGATTTTCAGGTTCGTGTTGCTTTCTAAGATTGGTTTTAATCGGTGGACCAGAGTGTACAAGGATTCTTTTGCATTGTCCTTTCCCGGCCATAGGTTGCGGCAGATATCATCAATCGACACCCTTTTTTCCTCACTTTCCATTAATATCCTCATAAGCGACCGTTGCATGGAAGTGAAATAGATTTTTTCTTTCTGTTCGTTATAGAACTGACAAGAAGAAGCAGAAAATGATAAGTTTCCGAACTGGACTGTATGTTTGGCAGGGGCCGCAATCATTATAGCATTTTTCTTTCGGCGAAGATAAAGCAGAGAGAACATTCCCCATAGCATACTGGCAGCCAGCAATGTGCTTGGAACAGTCTGTTCGGACAGGCTGAATATGGTGGCTTTTGAACAATTCGGATAAGCCCTGATGTACAGGCGTTCATGTGCTGTCTTGAAACTGACGGTATCACTGCAGAAAGAGACCCTACTGGGTTCATCAGTGCATAAAGACAAATAAGATGTTTCTTTTATCCGGCTGATTTGCAAATTAGATTTGAATATTCGCAACGTGTCGGCAGTGATTCTTTCAGGATTGCTTGACAGAACAGTTTTCGCCAAAGCCTGATTTACATCTTCTATTATATACTCTTTTGCTGTCACATAATTTGCATATCCAAGAAACAGCGAAAGACTCATTAAGGAGAAAAACACTATAATTGCTACTATCGGTTTCATATCCAAACTTAATATTGTGTATTCATTAGTTTGCAAATGTATGAAAATGCAAACTATCATAAAAATGAACCGCATTTTTTCTACCTATAATTTGAATCCATTCTTCTTTCTTGGTTCATTGCTGCTTTCCGGAAGCCATGTCCTTTTACTAAACTGTTCCATAAACTTTCCTCAATTGTGGTTAGTCTCAGTTTGCTGTATAAAATAAAAACCGTGCGGGCATTCTCATTGTGGTTTTGCTCCGCACGGTTTATGTATGGGGTGTTGCTGTGGCTTATCAGTCGTTGTCTTCGTATCTGACTATGGTTTGTTCCCTGTCAGGACCTACCGAGACAATTTTGACGGGTACTCCGAGTTCGTCTTCGATGAACGAGATGTAGGCATTGAATTCTTCGGGGAATTCGTCTTCGCTTGTCATCTTTGTGAGGTCGGTCTTCCATCCCGGCAGTTCGGTGTAGACCGGCTCTATGCTTTCCTCTATGCTGAACGGGAAGTCTTCCGTTTCCTTTCCGTTGACGCGGTATGCCACGCATGCCTTTATCGTATCGAATGTGTCAAGTACATCGCTTTTCATCATGATGAGTTTGGTTACGCCGTTGAGCATTACCGCATATTTCAGTGCCACGAGGTCTATCCATCCGCAACGGCGTTTACGCCCGGTCACTGCTCCGAATTCGTGTCCGCGCTGTCCGAGTTCATCGCCGGTCTCGTCAAAGAGTTCTGTGGGGAACGGGCCGGCTCCCACTCTTGTGCAGTATGCTTTGAAGATGCCGTACACATCGCCTATCTTGTTGGGCGCAACACCGAGTCCGGTGCATGCTCCGGCGCAGATGGTGTTGGATGATGTGACAAACGGATATGAGCCGAAATCTACATCGAGCATTGTGCCTTGCGCTCCTTCGCACAGCATGGTCTTGCCTTCGTTGAGGAGCCGGTTGACATAGTGCTCGCTGTCGATGAAGCGGAATCTTTTCATATATTCTATTGCTTCGAGCCATTGTTTTTCGGTCTCGGTTATGTCATATTCAAAATTGAGCGACTTGAGTATTGCTTCATGCCTTGCTTTGGCCTTTTCATAAACTTCTTTGAAGTCGGTGCGCAGCGTGTCTCCTATCCTTATGCCGTTGCGGCTTACTTTGTCTGTGTAGGTGGGGCCTATGCCCTTGCCTGTGGTTCCTACTTTGGCTTTTCCTTTGGCTGCTTCGTATGCTTTGTCGAGTATCCCGTGTGTGGGCATTATCAAGTGGGCTTTTTTCGATATGAGCAGTCTTTGGGTCAGGTCGTGTCCGGAGGCCGCGAGTTGTTCGGCTTCTTCTTTAAATAATATAGGGTTGAGGACTACTCCGTTTCCTATTACGTTTATTTTGTCTCCTTGAAATATGCCCGATGGTATGGAGCGCAATACATATTTCTCTCCTTCAAACTCGAGAGTGTGTCCGGCATTGGGTCCTCCCTGAAAGCGTGCGATGATGTCGTAATGCGGTGTGAGGACATCAACTATTTTTCCTTTGCCTTCGTCTCCCCATTGCAAACCTAACAATACATCTACTTTGTTCATGATAATCTTTTATTATTGTTATTTGTTTTTTTGTTTCTGTTTTTTCTTTCTCATGCATTTGGAGCAGATTCCGTACATATAGAGCGTGTAGTGCGACATTGTGAATCTCGGCAGTTTAGTCTCTTCTATGGTTTTCTTTAGCACGTCGTCTTTTATCTCCGATACTTTCCCGCACTCCGTGCATATCAGGTGCGAGTGGGTGTGCATGTTGTATGATTTTTCGTATTGGGATGATATGCCGAACTGGTGTTTTATCACCAGTCTTGCGTCGATGAGAAGTACGATCGTATTGTAGAGCGTGGCTTTGCTGACTCTGAATTTCTCATCGTTCATCATGTGGAACAGGTCGTCTATCCCGAAATGTCCGTCTATGGAATAGATTTTTTCGAGTATGGCATATCTTTCAGGGGTTTTCCTGTGCCCGTTGCTGTTAAGATATTCCGTAAAGATTTGTTTTACTTTCTCTTTTATTTCTTGCCCGTCCATGCATGAATGTGGTTTTGTTACCGAAATACAAAGTTAAGTTTTTTATTTCATGCGGCAAATTTTAGTTTGTCATTAACTTTCCTGCATGGGCTGTTGCCGGGTGAAATCGAGTTCAAATTTCATTTCATTATAGAAATCCGATTCGTTTTGCCTTGTCGAATCTTTGTATTTTCCGATGAGATGTTCTATCCGTTTGGCGTTGTCTTCGTTTTGCGATACGAATTTTTTCAATGCTGTCATAGCTCCTGCTTTTGGCAGGTATTCATCTGACAATGCATCGCTTTCCGCTTGGTCGAGAAATTCATCGGCGCTTCTTTCGTTCATCTCTTTGCCGGAAGCGAGCAGGCGTGCCAATATGAGATAGCCGCAATATTGTTTGCAGGCATTGTTTTCGGCTGCTATCCATTCGAATGCTATTTCCGAAGCGTATGGCAGTTTTGAAAACAGGTTCATCGATGTCATTTCTGCCAGTTCCTGCTGCCTGATGCTATCCATCCAGATTTCGGCCAGTTCTTTTATAAATGTGTCGGCAGGTTGTATTATGCCTGCCATGATTTTCATTTCGCGCACGTCTTCTTTCCATAAGGCTTGGGCCAAGTCGTGGTTTTTACCGTATGGAGCGGCTATTTGTTTTATTCTCGGATATTCCACACCGAAATTCAGGCGGTATTCCAATCCCCTTTCCCGCATGGCCTGAGATGCAGGCCCGTTCATGGCAAGCCGGCAACTGTTTCTTATCTCTTTTATTTTTTCGGCTGTGTCTTTGTTCTCCGTATCCATGTGCTTACCAGAATTTTTTGTTTTCCTTACTGTATTCGTATCCTGCTGTCTTCATTTTCTCCAGCAGGCTGTTTTTGTCAATCTGCATGTCATCGCACAGCTTGTCGAGAGAGTCGTATCCGTCTCTGAGTTTCATGTTGATGATGCTTAGCAGCATGTTGATGTCGTTAGGCAATTCCATAATAATATGATTAGCTTAAATTCAGGGCAAAAATAATATTTTTATCGTCCGGGCAGAGCCGATATGCGCGATTCTTTGTCGAGATTTCGGAGGCTGCACTTTTCGCATGGAGGTGAAAATGACATTAAAAGCTCAAATAAATGGCATTCGTTTGTCTTAAATAATGAAAAATAGTTATATTTGCAGCCTTGTATAGAAACAAAATAAATAAAACATAAAATAAAAAGAGAAATGCAAAACAACGGATTTGTAAAGGTATTTGCGGTGTTGTTGACATTGGTATGCTTGTTCTACATCTCTTTCTCTTTTGTATCTTCCCATTATGAAAACAAGGCAAAGGAATATGCCCTTGCTAAAGGAGGAGACAGCAAGACGATAGAGGCCAACCAGCAGGCTTACCTCGACTCTATGGCGAATGAGAAAGTTTGGCTGTGGGGATATACGCTCAAGGAATGCCGCGAAATGGAGATTGGTCTCGGTTTGGACCTTAAAGGTGGTATGAACGTGATTCTTGAAGTATCGGTTCCTGATGTCCTGAAAGCTTTGTCGGACAATAATATGGATCCTAACTTCAACAAGGCTTTGGAGATTGCTGAAAGAGAAGCAGCCAACAGTCAGGCGGATGTGATCACGCTGTTCATCAGAGAATACAAGAATTTGGTACCGGATGGAAAGCTGGCGGCTATTTTCGCTACGCAGAGGCTGAAGGACAAGATTCATCAGCAGTCTACAGACGCTGAAGTGGAATCAGTGTTGAGAAGCGAGGCTGCTGCCGCCATAGACAATTCTTATACAGTGCTTCGTACACGTATAGACCGTTTCGGCGTGGTGCAGCCCAACATACAGAAGCTGGAGAGCGGACTGGGACGTATCATGATAGAGTTGCCGGGCATCAAGGAGCCGCAGCGTGTGCGCGACCTGTTGCAGGGATCGGCTTCTTTGGAATTCTGGGAAACCTATACCCCGTCGGAAGTCTATCCTATCTTGGCAGAGGCCAATACCACAGTAGGTGAGATGCTGAATGCGGCAGATGCCGCAAAGAAAGACAGCACCGATGCTGTGGCGGACGTGAAAGAGGCAGAGGCTCAGCCTGCTGCGCAAAAAGACTCTTTGGATGTGGCTGCCGAATTGGCTAAGGCCGGAGGTGAAGACGTGGCAAGCGATCTGGATCCGGAATTTGCAAAACACAATCCTATATTCTCTCTCCTTTCGGTGACAAGAGATGACAGAGGATGCATCGTGGGATATGCAGAGGGCAAAAGCCGCGACAAGATAGATGAGTATCTCTCTATGGCGAGCCTGCCAAAAGACTTGAAACTGTTGTGGGGCGTGCAGCCTGAAATGATACAGGACGGAAAAGAAATCTATGCCCTTTATGCTATCAAAGCCAAAGGTAACAAGGCTCCTCTCGGCGGTGAAGTCGTGACTGATGCCACCAACTCTTATGACCAGTTCAACCGTCCTACCGTAAGTATGACGATGAATTCGGAAGGTGCAAGGAAATGGGCGCAGCTGACTGAGCAGAACATTGGCAGGTGCATAGCGATTGTGCTCGACAATTGTGTGTATTCCGCTCCTAATGTTAATGATAAGATTACCGGCGGACGCTCGGAAATCTCGGGTAACTTTACTCCGGACCAGACAAAAGACTTGGCAAATGTGCTTAATTCAGGTAAGATGCCGGCACCGGCCAAGATTGTGAATGAGGAGATAGTAGGTCCGTCACTCGGACAGGAATCTATCAATCAGGGTGTGGTTTCGTTTATTGTAGCAGTAATCCTGTTGATGGCATATATGTGCTCGATGTACGGATTTATTCCGGGTATGGTTGCCAACGGAGCGTTGATTCTGAACGTGTTCTTCACATTCGGAGTGCTCGCATCGTTCCAGGCAGCGTTGACCATGTCGGGTATTGCCGGTATGGTGCTCACGCTCGGTATGGCGGTGGATGCCAACGTGCTTATATATGAAAGGACGAAAGAAGAACTTCGCGCCGGAAAGGATGTCAAGAGGTCATTGGCCGATGGCTATTCAAATGCATTCTCGGCTATCTTCGACTCCAACTTCACGTCTTTGATTACCGGTGTCATCCTGTTCATGTTCGGTACAGGTCCTATCAGGGGATTCGCAACGACTTTGATGATAGGTATCATCGTATCGTTCTTCACAGCCGTGTTTATGACCCGTCTGGTGTACAATTATTTCATGAGCAGAGACAAATGGCTGAAACTGACATTCAGTTCCTCTATATCGAAAAACCTTATGCTCGGCACCAAGTTCGACTTCTTGGGCAAGTTCAAGGTTGTGGCCGGCATATTGGGAGTAGTGATAATCGTATTTGTAATATCTTTTGTTACGAGAGGTCTTAAGGGCGGCATCGATTTCACAGGCGGACGCAACTATGTGGTGATGTTTGAGCAGCCGGTTGAGCCTGAAACAGTAGAAAATCTTTTGAAACAGAAGATTACCGATGCCAATATCCAGGCTATATCCATAGGTACTGACAAGAAGACCGTGCGCGTGTCTACCAACTACCGCATAGAAGACAACGGTGATAATGTGGATGCCGAAATAGAAATGTTCCTCTATGAAGCCCTGAAAGAAGGCAATCTGCTTGGCGAAAATGTGACTTACGAATTGTTCATTGACCGTGAGCAGCGCGATGGCGGCAGCATTATCAGTTCGTCAAAGGTGGGACCGAGCATCGCGGAAGACATAAAGGTGTCGGCTATATGGTCGGTATTCCTTTCGCTCATTGCAATAGGTCTGTACATACTTCTCAGATTCCGTAACGTGTCGTTCAGTATAGGTGCAACAGTCGCTTTGACAGTCGATACATTGTTCATACTT
Source organism: Candidatus Avibacteroides excrementipullorum (assembly GCA_018711405.1). Lineage (GTDB taxonomy): Bacteria > Bacteroidota > Bacteroidia > Bacteroidales > Bacteroidaceae > Avibacteroides > Avibacteroides excrementipullorum. The sequence goes on along the minus strand of DVIH01000008.1, from coordinate 7,003 downwards.
GGTCTTTATTCGTTGTGTCAGGGGTGGATGCCGTTCTCAATGGAAATCGATCAGACTTTCATAGGAGCCATCTTGACTGCGATAGGTTACTCCATCAACGATAAAGTGGTCATATTCGACCGTATCAGGGAGTTCTTGGGACTCTATCCTAAGAGAAATACTTACAGGTTGTTCAATGAATCAATCAACACCACTCTTTCAAGAACTATCAATACAGGTATGAGTACATTGGTTGTGCTGTTCTGTATCCTGTTCTTGGGCGGCGATGCTATCCGCAGTTTCGCTTTCGCCATGATTATCGGTGTTGTGGCTGGAACATTCTCATCTATCTTCGTGGCAGCTCCTGTGGCATACAGACTGTTCGGCAAGAAGAGGATTATTACCGACAATAATTGATAGGTATTTATGATACGTGAAAAGGCGGGGCAGGCTGATACTTGCTCCGCCTTTTTTTTGAAAAAATGTCAGTGAAAATGAGTTGCTAAAACAAAAATCATTAAATTTGAAAGCAAACTAAAAAACATGACTTTATGAACAAATACATTGCAACTCTTTTGGCCGCATTGACAGCTGCCGGCGTTTGCGCGCAGAGACCTGTGGATTATGTCAATCCTTTCATCGGTTCAAACAATTTCGGGACGACCAATCCCGGAGCCGTGTGTCCTACGGGCATGATGTCAGTGGTGCCTTTCAATGTTATGGGCTCCGATCTGAACATGTACGACAAAGATGCCAGATGGTGGTCTACGCCATATACTAATGAGAATTCTTACTTCACCGGCTATGCACATACCAGTCTGAGCGGAGTGGGATGCCCGGAGATGGCTTCAATGCTCCTTATGCCCACGTCCGGTGAACTGAATGTGGACTACAGGCAGTATGGCAGCGAATACAAAGACGAGTATGCCGTGCCGGGATATTACTCCAATTTCCTTACAAAATACGGGATTAAGACCGAAGTGTCAGCCACCATGCGCAGCGGCATTGCACGTTTCACTTTCCCGAAAGGGCAGGGCAACATACTGCTGAATCTTGGCGAGGGGCTGACCAATGAGACAGGAGCATCCATGCGCTTCGTGAGCGATACCGAGATAGAGGGAACACGTCTGTTCGGCTCGTTCTGCTATACGGCGCAGGCTGTATTTCCGGTTTATTTCGTTATGAGAGTCAACAAGGTGCCTCAAGAGTCCGGTTACTGGAAGAAACAGCGTCCCATGACCGGCGTGGAGGCCGAGTGGGATAAGGACAACGGCAAATACAAGCTATACAAGAGTTACAGGAAAGAAATCTCCGGTGATGACATAGGCGCGTACTTCATCTATGACCTTGATGAGAATGAAACGGTGGAGGTGCAGATGGGTGTGTCGTTTGTCAGCATGGAAAATGCGAGGGAGAACCTCGATGCTGAGCAGAGCGGATTCGATTTCGACAAGGTGAGGAACGATGCATACGAGATGTGGGACGAAGCCCTGTCGAGAATAAAGGTAGAAGGCGGCACGAAAGATGATAAGACCGTGTTCTATACAGCCATGTATCATTTGCAGATTCACCCCAACATACTCAATGACGTGAACGGCGAATATCCGCAGATGGAAGGCAATGAAATATGGCATACCGACAAGAACCGTTACACAGTGTTCTCGTTGTGGGATACTTACAGAAATGTGCACATACTCATGGGGCTTATTTTCCCCGACCGGCAGGTGGATATGATCAACAGTATGCTCGACATATACAAAGGCTGGGGATGGTTGCCGAAATGGGAGCTTTACAGCCGCGAGACTTTCACAATGGAGGGAGACCCTTCGCTGCCGGTGATTGTGGACAGCTGGATGAGAGGACTTAGAGATTTCGATGTGGATCTCGCATACGAGGCCATGCGCAAGTCGGCTGTCACACCCGGCAAGGACAACCCCATGCGTCCCGACAACGATGACTATATGAAGCTCGGCTATGTGCCTCTCCGCGAGCAGTATGACAACTCGGTGTCGCACGCTCTCGAATATTACATCGCCGACTGGAACCTGGCTCAACTGGCCAAAGAACTTGGCAAGGACGATGACTACAAACTGTTCCTCGAACGGTCAATGGGCTACAAGCATTATTATTGCAAGGATTACGGCGTGTTCCGTCCCATATTGCCCGACGGTACTTTCTACAGTCCTTTTGACCCGCGCGAGGGCGAGAATTTCGAGCCGAGTCCCGGCTTCCATGAGGGCAACTCATACAATTATACTTTTGCCATACCGCATGACCCGCAGGGACTTGCCAAGATCATGGGCGGGAAGAAGAAATACATAGACAAGCTCCAGAGCATATTCGACAACGGATTCTTCGACATGTCAAACGAGCCTGACATCATCTACCCGTATCTGTTCAGCCACTTCAAGGGTGAGGAATGGAGGACGCAGAAGATTGTCAGGGAACTGCTGAAGAAGCATTTCCGCAATGACCCGGCAGGACTGCCCGGCAATGACGATACCGGAACCATGTCTACTTGGGCCATATACAGCATGATGGGCTTTTATCCCGACTGTCCCGGTAAACCCAACTATACATTTACCACGCCGGTATTCGACAAGGTGACCATTACGCTTGACAGAAACTATTACGACAATGACAGCATTGTGATAGAGACCGTGAAACCTGAAGGCAGCGAAGGCATATATATAGACCGTATAGAGGTGGACGGAAAGCGTCACAAAGGCTTCATGATAGACAATGACAAGTTTGTCAACGCGAAGCATATCAAGTTCTACTTGAAATGATGTGATGAGTCTCTAATTCGGATTTTATACAGACCGGGCGGCACATTTTATAACAGGTGCCGCCCGGTCTCTTTTTTTGCGCAATGCGGCAGGTGATACGCATTGTGGTGTGGTAAGTTTTCGTCAATGCCTTACGGCTTCGACAAGCTCGGCGGGGAGTATGGGAGTGGCGCCTTCTTTGGTACATACGAACGCCGAAACCTTTACTGCCAGCCGGTGTGCTTCCTTTACGCTTTTGCCGTATATGAGCGATGATATGAATGCAGCTGTGAACGAGTCTCCGGCTCCGACAGTATCGGCAACCGTCACTTTCGGGGTCTCCTCAAACGATGTGCCCTCTTGGGAGAATATGTAGCTGCCGTTGGTGCCGCATGTCAGAATCAGGAGCTTCAGTCCGTATGTGCGGACGATGCTGTGGCAGATGTCTTCAGTGTTTCCTGCGGGGAGACTGAACATCCGGCTGATTACGGATAATTCCTCATCGTTTATTTTCAATATGTTGCACTTCTTAAGCGAAGATTCTATTATTTCCTCAGTATAGAAATTCTGCCGCAGGTTGATGTCGAATATCTTGTAAGTATCTTCTCCGTTGCTGTCCATAGCATCGAGGAATAACTCTATGGTGCGGCGTGATGTGCCGTTGCGTTGCGCCAAAGAGCCGAAACATGCGGCGCGCGTGTCACGGGCTATTGCCGCGAGTTCGGCAGTGAATGTCATGTTGTCCCAAGCCGAGCCTTCTTTTATGTCATAGTGCGGCACTCCGTTGCCGTCGAGAACCACTTCCACTGTCCCGGTGGGGTATGACACCTCTTGCAGTACGGTTTTTATGCTTTTTCCGCCCAATTCTTTTATTACTTCTTTGCCGAGACTGTCCCTGCCTATTGCGCTTATTATCATGCCGTCCAGTCCGAATTGCGAGACGTGGCATGCAAAATTGGCCGGAGCTCCTCCCAGCTTTCTCGTGTCGGGCAGTATGTCCCAAAGTATTTCTCCTATGCCTGCTATGTAGTGTTTCATGACCTGGATGTGTTTTGTCGTCGTTTTACTGTTTGTTATCATATTGCTGCATGACGTATTCCATTATGGCAACGTCCGAACGTGCCTCGCCGGGATACATGTAGCCGTCCTGTTTCCGTTTCGTCTCCTGCAATATGGCTGAGGCCTTGTCTCTGTCTCCGTCTATTTTCAGGGCTTTTGCAAACAGCAGCCTTGATTTGGATGTCATGAAGCGGCTGTATGTCTCGGCATATTGTTCCAGTTCCTTGTTCCAATATCTGTTTATGTCAAGACTGTTGTCGCCGTCTGTCACCATGAGCAGGAACAGGTATTCGCATGTCAGTTCTTTTTTTAATAGCGGCAGCATCTCGTCTGCGTGTTCCATGTATTTCCGGGCTGTCTGCAAGGCTTCATCAAATTGCATCTTGTCTATGACAAGCCCCAGATGCGTCAGCGCCGATGACATGCGTATGTAGTCGCTGTATGCAGTGCATTCATCGTTGATGAAATAGTCTTCGGGCATTTCCGAAAGTCTCAGTCCTTTGCTTATGGCCTCAGCAGCCAGCAGTTGCCTTTTGAGATGTACCGTCAGCCCCCTGTCGCGGAGCAATGCCTTGATGTTCTGTCCGTCATTTCCTGCGCCGGCAGAGGTCATCGGTATGCCGTTGAGGATGGCAAACAGCAGTCCCATGACGAGCATCATGGTGAGAAACACATCGGCCGTGTAGTGGAGGTCTGTCGTGAGGAGTACTAATGTGCATATTGCGGCGGTGATGAGGTTCATCAACACCCCGCCTGCGTTGTACCAGAAGAAAGGCATGTCGGCGGCTTCCTTGTCGGGCGGGGAAAGCAGGCACTGTCCTCCTGTTCCGGCAATGGAGTATTTTCTCAGTTTCAGTTTGCCGTCCTGTTTTACTATGGCTATGTTGCCCGCCCGGAACGACAGGAATCTGTAGCCGGTGAGCAATCCGAATATGAGGTGACCTGCTTCGTGCAGTATGATTTGGAGGAGTGCCGCCACCGCAATGGCTATGAAAATCCAGCCTACCAGCAATGCCACTCCGAGCGCACCGCCGGCATCTTTGAATATGTTGCCGCACAATGCGAATATCAGCGCCATCGCGCCTGCGCCGAATGCGGTTCCTGTGATGAACTGCATCAGGAAAGATTTGGTCTCTGCTTTCATGCGTCGTATCTTGTTTTGCTGCGCAAAGATATAAAAAACTCCTGCAAGCCAATGACGTGCAGGAGTTTTTTGTGAGGTGGGCCATCTAGGACTTGAACCTAGGACCTCCAGATTATGAGTCTGTTGCTCTAACCAACTGAGCTAAAAGCCCTCGCTTCCTTTCGGAATCGTGATGCAAAGGTAGTGGTTTAATTTTAAACTGCAAACAAAATCGCTGTTTTTTTCTTTTTTGTTGCGAAATAATGTCCTTGAAAGGTATCGGCTCGATCCCGGGCAAGGATGTGCGCCATCTTCGCCCGGGATATACGCCATCTTGCCCGAAGATGGCGCACATACCCGAAGGGGTGGAAATTTGCCTTTTCTTAATGGGTGGAAAGTGTGGCGGCAAGTCGCTGCAAAATGCATGAGATGAGGATAAAATGTGTTTTTTGGAAATTATGTTGTACCTTTGCAGGCCGTATGCGGGCAAATTCATGCCTGTTTCTATTTTTTTGATTTATGATTACAGTCAGAGACCTCGATTACACGCCGCATGAGCCTGTTGTTGCTGCCATCGGTTTTTTTGACGGGCTGCACAAGGGGCATGCTTACCTTTTGTCGCGTGTCGCGGCTGAGGCGGGCAGGCGCGGCATGGCTTCTGCTGTAGTCACGTTTCCGCAACACCCGTTGAGCGTGGTGTGTCCGGCCAAAGCTCCCAAACAGCTTTCCACTTTCGAAGAGAAAGAGGCTTTGATAGCCGGTTGCGGCATAGACTATTGTTTTTGCGTGGATTTCAACGAGGGCATATCTTCATTGTCCGCATTCGATTTCATGAAAGACATATTGCAAAAGCGTTTCGGCATAGCCGTGCTGCTGGTGGGCTATGACAACCGTTTCGGGCATAACCGCGAGGAGGGGTTTGACGATTACCGCCGTTACGGGGAGATGCTGGGCATGGAGGTGGTGGCAGTAGACCGTTTTGTTTCCGACTATGGCAAAGTATGCTCTTCGGCAGTGCGCAAGGCTGTGGCCTCCGGCAATGTGGAGCTTGCCGCCAATCTGATGGGGCGTGAATACCGATTGTCGGGCATAGTCGGGCACGGATACAGCAACGGCCGCAAATTGGGGTTCGCCACAGCCAATATAGAAGGTATAGCTGCGGAAAAACTTATACCCGCCAACGGAGTGTATGCCGTAAGGGTCGAGACCGGAGGCGGGACTTATCTCGGCATGATGAACATAGGCGAGAGGCCTACGGTGTCTTGGGACGGGCTTGTGTCGGCAGAGGTGCATATTTTCGATTTCGACAGGGATATTTACGGACAGAAGATAATAGTTGCGTTTTTCGCCCGCATCAGAGACGAGAAGACTTTCGGGTCTTCCGATTTGCTGGTGGAGCAACTGCGTGAGGATAAGAGAGCTGTGGAAACTTTGTTTTTCGCCGAACGGCACAGTCACGACAATCCTTATGCCCTCGCTCTGAAGAAAGATGTCCATGCGGACGTGGATATGGATTTTGCCCTGAGGCAGATAGAGGGAAGGCAGGTGGTGTCGCGCAAGGTGCCGTCGTGGGCAGGGGCATGGGGGCTGAGATTCCCCTTGCGTCTCTCTTTGGAACAATGTTCCTCAGAACTTGCCGCGAGGTTCAAAGCGAAGATAACAGGCGGCGGCGAGACTATGGCCGATCTGACCGGAGGTCTGGGCGTGGATTTCTATTTCATTTCAAGAACATTCGGCCATGCGCTGTATATGGAGCGCGATAAGGGCTTGTGTGCTTTGGCGGAACACAATATGAGAGTGTTGGGGGCGGGAAATGTCACAGTGGAATGCGGCGATATGGAAGAGGTGCTTAAAGACATGCCGTGCGTGGATCTCATCTATGCCGACCCCGCACGCAGGAACGGTGGCGGTGGCAAGGTCGTCTTTCTCTCCGACTGCTCTCCCGACTTGCGAAGTCTGGAGACGTTGCTGCTGCGCAAGGGCAGGAGGCTCATGTTCAAATTGTCGCCCATGCTCGACATTGATGCCGCGCTGAAAGACTTGCCCTACATCACTGACATCTATGTCGTTTCAG
>DVIH01000096.1 GCA_018711405.1 Candidatus Avibacteroides excrementipullorum | reverse complement strand
AATAAGCAGACATTGACAGATAGAAATATGCAGACCAGAACTCCGCATTTATCTGTTCGTTAAGTTTCTTTTCAACGTTTTTGTTTAGCATAGTCGTATTATTTTATAAACAAACATCATTCATATTGCTCTTTCTCATTGGGGAAGTCGCAGCTCTTCACATCATATATATATTGCTTGAAAGCCTCCGTCATAAGGTCGTACATGTCCATGTAACGCCGCAGATATCTGGGGCTGAAGCCTTTGTTCATGCCCAGCATGTCTTGCACCACCAGCACTTGTCCGTCCACATCTCCTCCGGCTCCTATGCCTATGACCGGGATGGTGAGCATAGCCGCCACCTTGCCGGCCAGCCCCGCCGGAATCTTTTCGAGCACAATGGCGAAACAGCCAGCTTCCTCCAGCAGCTTCGCGTCTTCCACCAGTTTGTCAGCCTCGCTCTGCTCTTTCGCCCTCACGCTGTAGGTGCCGTATTTGTTGATGGACTGAGGCATGAGTCCCAGATGTCCCATTACGGGTATTCCCGCTTCTATTATCTTGCTCACCGTACCGATGATTTCTTTCCCGCCTTCCAGCTTCAAGGCATCGGCATGGCTTTCTTTCATAATCCTTATGGCCGAAACAAGTCCCTCGCTCGGTCCCACCTGGTAGGAGCCGAAAGGCATGTCCACCACCACCATGGCACGTTCCACTCCCCTCACCACCGATTTGGCATGATATATCATCTGATCGAGGGTTATGGGCAGCGTGGTCACATTGCCGGCCATGACGTTGGAAGCCGAGTCGCCCACCAGTATCACATCCATACCGGCGCCATCCACTATTTTCGCCATAGTATAATCGTATGCAGTCAGCATCGAAATCTTCTCGCCTCTCTGTTTCATCTCCCACAGCCGGTGCGTGGTAACCTTTCTGAAATCTTCCGCCAAATACTCTTTCATGTCGTTTGAAAATTTTCTGCAAAGATATTCTTTAATCAGACAGCAAGCATAAAATTTGGCTAATATTAACCTATAAAAAAACATGATTGTCCGTCTGCAAAACAAATATCGTTTCTTTTCGTCCGTTTTCTTCCGGCAATACATTTTTTTTCCTACATTTGGCATGAATAAACGCACAAAACGACTTGAATTATGAAAATCAGACTTTCTTTGAACAATCTGTTCATCCCTTTGGCAGCATGTTCGTTTGCCGCCTGCAACACAGGCAATGCCGATCGGAATGCTGAAAAAGACTATTCGCTGATGGTCAACACATTCATCGGCACCGACTTCACAGGCAACACTTATCCGGGAGCCACCGTACCTTTCGGCATGGTGCAGCTCAGTCCCGACAACGGAGTGCCCGGCTGGCATCACATACCCGGCTACTACTATCCCGACAGTACCATTGCCGGATTCAGCCACACCCATCTCACCGGAGTTGGTGCAGGCGACATGTATGACATAATGTACATGCCTGTGACAAACCCCTACAATGAAGCGAAAGACAGCCCGCTGGGAATACACTCCAAATTCTCGCACGACAGGGAATCATCTTTCGCAGGATACTATCAGGTCATGCTCGATGACTACGGCATCAACGTGGAACTCACCGCCACCGACCATTGCGGCATACAGAGATATACATTCCCTGAGGCAGACGCTTCAGTCTTCCTCAACCTGAAAAAAGCCATGAACTGGGATGCGACTGTCAACACAGCCATAGAAGTGGTGGACAGCACCACACTGAGAGGCTTCAGAAGTTCCACTGGCTGGGCCAAAGAACAGACAGTATACTTCTATGCCAGACTGTCAAGACCATTTGACAAAATCGACATAGAAAAGACACCCATAAAGACTGACGGCAAGACCACAGGAGAGGCGGCCATAGCAAAAATGGACTTCAGGACAAACGACAAAGAGCAGCTCGTCATCATGACAGGACTTTCGAGCGTAAGCATGGAAGGAGCACAAAAGAACCTGGAAGCAGAGACCGACGGATTCGACTTCGAACAATACGTGGACCTGGCCAAAGAAAAATGGAACAAGGAACTGGCCAAGATAGAAATCACGACCGGTGACAAGGATCTGGAAACCGTGTTCTACACAGCACTCTACCACACCATGACAGCCCCGACCATACTGAGCGATGTGGACGGACAATACATAGGAGCAGACAGAAAAATCCATAAGGCAGACAACTATGTGCAATACGGCACTTTCTCGCTGTGGGACACATACAGAGCCGCACATCCGCTCTATACTTATCTGACTCCCGACAGGGTGAACGACATGGTGAAATCGCTCATGGCACAATACAGGGAGATAGGACGCCTGCCCGTATGGAACTTCTACGGCAACGAAACCGACATGATGATAGGCTACCACTCCGTGCCGGTCATTGTAGACGCATACATGAAAGGCATAGGCGACTTTGATGCGGAAGAAGCCCTCGAAGCATGCATAGCCACCGCAAACATTGACGAATACAGAGGCATAGGCCTGTACAAGAAGTACGGCTACATCCCCTACAACCTGGAAGGGGAATCGCTCTCGAAGACGCTCGAATATTCATTCGATGACTGGTGCATAGCACGCATGGCAGAAAAGATGGGGAAAAAAGAAGTGGCCGACGAATTTTATAAAAGAGCCGGATACTACAAAAACCTGTACAACCCCGCAACACGGTTTATCCAGCCAAAAGACGACAAAGGCAACTGGATAAAAGATTTCGATGCGGAAGACTACACCACCCATATAACAGAAAGCAACGGATGGCAATATTTCTGGTCAGTGCAGCACGACATGCCGGGACTCGTAGCCCTCGCAGGCAAAGACGTGTTCAAGGAAAAGCTGGACAGCATGTTCACTTTCCACCCCACCGATTCGAGCGAACTCCCCATATTCAGCACCGGAATGATAGGCCAATACGCTCACGGCAACGAGCCGAGCCACCATGTGGCCTACCTGTACAACTATACGGATGAAGCATGGAAGACACAAAAATACGTCACCGAAATAATGTACGACCTCTACAAGAACTCTCCCGACGGCCTGTGCGGCAATGAAGACTGCGGACAGATGTCGGCATGGTTCGTAATGAGCGCCATGGGATTCTACCCGGTAAATCCTGCCGGACAGCAATATGAATTAGGCTCGCCGATACTCGACAAAGCCGTAATGAAACTGGCCAACGGCAAACAGTTTACGGTAGTGGCGCACAACCTGTCAAAGGAAAACAGATACGTGCAGTCGGTCAAGGTGAACGGCGAAAACTACGACAAGACATACATCACCCACGACATGATAATGGCAGGCTCGACCATAGAATTTGAAATGGGAGCCGCCCCAAAACAAGACTGAGCCTCGCCCGACGGCAAAGACAAGAGCCGCATGGCTCCGGAGAATCACCTCTCCGGATTCGTGCGGCTCATTTCATGTACCCACTCTCCTATCACTTTCGGGAAATACTCATACTCCAGCTTATGCACTTTGGCAGCCACATCCTCAGGAGTGTCGCCGGGCAATACGCTGCATTTGGCCTGAAACAGTGTGCGCCCGTGATCGTACTCATCGTCCACAAGGTGGATGGTGATGCCGCTCTCCGTATCGCCATCGGCCACCACCGCCTCGTGCACATGCATGCCATACATGCCCTTGCCTCCATGCTTGGGCAGCAGTGCCGGATGAATGTTGACTATGCGTTCGGGATAAGCCCGCAACAGATAATCGGGCACATGCAACAGAAATCCCGACAACACTATGGCCTCGATGCCATACGAGCGCAACAAAGAGAGCACACGGCCCTCATCCTCCCACTCCCGTTTCGGGATGTATTCCACCGTCACGCCGAGAGACTCCGCACGCCTGCGCGCCCCCGCCTCCTTACGGTTAATCACCACCAACGGAATAACTACCTCACAACTTTGAGAAAAATATCTGATAATATTCTCGGCATTAGTGCCTTCGCCTGAAGCGAACAATGCTATTTTCATAATAAAATACTGTTTTTCTACTCTGTGCGAAGGTACGGAAAAAACAGAGAAGCGAAACAGACCGCAATACTTTTTGCAAAAAATCAGAAAAAAATATCGTTTTCTGTTTGCAGTTTCCAAATTATTCGTACCTTTGCAGTCGAAATCAATGGGCTATGGTGTAATGGTAACACTTCAGATTCTGGTCCTGACTTTCCAGGTTCGAGTCCTGGTAGCCCAACGAAGAAGAGAGACAGCGTCGGATGAGACCTGCCTCTCTTTTTATTTGCCCGTTCGTCACCTCCCAAACACCGCAAAAAGACCCCCGAAAAAGATGTACGCCATCTTCGCCCGGGATGTACGCCATCTTCACCCGGCACCGAGCCGATCATGACCGGAGACCGAGCCGATCTTTTTTGCGGGCAGGCAGAAAAGCCCTCCCACGCTAAAAAAGCGTTCGGCACTCCCCTGCCAGCCCCTTAATATGCTAACTTTGCACCAACAAACAAGCGTCATAGATTTTGCATGCATATATCACCACATGAACTCGTCCGAATCCGGGTACTGACCGTATTTATGATAATACTGTCTGTCGCACAGGCGACCGCACTGCCCGCAAAGGCAGAAATGCCGGTACACACCATGCAGCAAGACACCGCCGGCGTATGCCCGCAAGAGAAAAAAGCATTCTGGAGAACTGCCGCAGAAGTAGCCGGATTCAACGTAGGCCTGTGGCTTTCGACAGATACGTCCTCAACGGACATTATGCCTACATCTCATGGAACACCATAAAGGAAAACTTCAGGCACGGTTTCGACTGGGACAATGACCATCTAAACACCAACATGTTCGCACACCCATACAACGGGTCTCTGTTTTACAACGCCGCACGCTCCAACGGGTACAACTTCTGGCAATCGGAGCTCTTTGCCATCGGCGGGAGCGCCATGTGGGAACTGTTCATGGAATGCGAATATCCGTCGACCAACGACATCATAGCCACCCCCATAGGAGGAGCGGCATTGGGAGAAGTCTTCTTCCGCACATCCGACATGATACTGGACGAACGCGCTTCGGGCGGAGAACGTTTCGGCAGAGAGCTTGCAGCATTCATCATCTCGCCCATGAGGGGAATAAACCGCATAATCACCGGGCAGGCATGGAAAAGAAACACACAGCCGGGACGCAAACCGGCCCGCACCCCCGTAAGCCTCACAGTCTCCGCCGGCCCGCGCATAATGATGTACCAGCCCGAAGACGGCTATCACACCCAGACAGGAGCCACTGCCGGCATACACATGGAATACGGCGACCGGTTCGGCAGCTCATCCAAAGTGCCATACGACTATTTTTCTCTCCTCGCCGAACTCAATGCCATAAAGGGCCAACCGCTGCTGAACCGCATAGAGATTGTGGGACGTCTCCTGTCAAAAGAACTTGTCGACACGAAGAAAAGTAGCCTGGCAATAGGCATGTACCAGCATTTCGACTTCTTCGACTCCGACACAGTAAAGAGGAAAAGCGATTACCGACAGTGGCCGAGCACGCCATGCGCAGTCCCTTACAAGCTCGGGACTCCGGCCTCCGTAGGAGCAGGACTGACATTCAGGCACATCAAGGAGAACAGATGGACGTTTGAAGCCTACACGCACCTAAACGGAATCATACTCGGAGGCATACTAAGCGACTTCTATCGGTTTTACAACAGAAACTACAACTGGGCATCGGGACTGTCGCTGAAATTCGGTTTCAATTGGCTACTGCTCGATGGCAGACTGTCCGTTTCGCTATCCGACCGCTTTTACAAGCTGTACAGCTGGAACAGCTACAGCGAAGAGAATGTATGGACACCTCCTGCATCGGGAACACCGATGGACATACAGGGAGACAAATCGAATGCCACTTTCAACCACCTGGAAACAAAGATAGACTGCCGACTATGGAAAGGACTGTACCTGACCGCCGGCATGGACTGGTATGCAAGGAAAAGCACTTACCACCACAGGAGAGAATTTCACGGTGAAAACTTCAATCTGGACTCAGCCATACAGCTAATCACAAGCCGGCAGCTGAATTTCCGGCTGATGCTGACCTACAAGTTGTAACGTCCAATGGCTACAAAAAAAATCGGTGTGTCATACCTAAAGGGCTGCGCCAAAATTTATCATTTTGACACAGCCCCTATTGCCTGTAGGATATTATTCGTCTGTTACAATCCGTGTTCAGACAGATACCTTTCGGCCTCTATCGCAGCCTTGCATCCGCTGCCTGCCGCGCATACCGCCTGCCTGTATGTGGGGTCTGCCACATCGCCTGCGGCGAACACTCCCGGCACGTTCGTTCTCGGCGTAGCGCCTTCGGTGATGATGTATCCCACCTCATCGGTATTCACATACGGTTTGAACACGTCCGAATTGGGCTTATGACCGATGGCAAGGAAGAAACCATCTATCGCTATGTCATATCTTTCTTCATCAGGCTCGCCTTTTCTCTTTACCACATGTGCTCCTTCCACTCCGTTTTCACCGAAAAGGCCCACAGTGTTGTGCTCGAACAGCACTTTTATCTTCTCATGATTGAGCACACGGTCTTGCATGATCTTGGAAGCACGCAAATAAGGTTTGCGCACAATGAGGTAAACCTGCTTTGCCAAACCTGCCAGATAGATAGCCTCCTCGCACGCGGTATCTCCGCCGCCCACTACTGCCACTGTCTTGTTGCGATAGAAGAATCCGTCGCAAGTGGCGCATGCGCTGACTCCCATGCCCGAATATTTTTTCTCATCGTCCAATCCCAGATATTTGGCAGATGCGCCTGTGGCAATGATTACCGTGTCCGAATAGATTTCCTTTTCTCCATCCACCACCAGTTTGTAGGGAGCCTTAGAGAAATCCACCGATGTGATGACTCCGCTCCTTATTTCAGCTCCGAACTTCAGAGCCTGCTGACGCATGTCTTCCATCATCTGCGGGCCTGTAACCCCTTCAGGATATCCCGGAAAGTTTTCCACTTCGGTTGTGATAGTCAACTGTCCGCCGGGCTGTATGCCTTCATACAACACCGGAGAAATATTTGCCCTGCCCGTATATATAGCAGCTGTATATCCGGCCGGACCGGAACCAATGATCAAACATCTAACTTTTTCCATAACATTATCAATTAAAGTTTAATTACACAAATTCTTATCTCAAATCCACGACCTCCACACCGGCATACTCATCGGCAGGAAAGACAAAAAAAGAGTCTGCCACATCCGCTTCGGAATATTTGCCGGCCGTTATGCTGAGTTCATTGCCCAAGGGGTCTGTTATGACAATCCTTTCGGGCATACCGTCGGTACTCCTTATATATATAGATGCCTCTTTCATGGGGTAATCTTTTTCAGGCATCAGTCTTATCTCATAACAACCTCCCGACATGCCTTTATACTCGCATGAAAAGTCCGTCTTCCAGTTTTTCAGAAAAGTATAAGGATTCAATAGGCATATCTCCGCATAATCAGGCTCTGTCACATTCACTTCGCCCACAGCACGGTTATAGCTCCACATGGTCTTGCCGTCATACCATATATGGCTCTCCCCGTAATCCAGCTTAAACCTATCTTCCTTGAATACAA
>DVIH01000095.1 GCA_018711405.1 Candidatus Avibacteroides excrementipullorum | reverse complement strand
AAATAATATGCTAATTTCTTTATCATGGTTTCTCGCATGTTGTCACTTTTGCTTAACCTTTATATAAGCACGCTTTAGGCCATTACCGATTGTAACCTCCAATTTCCTTGATTTCCCACTTGCATTCGGCTCAACTGTTATAATCAGCAGTGCCTCATTCTCCATAGGGCTTTTTACTGTCAGCCATTTGTACTTAGCTACATAATATCCATCTATTACACCCTCTAAAGGCGAGGCCACGCGGTCATCTCCTTCTATATAAAAATAAAAGGGGCCTTCTTCTCTATCTCCCTTTACTATTTTCTCGCCTCCTTCTTTAGAAAAAGTCACAGTACCGGGAAATCCCATCTGATCATCTATAAGTCTACCACAAGAAGCGCACAGGAGCATCAACCCTACGGCAAAATAATATAATAACTTCTTTATCATGGCCTGTCGTATGTTATCACTCCTGCTTTACCTCTATGACACCATATTTCCAACCGGAATCAAAATGCACATACAATTTCCGGGATTTGCCGCTTGTATTCGGCTCGACAATTATCGTAAGCATATCTTGAAACATAAGATAATCACCCAAAGGAGCTTTTACTGTCAACCATTTATAGATACCAACTCCCAACCCATCTGCCTCTTGAAGAAAAGCCTTGTTACCAACCTTATCTTTTATATTAATGGAAGTCAAATCACATTCCGCCTTAAACGTCTTTTCCCCGCCTTCTTTAGGGAAAGTAACAATTCGAGGAAGACCAAGTTGATCCTCCTCAAATTCACAAGAAGCACACAGGAACATCAATCCTACAATAAGATAATATGCTGTATTCTTTATCATGGTTTTAGTATGTTATCACTCCTGCTTCACCTCTATCGTGGCATACTGATAGCCGGAATAGGCAAATATCCTCAGCATTCGGGACTTGCCGCTTGTATTCGGCTTGGCATTTATTATAATCATGGAATAGTTATCCAAAGGGACTCTTGCAGTCAGCCATTTATACCGGACTGTTTCATAACCGTCTTCCGGATAAGAAAAAGCATCTGAATCCCAGTGTCTCCCGATGAAAAGAGGGCTAACTTGTCCCCCCTTTATTATTTTCTCACCACCCACTTTAGAGAAAGTAACGGTTCGGGGATAGCCCATCTGATCTTCCTCAAACCAACCGCAAGAGACACACATGAACATCAATCCTACGGCAAAATAATATAATAACTTCTTTTTTATCATGGCCTGTCGTATGTTATCACTTTGAGAAGATTATTATAATGGGTCGAACCTCCATACCATCCGGAATCATGCTCTATATTAGGGTCATTGAGCTTAAACACACCAGAGACATAATATCCGTTACACTTTCCTTGCCATCCAAAATCGCAATGCACCATCTTGCATGTTTCCTTTCTCGTCTTTGTTTCTTTCAGCCACATGCCTGAATACACATCGGTCTTGACAGTTCGCTCCTTTATCTTATAGCCGTCTATATTCCAGCTATGGCTTTTGATAACATTTAATGCCCGGCACAGAATATATGGAATGGCATAGCCCTGTTCCTGCTCGAAATTGGCCACATAAAGCAGGTTCTCACAGTTCACATCGCTCCCGCCGGCTTTCGTCATGGCCATATTATATTTTATAGGCACTATGGAGCTGACGCTTTTAACGCTCAGACCACGTGTCTCCGCTTCCTCCGAACCGGCAAGAAAAGCCTCCAGATTGGCCAACGCCTCTTCTTCGGATATGGCAAACGGATTTTCATTACTTGTTTTTTCATTCACACAGACTACCGACGACAAATCGTCTTTTTCCTGGCATGACGCCATCAACAGTATGCCCAAAACGGCATATAAATGTTTTTTCATAAGTATATGTTTTTCTTTTTTATTTCTAATTTACGTTTTCCGTTAACAAAGTCTCTGATGCTAAAATACTCAAAAGACAAATGCGTAAAGTCATCCCTTGTCCTATAAATCCTACTATAATCAAAACTTTCCATGCCAATAATAATGTTTTTCATTCACCCGCAAAACAACATCATCAGGACGGAATATGCAACAAAAATCTTTGTGAAGCGGACAAAAAGGGCTGTGAAACGGACACGAACGCCGGTTTCCGGAGATTACAGTCGGGATGCGGCGATGCCGCCACGCGGCACGTTCAGAAATCCAGCCAGCGTTTCAGAGCTGTGGTCTTCTCCTTGCTTACTATGATTTCCGCATCAGGATATCCGGCGATTACGACTTTCATCTTGCGGTTGAACCACGTGTTGAGCCGCTCCACGCTCGCTATGTGGACGATGTGCCGGCGGTTGGCGCGGAAGAAAGCCGCAGGGTCGAGCTGACGTTCGAGCGTGTCGAGCGACTGGTCCACCGCAAACGTCCTACAGTCTTTCAGGTACAGGCGGGTGACGCCGTCGTCGGAGACTATATGGCTGACCGCATCAGACCCTACGACAAAATAGCCGTCTTTGTCGGAGACAAGAAACCTGCGGCGGTATTGCAGGTTGCCTCCCGCAACAAGGCTGTGCAGCCGGTCGAGATCCTCGCGCATACAGCCGGCACGCATGTCAACGGCCTTGCGCAACGCAGCGGCAAGCTCCTCAGTGACTATGGGCTTCAGCAGGTAGCAGATGCCGTTATAGTCGAACGCACGTATGGCATATTCGTTGTAGGCAGTGGTGAAGATGACGGCGCAACTGACCCGACAGCCGTCGAAAGCATCGAACACAAGGCCGTCGGCAAGCCGGACATCGGCTATAATCAAGTCATAGACCGCCTCTGACAGATATGTCACGGCAGAAGCCACAGTCTCGGCCGGTCCCACTGTCTCGTAATCGGCGGACAATGACTGCAACTGCTTCTGAAGGCGCAGGAAATTGGGTCTCTCGTCTTCCAACACAAGTATTTTCATGGCATTTTCATCAATGGTATGGTTACTGAATAAGTGTTTTCATCACATTTTATGGACACCTCGCCCGAACCGAGCAGGCGTAAACGCTCTATGACATTGCGCTGCCCTATGCGGAAAGAGTCCGGCACTGTCCCCAGCGGACGGTAGTCGTTTGTCACGGTCACGGAGCTTTCGGTGCAGTCGATGGCGATGTGCAGCGGCTGACGGCGCGAAAAGGCGTTGTGCTTGACGCAGTTTTCCACCAGCAGTTGCAGGCATCCGGGAGGCAGCATGCGCCCGGTACGACCTGCACCGCCATTCACCTTTATGTCGATGGCATCGCCGAATCTCGTCTTTATCAGAAAGAAATAATCATCCAGTTCTTTCAGCTCATCTTCCAGCGGGATGAGCCTGCGCGACAGGTTCTGCAACGTATGCCGGTAGAAAAGCGACATGTGGGTAATGAAACTGTCGGCCTCCTTGCGGTCGATGTCCATCAATGCCGACAGCGCGCTGAGATTGTTGAACAGGAAATGCGGGCTGATCTGCAATTGCAGACTGCGCACCGTCAGGCCTATGGCCCAGTCTCGCTCACGCTTCCGCTGCCCCGCCTCTCTGACATAGGCCTTGACGTAGCGTGCCGTCAGCATCAGCGATATGACAAGCGTGGAAATCACCGCCATGCCATAGACGTCGACCATATCGGTGAACGGCTCGCCATACAGGGAAAGGCAGAGGGCGTCCACCGCGAGGGAGTATATCCATGCCCACAGGAAATTGACGGCCAGCATCCCGACCGTGAGGAGAAGCGTCTTCATGCTGACCGACTTCAGCCTGCGGCCTATGATAACCCCCGTGCGCAGGTTGAGTAGAAACGAGACCGCACAGAAGCCTGTGCAAAACAGAAATTCACCGGCCATATAATCCACGTTCTGCGCCAGCAGGAAGTCCGACGGGTCATCCATGAGGATAAGCCACAGCAGTTCATACAGGCAATAGACCGAAACGGTCAGTATAGCCGCGTCTCTGACATTTATGAGTATGTCCTTTTTCTTAGCCATGCGCCAAAAGTAGCAATTATTTCTCTCCCGCCCCCACGAAAAGGGCGGAAAAAAGACGCAAGACACCCCCGCCCGGGATGTACGCCATCTTCGCCCGGGATGGCGCACATCCTTGCCCGAGACCGAGCCGATCATCGGGCAAGACCGAGCCGATCCCCGGCGGGGTGCGGCAAACGCCTGAATATGAACAGACGAAACCTTTTTTATGCAGGGCTTAGACAAAAAAATACTAATTTTGCATGGTTAAACACATACCTATATGATGAATTTCAACTACGACATCATAGTCATCGGCGCAGGACACGCGGGTTGCGAGGCGGCAACAGCGGCGGCAAATCTCGGTTCAAAGACATGCCTCATCACGATGGACATGAACAAGACGGGGCAGATGAGTTGCAACCCCGCTATGGGCGGCATAGCTAAAGGGCAGATAGTCAAAGAGATAGACGCATTAGGCGGACAGGCCGGCATCATCACCGACCGCACCACGCTGCAATTTCGCATGCTCAACCGCTCGAAAGGACCGGCCATGTGGAGCCCCAGAGCGCAATGCGACAGGGAAAAATTCATAACCGAATGGCGCAGGACGCTCGAAAACACACCCAACCTGTACATCTGGCAGGACACTGTGAAAGAGATTGTAGTGAAAGACAGCGTCATCACCGGAGTGAAGACATGCCTGGACGTGACCATCAACGCCAAATGCGTCATACTCACGGCAGGCACATTCCTCAACGGGCTGATGCACGTGGGCAAGGTGATGTTTCCCGGAGGCAGGATTTCGGAACCGGCATCATATCACCTCACCGAGTCGATAGCCTCACACGGCATCAGGACGGCAAGGATGAAGACCGGCACTCCGGTCAGGATAGACGGACGCAGCGTGCACTACGAGGACATGGAGATACAAAACGGGGAAAACGACTTCCACCGCTTCTCCTTCATGGAGCAAAGCGAAAGACAGCTGAAACAGCTCAACTGCTGGACATGCTTCACCAACCCCGACACGCACAGCATACTCCGGCAGGGGCTGCCCTACTCGCCGCTCTACAACGGGCAGATACAAAGCATAGGCCCGAGATACTGCCCGAGCATAGAGACGAAGATTGTGACCTTCCCCGACAAGGAGCAGCACCAGCTGTTTCTGGAGCCTGAGGGGGAAACGAGCCGCGAGCTGTACCTCAACGGATTTTCATCGTCGCTGCCCATCGACATACAGATGGCCGCACTGAAGACCATACCGGCATTCAGAGACGTGGTGGCCTACCGTCCCGGCTACGCCATAGAATATGACTTCTTCGATCCCACCCAGCTGCGCCACACCCTCGAATCGAAAGTGATAGGCAACTTCTTTCTGGCAGGCCAGGTGAACGGCACCACCGGATACGAAGAGGCGGGAGGACAAGGCATCGTGGCCGGCATAAATGCACACATCAAGTGTCACGGCGGCACGCCGTTTGTGTTGGGCAGAGACCGGGCCTATATAGGCGTGCTCATCGATGACCTTGTGACCAAAGGCGTGGACGAGCCGTACCGCATGTTCACATCGCGTGCCGAATACAGGATACTGCTCAGACAGGACGATGCAGACCGACGCCTCACCCCTCTCTCATACGAAGCGGGACTGGCAAGCAGGGCGCGCTATGACATGATGAGAAGAAAAGAAGAAGCCATAAACGGGATAAGGCAATTTGCCGAGACATTCTCCATAAAGCCCGACCTCATCAACAGCGCGCTCGAAAGTCTCGGCACCGCTCCGCTGAGACACGGCTGCAAACTGATAGACCTCATCAACCGTCCGCAGATAACCATTGCCAACATAGCGGAACACATCCCGGCTTTCAAACGTATGCTCGACAAGATTGACGACCGGAAAGAAGAGACTGTGGAAGCCGCAGAAATCGACATAAAATATGCCGGATACATAGACAGGGAAAGAATGATAGCCGACAAAAACGCAAGGCTCGAAAACATCAAGATAAAAGGCCGGTTCAAATATGCGGAGATAAACTCGCTCTCCACCGAAGCACGGCAGAAGCTGGAGAAGATAGACCCCGAAACCATAGGACAGGCCAGCCGCATACCGGGCATATCGCCGAGCGACATCAATGTGCTGCTGTTGCTCTCCGGCAGATGAAAGGCAAAGATTGTTCCACGTGAAACAAAAACTTGAAACAGATACCCAAAAAGATATGATTATGAACGAAAAAGAATTATCAAAGTACATCAGAAACATCCCCGACTTCCCCAAGAAAGGGATACAGTTCAAAGACATTACCACCCTGCTCAAAGAGCCGGAAGCATTGAGGGCTGTGGCAGAAATCCTGGCAGACAAATACAGAGACAAAGGTATAACGAAAGTAGCGGGCATAGAGTCGAGAGGCTTTATCTTCGGTGCCATACTTGCCGAAAAGCTCAACGCAGGATTCATCCCCATAAGGAAACCCGGCAAACTGCCCGCAGACGTACTGGAAGAATCTTTTGAAAAAGAATACGGCACAGACAAGATACAAATACACAAAGGCTGCATAGACGAAAACGATGTAGTGCTGCTCCACGATGACCTGCTGGCCACCGGAGGGACCATGTCGGCCGCATGCAAGCTGGTGAGAAAATTCCGCCCGAAGAAAATATACGTCAACTTCATCATCGAACTGGCCGAAATAGACGGACGCAAAGCATTGGAAGGCGAAGATGTGGACATAATGATGAAACTGTAAGGACACGGCAGCTATGGAAGACAAACGTCAAGACAGGATGGAATATCTGAAAGGCATAATACTGAACCTTCCGGAGACACCCGGCATATACCAGTATCTTGACGAGGAAAAGACCATAATATACGTAGGCAAGGCGAAAAACCTGAAACGCAGGGTAAGCTCCTACTTCAGGAAAGACATAGATTCACGCAAGACGAGAATGCTTGTCAGCAAGATAAACGACATAAAATACATAGTCGTAAACACCGAAGAAGATGCCCTGCTGCTCGAAAACAATCTGATAAAAAAATATCAGCCGCGATACAACGTGCTGCTGAAAGACGGGAAGACATACCCCTCCATCTGCGTCACAAACGAATATTTCCCGCGCGTATTCAAGACAAGAAACATAGTGAAAGGCGCAGGCACGTATTACGGCCCGTACAGCAATGTGGGGGCAATGTATGCCGTGCTGTCGCTGATATCGCAGACATACCGCATAAGGACTTGCCGCCACAACCTCAGCCCGGACAACATAAGAAACGGCAAATACAAAGTATGCCTGGACTATCACATCCACAAGTGCAAGGCTCCATGCACCGGCCTGCAAAGCCATGAAGACTACATGAGAGACATTGGCGAAATAAAAGAGATTCTCAAAGGCAATACGCGCGACATCATAAAAGAACTCACGGCAAAGATGTACACACAGGCGGAAAGCCTGCTATTTGAAGATGCACAAAAGACCAAAGAGAAGATAACCCTGCTCGAACATTACCGCGCGAAGTCGGAAATAGTGAGCAACATATATCACAACATAGATGTATTCGCCATAGAGGAAGAAGAAAACGTGGCTTACATCAACTACCTGCACATCACCAACGGCAGCATCAACCAGGCATTCACTTTCGAATACAAAAAGAGACTGAACGAAACCAGAGAGGAGCTGCTCCCGCTCGGCATAGCGGAGATGAGAAACAGGTACAAAAGCAATTCCAAAGAGATTATCATCCCCTTCCCCATTGACCTGGAGCTGAACGGGGTGACATTTACCATCCCGCAAAAGGGAGAAAAGCGAAAACTGCTGGAACTCTCCATAATGAACGTGAAGCAATACAAAGCCGACAGGCTGAAACAGACGGAAAAACTGAATCCGGAGCAAAGGCAGACAAGAATCCTGAAAGAATTGCAAAACGCATTGCACCTGCCCAAACTCCCCGTAAGGATAGAATGTTTCGACAACTCCAACATATCGGGAAGCGATGCAGTAGCCGCCTGCGTGGTATTCACCAACGGCAAACCCGACAAAAAAGAATACAGGAAATATACAATAAAGACTGTAGCAGGCCCCGATGACTACGAGTCGATGAGGGAGGTAGTCTACAGACGGTATTCGCGCGCCATAGAGGAAGAACTCCCCCTGCCCGACCTCATCATAACAGACGGCGGCAAAGGACAGATGGAGGCGGTAAGGGAAATAACCGAAGACCGATTGCAACTGAACATACCGATAGCAGGACTGGCCAAAGACAACAGACACCGCACTTCGGAACTGCTTTTCGGTTTCCCGCAAATCACAATCGGACTGAAACAACAAAGCGAGACATTCAAACTCCTGACAAGGATTCAGGACGAAGTCCACCGGTTTGCCATAACATTCCATCGAGACAAAAGGAGCAAGTCGCAGATACATTCCGCCCTCGATGAGATAAAAGGCATAGGCCCGAAAACAAAAGAAGCATTGCTCAAGAAATACAAAAGCGTGAAACGCATATCGGAAACTCCCGAGCAGGAACTGGCCGAAACCGTAGGAGCTGCAAAAGCCAAACTGATAGCAACGACATTGAAAGATTATAAAAACACAAACAAAGAATGAGAGCCGTAATACAAAGAGTGAAACATGCGTCAGTCACCGTCAATGAAGAGAAAGTGGCGGACATAGGTCAGGGCATGATGATTCTGCTCGGCATAGAAGACAATGATAATCAGGAGGATATAGAATGGTTGTGCAAGAAAATAACCTCTTTGAGAATATTCGACGATGAAGACGGAGTGATGAATCTGCCGATAGGCACGATAGGAGGAGAGATGCTGATAATCAGCCAGTTCACCCTATATGCATCGACACGGAAAGGAAACAGGCCGTCATACATAAGAGCGGCAAAACCGGAAATATCAAAACCACTCTATGAGGACTTCTGCAAAGTCATAGAGACCATGACGGGGAAAAAGCCCGCCACCGGCATATTCGGAGCAGACATGAAATGCGAACTGCTCAATGACGGCCCGGTGACAATAATCATAGATACGAAACTAAAAGAATAGACATCATGACCATAGAAGAAGCCCAGAAAACAGTAGACAACTGGATAAAGACCTACGGAGTGAGGTACTTCAACGAACTGACCAACATGGCTCTACTCACCGAAGAGGTAGGAGAACTGGCCAAAATAATGGCACGCAAGTACGGAGAACAATCGTTCAAAGCCGGAGAGAAACATGATCTCGGAGACGAAATGGCCGATGTGCTGTGGGTGTTGATCTGCCTGGCAAACCAGACCGGAACAGACCTGACGGAAGCATTTGCCCGAAACATAGAGAAAAAGACTTCGAGAGACAAGGAAAGGCACGTAAACAACCCGAAACTAAAACAATAAAAACCGACATATATGGAACATAAACATGACGAAAACATCGTAAACAAATACGAAGACGCATTGAAGAAATATGCAACCGACCTGAATGACAATGAAGTTGTCAGACAGGCCAAAGAGTTGACAGACAAGCATAAAGCAGAGAACAACACACCCGAAACAATAAAATCGCTGATAGGCTTCATCGACCTTACTTCGCTCGGAACGTCAGACACACAGGAGAGTATCTTGGCTATGGTAGAAAAAGTGAACAAGATAGACAGCGAACGTCCCGACATGCCCGTACCGGCAGCCCTGTGCGTGTATCCCAACATGGCAGGACTCGTAAAAGACTCACTCGAGGCCGACAACGTAAGGATAGCATGCGTGGCAGGAGGATTCCCGTCGGCACAGACATTCCCCGAGATAAAGACAGCAGAGACCTCACTTTGCATCATGGACGGAGCAGATGAAATAGACACGGTGATGCCCGTAGGAAAATATCTGTCGGGAGACTACGAAGGAATGGCCGATGAAATAGACGAGATAAAGGCGGCGTGCGGCATGCATAAGCTGAAAGTCATCCTCGAGACCTGTGAACTGAAGACCGCAAGCGACATAAAGAAAGCCTCCATCCTGTGCATGTATTCAGGAGCAGACTTCATAAAGACATCCACAGGCAAAGGCAGCAAAGGAGCCACTCCGGAGGCTGCGTACATAATGTGCAAAGCCATAAAGGAATATTATATTGAAACAGACAGGAAAGTAGGATTCAAAGCTGCGGGAGGCATAAAGACGGCAGACGATGCCCTCACCTACTACACCATAGTGAAAGAAGTACTCGGCAAAGAATGGCTCACTCCCGAACTGTTCAGAATCGGGGCAACCGGCCTGCTGGACAACCTCATGGCAGACATAGAAAAACACGGCGAAGCATAACCCCGTAATGCAAAAGCGATGCTTGCGGAAATAGTCTGCAAGCATCGCTCCATATATTTCATATAAAAAAGGCCCTACAACGTCAATAGCTCCGGCCCACTACAAAGTCAGCATATCCCACAAGAGCTTTTTTAATGTCCGCATTGCCGACAAACGACAGCAAATCCACAGCTCTGGCATGGAAATCGTTCATAATACTCTCCGCATAGTCTATCCCCCCGTGCTTGCGAGTGAAATCCACCATAGCTGAAATATCACCCGCCGAAGCCTCTCCGCTTTTAATGCGATGCAACATCTCCAACGCATGTCCATCAGCGGCTTCACGCAACGCATAAATGGCCGGAAGGGTAATCTTCCCCTCCCGCATATCGTTGCCTGTGGGTTTGCCTATGGCGGCATCTTCATAATAGTCGAATATGTCATCACGTATCTGGAAAGCCATGCCCACGCAGTGCCCGAAATCGGTCATCCGCTTTATGTCTTCATCCGAAGCTCCGCACATGACAGAAGCGCAACATGTGCATGTGGAAAACAAAGCCGCAGTTTTTCTCTCTATCACAGACATATACACCGACTCCGACAGCTCCTCCGACATCGATTTCTCCAGCTGCATCACCTCGCCTTCAGACAAAGCCTGCCCCAAAGCTGAGATTTCGTTCACCACCCTTATATTTGCCGACATGGCCGCATGTTTCAACGCTGTGGCAAGCACATAGTCGCCCGACAAAACAGCCCTTTTGTTGTCAAACATCTTGTTCACCGAAGCCTGTCCGCGCCGCATGTCGCTGTTGTCCACCACATCATCATGAATGAGGCTCGCCGTATGAAGCAGCTCCAAAGCCAAAGCAGCATGCATCCCTCTCATGTCTACATCGCCGAATATCTTTCCGGTCAGCATGAACAGTTGCGGACGCATCAATTTGCCCTTACGGCTGCGCAAATGTCCGAAAACGGAGTCAAGCAAGGCATTGTCTGACGTCAAAGAGTCATCAAACAACCTGTCAAAGACTTCCATCTCCTTGACTATCGGTTCTTTTATTACAGACAGATTATTCATCAGATTTGTTTTGAGCGTACAAAAGTAATAAATAAACGGGTAATTATCCTTTTTTTTATACCTTTACAAAGAAAAACATTCTAAACAAATGGATAAAAACTGTAAATTATTCTTGCTCGATGCATACGCACTCATATACAGGGCATATTTCGCGTTCAGCAAAAATCCGAGAATAAACTCGAAAGGATTCAACACTTCGGCCGTAATGGGCTTTGTCAATACCCTCGAAGACATACTCAAAAAAGAAGACCCTACACACATAGGCGTTGTATTCGACCCTCCCGGAGGAAGTTTCAGACACGAGATATACAAAGAATATAAGGCGCAAAGAGAAGAGACGCCAGAAACCATAAGGCAGTCGGTGCCAATCATAAAAGACATACTCGCCGCCTACCGCATACCGGCCATAGAGGTGAAAGGCTATGAGGCCGATGACGTGATAGGCACATTGTCATTGCAAGCCGGCAGGGAAAACATACTCACCTACATGATGACACCCGACAAAGACTACGGGCAACTGGTGGGAGGCACCGTCTACATGTACCGCCCCAAATACGGCGACAAGGAATATGAGATAATGGGCACGGAAGAGATAAAAGCCAAGTTCGGCATAACCGACACGGCACAGGTCATCGACATGCTCGGACTCATGGGCGACTCGTCGGACAACATTCCGGGCTGTCCCGGCGTGGGCGAAAAGACGGCACAGAAACTCATTGCCGAATACGGGAGCATAGAAAACCTGCTCGACAATACCGACAAACTGAAAGGTGCGCTCAAAAAGAAAATAGAGGAAAACAAGGAACAGATAAAGTTCTCGAAATTTCTTGCCACCATAAAGACCGATGTCCCCATCAGCCTCGACATGAAATCACTGGAAAGGGAAAGCCCCGATCTGGAAAAACTCCGCACAATCTTCGAGGAAATGGAGTTCCGCACACTCATCGACAGAATCATCAGGAAAGCGCCCGACAACAATGCCGCGAAAGCCGCTCCGCAAGACAATCTCCTTGCGTTATTTGCGGACGAGGATACGAAAGAACAGATTCATGAGAATCTCGCGAGGCTCGAAGATCTGGATTATTCCTACAAACTCATTGAGACCGAGAAAGATATGGACGATTTTCTGGCATATTTCATGACCCGGAAAGTTTTCAGTCTGGACACGGAAACGACCGGAACCGACCCGATCACGGCAAAACTGGTGGGCATGAGCTTCTCGTGCAAGGAAAACGAGGCATTTTACATCCCCGTCCCCCAAGACGACAGCAAAGCGAAAGAAACAGTAAAAAAAATAAAACCGCTCGTGGAAAACCCGGCTTCGCTCAAAGTCGGACAAAACATGAAGTATGACATCATCATGCTGGCCAGATACGGAGCGGAAGTGCGCGGGGAAATGTTCGACACTATGGTGGCGCACTACGTCATACAACCGGAACTGAGGCACAACATGGACTACCTGGCAGAAATCTACCTCAACTACCGCACCATACACATAGAGGAACTCATAGGCGAAAAAAAGAAAGGACAAAAGAAAATGAGCGACCTCACCCCGCAGGAGATATACAAATATGCATGCGAGGATGCCGATGTGACACTGAAACTGAAAAACATACTCGAAAAGGAACTGCAAGAGAAAAACGATGAGAAGCTGTTCCGCGAAATAGAAATGCCACTCGTGCCGGTACTCGCACAGATGGAGATGAACGGCGCAAGGATAGACACCGCCGCGCTGAAAAACATATCGGAAGAACTGTCGGCCAAGATGCAGGCGATAGAAACCGAAATCTATGCACTGGCAGGCACTGAATTCAACATATCATCTCCGAGACAGGTAGGCGACATACTGTTCAACCGGCTGCAACTCATAGAGAAAGCCAAGAAAACGAAAAGCGGACAATATTCCACATCAGAAGAAGTGCTCGAAAGCATGCGCCACAAACACCCCATAGTGGAAAAAATACTCGACTACAGAGGACTGAAAAAACTCCTCACCACCTATGTCGATGCACTCCCCCAACTCATCAACCCCGAAACGGGCAAGATACACACCTCGTTCAACCAGACTGTCACGGCCACAGGACGTCTCAGTTCGAGCAACCCAAACCTACAGAACATCCCTGTGAGAGACGAAAACGGACGGGAGATAAGACGGGCATTCATCCCCGATGACGGGTGCCTCTTCTTCTCGGCCGACTACTCGCAGATAGAACTGCGCATCATGGCGCACATGAGCGGCGACAAAGGCATGGTGGAAGCATTCCGCAGCGGCGAAGACATACACACCGACACCGCAGCAAAAGTCTACAAAGTCCCCGCAGCAGAAGTGACAAAAGCCATGCGCAGCAAAGCAAAAACAGCCAATTTCGGCATCATCTACGGCATATCGGCCTTCGGCCTTGCCGAGAGAATGGGAGTGGACAGGCGCGAAGCAAAAGAGCTTATAGACGAATATTTCAAGACATATCCGGGCATAAAGGCATACATCGAAAAAAGCGTGGACGATGCCAAGCGCAACGGATATGCCGAAACACTGTTTCACCGCAAAAGATTTCTGCCCGACATCAACTCGCACAATGCCGTCGTAAGGGGATATGCCGAACGCAATGCCGTCAACGCACCGATACAAGGCACGGCGGCAGACATCATAAAAGTGGCCATGATAAACATCCACAACCGCTTGAAGCGCGAGGGACTCAAAGCCCAGATGATAATACAGGTGCACGATGAACTCGACTTCAACGTTCCCGAAAATGAAAAAGAACAGCTACAGGCCATAGTCATGGAAGAGATGCAAAACGCCTGCCACATGTCAGTGCCGCTCACAGCCGACTGCGGATGGGGGGCAAACTGGCTGGAAGCACACTGATGGTCAAATACATAACAAGACACAGCATTATGAAAGACAACGACTGGAAGAAAAGACTGAACATAGTATATTCCACCAACCCCGACTTCAAATACGAAGAGGAAAGCGAAGAGCCACAGACCACCCTACCCCCCGAAAAACAGAAACTGAGGGTAAAAACCGACCGCCGCAACCGTGCAGGCAAGACTGTGACGCTCGTCACCGGATTCACAGGCAACGACAACGACCTGACAGAACTGGGCAAGAAACTCAAGACCAGATGCGGCACCGGCGGTTCGGCCAAAGACGGAGAAATCATAATACAGGGAGACTTCAAGGAGCGCGTGGCCGCAATCCTGAAAGAGCTGGGCTACACCGCCACAAAGACCGTCTGACACCGCCGGAAAGTATCGGCTCGGTCCCGGACAAAGATGGCGTACATCCCGGGCGATGATCGAGCCGATCCCGGAAGAAGATCGGCTCGGTCCCGGGCATAGGCTGAAAATCCCGGCCTGCACAATAGAAAAAGGGCGGAACCCCGACAACGGAATTCCGCCCTTCAACTCTATCTTCACATCCTTTTTATCTGCAACCGGAGCAACGCGGCTTTATCTGCTTGAAGAAGTCATTGCCCTTGTCATCCACCAGGATAAATGCCGGGAAATCCACCACTTCAATCTTCCATATAGCCTCCATGCCGAGTTCAGGATATTCCACACACTCTATGCTCTTTATGTTGTTCTGAGCAAGTATCGCAGCCGGGCCGCCTATGGAGCCGAGATAGAAGCCGCCGTGCTTCTTGCAGGCATCGGTCACCTGCTGGCTGCGGTTACCTTTGGCAAGCATTATCATGCTGCCTCCATGACTCTGGAACAAGTCTACATAGGGATCCATGCGTCCTGCGGTAGTGGGTCCCATCGAGCCGCACGCCATGCCTTTGGGAGTCTTGGCCGGGCCTGCGTAATAGATGGGATGGTCTTTGATGTACTGAGGCAGGTCCTCTCCCCTGTCCAGACGCTCTTTCAGCTTGGCATGTGCAATGTCGCGTCCCACGATGATGGTACCGTTGAGCGACAGGCGTGTCGACACAGGATATTTGCTCAGTTCCTTGAGTATTTCGGGCATAGGACGGTTCAGGTCAATCTTGACCGCACTGCCCTCTCCCGCATTGCGCAATTCTTCCGGAATGAGTTCCGACGGGTTGTCATCGAGTTTCTCAATCCATATTCCATCGCGGTTGATTTTACATTTGATATTCCTGTCGGCAGAGCAGGAAACTCCCATGCCCACCGGACAAGATGCGCCGTGACGCGGCAGACGCACAATGCGTACATCGTGTGCATAATATTTGCCGCCGAACTGTGCGCCGAGTCCTATGTTGTGCGCTGCTTCGAGCACCTGTTTCTCTAGCTCGACATCCCTGAACGCGCGTCCGTATTCATTGCCCGAAGTCGGCAGGCTGTCATAATAGTGCGTGGAAGCCAGTTTCACCGTCAGCAGATTCTTCTCCGCCGAAGTTCCGCCTATGACAAACGCTATATGGTAGGGCGGACATGCGGCAGTGCCCAATGTCTTCATCTTTTCCACAAGGAACGGAACGAGCGTTTCAGGGTTGAGTATGGCTTTCGTCTCCTGGAAGAGATATGTCTTGTTGGCCGAACCTCCTCCTTTTGCCACGCAGAGGAACTTGTATTCCATGCCTTCGGTAGCTTCCAGGTCTATCTGTGCAGGCAGGTTGCATTTGGTATTCACTTCCTCGTACATTGTCAGCGGTGCATTCTGCGAATAGCGCAGGTTGTTTTCGGTATATGTCTTGTACACCCCGTAAGAGAGAGCTTCCTCATCGCAATAACCCGTCCACACCTGCTGGCCTTTTTCGCCGTGTATGATGGCAGTTCCGGTATCCTGGCAGAACGGCAGGAGGCCTTTGCTTGCCACATCGGCATTGCGGAGGAACGTCAATGCCACATATTTGTCGTTTTCGCTTGCCTCCGGGTCGCTGAGAATCTTGGCCACCTGCAAGTTGTGCGAACGTCTGAGCATGAACGATACGTCATGAAACGCGGCATTGGCCATAGCCGTAAGACCCTCTTTTTCTACTTTCAGGATTTCGTGTCCTTCAAATTCTCCTACGGATACATAATCTTTGGTCAAAAGATAGTATTCGGTCTCATCCTTGCCGAGCGGAAAAGGATGCTGATACTTGAATTCTGGATTTGCCATAGTTGTAAATTTGTTTTTATTGTACGTTTACTATGTTGCAAAGGTAGAAAGTATTATTGAATTTATTCTTTATTCCACAGGAAAATATCCGTAAAAGATGTTGACCGATAAAACATAATCAGTATCTTTACATTCAGTTATAACGAGAGAAAAGGACATGAAAGACGAACAGAACGCTGCGGAAAAGAAAATCCGCTACAGACGCAAAAGAAAAATAAAGAGCTGGAAACTGCTGCTCATAATCGCCGCGCTGGCCGCAGTCATAGCCATCTACATGCGCCTGCCCGCATGAGTGCAACAGGTCGGTGGCCAGCCGCAAAAGCAATCGGGGCAGATGCCGAAAACATCCGCCCCGATCCGGTATTTATGAATGAAGCTTATTATTCCGCATTCAATGTGTATCTCACGAAGTTGGTAACCACGAGTTCCTTGTCGATAGCACGCAAGAATTCGCCCACAGTGACCTTTTTATCGTCTCCGCATACATATTCCTGTTCCATAAGGCAAACTTCCTTGTAGAACTTGCTGAGACGTCCTGTAGCTATTTTTTCTATCATGTTTTCAGGTTTGCCCTCTTCACGTGCCTTGTCGGCTGCGATAGCTTTCTCACGCTCTATCACTTCGGGAGCAAGCGTCTCTGGAGTTACCGAGAGAGGAGCCATTGCCGCAATCTGCATGGCTATGCCGTGAGCCTTGTCGGCCGGTATGGCTTTGTTGAAAGCCACAGCCACAGCCAGACGGTTGCCTGCATGTATGTATGATGCAGTCTCAACGCCTTCCACGTATCCGAAACCGTCCAGTTCCATCTTTTCTCCCGTCACGCCGCTACGGTCGGTGACAGCCTGTTCCACCGTTCCGTTGCCCATAGGCAAAGCCTTGATTTCGTCAAGCGATTTGCATCTGTTCTTGACAGCAAGGTTTATAATCTCTTTTGCCAATGCAACGAAGTCTGCATTTTTAGCCACGAAGTCGGTTTCGCATTTCAAAGCAAGCACTGCTGCATAATCTTTGTCTGACACAGCCAGGACGCAGCCTTCGCCAGCCTCGCGGTCGGAACGTTTGGCAGCCACAGCCTGTCCTTTTTTACGCAATATTTCCATAGCCTTGTCCATGTCGCCTTCTGCTTCTGTCAAGGCGTTTTTGCAATCCATCATACCAGCTCCGGTCATTTTGCGGAGGTGGGTTATTTCAGCCATTGTTACAGCCATAATAGTATAAACGTTTATATGTTATTAATAAGTTGTCAATTAAAAAGGGGACTTGACAAAGATATGCAACAAACATCTCCGCCCTGTCCCCTGACTATATCATTTATGAAAGGCTCAAGCTTCTTCGTCTTCCTTGATGAATGCCGCAACTTTCGATGCGTTTATGGCATCTTCGTCAGACTTGTCGAGTCTTGCCCTCGACGATTTCCTGCGTCCTTTTGCAGGTGCGGCGTCAGCGGCAGCCTCAGCTTCGAGTTTTTCCACTTTGCGTTCTTCCAATCCTTCAGAGATAGCCGCGCAGCAAGCTTCGAGGATAACGTCCACCGATTTCGTGGCGTCATCGTTTGCCGGGATGACAAAGTCTATGTTTGTCGGGTTGGAGTTTGTATCGACAATGCCGAATACGGGTATGCCCAGACGGTTTGCCTCGCTCACCGCGATGTGTTCTTTCATCACATCCACCACGAATATAGCCGATGGCAGGCGGGAAAGATCGGCAATGGAGCCAAGGTTCTTTTCCAGTTTGGCACGCTGACGTGCTATCTGCAATTTTTCTCTCTTCGAGAGATTGTCGTATGTGCCGTCTGCGGTAAGTTTGTCGATGGTGGTCATCTTTTTGACAGCCTTACGGATGGTAGGGAAGTTGGTCAGCATTCCGCCCGGCCAGCGTTCGATGACGTAAGGCATGTTCACTGAAGCGGCTTTTTCTGCAACCACTTCCTTAGCCTGTTTTTTAGTAGCAACAAAAAGGATTTTCTTTCCTGATTTGGCTATTTGTTTCAAAGCATCGGCTGCTTCGTCTATTTTAGCCACTGTTTTATGAAGGTCAATGATATGTATACCATTGCGCTCCATAAATATATACGGAGCCATAGCGGGATTCCACTTTCTTTTCAGGTGTCCAAAGTGAGCTCCTGCCTCCAATAATGTTTCAAAATTTGTTCTTGACATTGTTTCTTTTTTTATTCGTTTACATTCTTTTTTAATAAAATCAACCTGCGGGTAGTTTCCTCTTCGTGAAAAGTCCCGCCAGTTTAGATACTAAACGTTGTTTCAGTCGTTCAATGCATTCGGGCTGCCTGTCCGCATGTCTCATGCGGCAAGTATACCGATCATTATACCCGAATTAACGTTTACTGAACTGGAATCTCTTGCGTGCTTTCGGACGTCCCGGTTTCTTCCTTTCCACAGCGCGTCTGTCGCGTGTCAGGAATCCTTCCGAACGGAGAGCTTTCTTGTCTTCTTCGTTTATCTTGACCAGAGCGCGGGCAATGGCGAGGCGCAGAGCCTGCGACTGTCCTGTGAAACCGCCACCTGTCAGATTCACCCTTATGTCATATTTTTCAGCCACGCCGAGTTTGTTCAGCGGCTGTTTCACCACGTACTGCAATATGGATGAGGGGAAATAAACGGCAAGGTCTTTCTTGTTTATTGTGATTTTGCCTGTACCTTCGCTCACGATTATGCGGGCGATAGCACTCTTACGTCTTCCTAATGCGTTTACTGCTTCCATTTAATTATCATTTAAGAACGTTTATATCAATTGTTTTAGGCGACTGAGCCTCATGCTTGTGGTCAGGACCTGCATACACATAAAGATTACGCAGAAGTTTCGCTCCGAGACGGTTTTTCGGCAACATGCCTTTCACTACTTTCATCACGAGCCTTGCATCGCCGTTAGGTTTTGCTTTCAGGTCGGCCGGAGAGTATTCTTTCTGTCCTCCGGGATAACCGCTGAAAGAAAGATAGACACGGTCGTTCCATTTGTTTCCAGTCATTTTCACTTTGTCTGCGTTGATTATAATCACATTATCGCCGCAGTCCACATGAGGAGTGTAATTGGGTTTGTACTTGCCCCTCAACAATTTCGCAACTTTCGAGCCCAGTCTTCCCAATACCTGGTCTGTCGCATCGACAACGACCCATTCTTTTGTGACTGTGGCCTTGTTTGCAGAAATGGTCTTGTAACTTAAAGTATTCACTTCTAATTAATTTTTTTAAATGTTACTACTAACAGACTTAACATGCCACTCATCCGGACACAGAATCATAACATGCTATAAATCATTTTATTAATACTAATTTGATAATAATCGGCTTGCAAAGTTAGTATTTTATTTTTTATCTGAAAAAATTATGCGCACTTATTTTTCTGAAAAAAAGACAGTTGCAGGCATCATAGGATTTCACAATCACAATATAAAAACTCCCCGCCCGGCATGTGCGCCATCCCGGGCAAGGATCGGCTCGATACCGGACAAGGATGGCGCACATCTTCGGTCAAGACCGAGCCGATACCGGTCGGACATGAAAAACGCCTTGCAGACATGCATCTGCAAAGCGTTTCCATACACATCAGAATTTCCAATACTCCTAACTATTCATTTATCGTTTTGTACGTCCTGCGGCTGCCATCGCTCATCAGATCTACCTTTATCACCAGACCTTTCGTGTCATCAGGCACCATGACACCCTGAAGGTTGTAAGTGAATGTCCCGACAGTTTCCGCATCTTCGGACATAACGCTTTCCACTGACACTTTGGTCAACGAGCCTTCGCCCTCCGTGCCGATGTAACCGTCATTGATGTCATAGACAGCTCTGGCCGAGACACCCACATAGCCGTTCATCTTGTAGACTGTCTCTACAGACGCTTTTTGGAAGTCCTCATACAGGTACACTGTCATGGATTTTGTACCGTATTGCGTGAAATAGAAATCGTGCCCGTCGCTGAAGTTCAAAGGTATGTCAGTCATCGGTTCGGTCAGGTTCTCATAATCCCCACCTTGCGATGCAGGCACGAAAGTCAGCAATTCGTCATCCAGATAAATGCGGAAATATACGCTGTCGGCCACAAGCACATTGCCGTCCACATCTTTTTCCTCGAAATATACACGCAGGTTGTCATCCGGCGAAGTGGACAGTGTAATGTCCCAAGGTGCAACAGGTATGGCGGGAGACACATTGAACTCCTCCAGTCTGAGATTCCAGCACTCTTCTTCTATGGTTCCTCCCAACATCATGACATAATAGTCGGAAGAAAAGAACGAGCCGTCTTCATCCAATGTCAACACCAGTTCATCGCCCGCAGCCACGATGTCATAGCCCGATTCGTCCTGTCCGGTCACCTCTCCTCCGTAAAAGTATACGGGGAACAGGCCGTAGCCGCCTTCATAATACCCCATGTACTGCCCTGATGGGAATGTGATCTTATCGCCCTCCATTATGCCGTAAAACCATGCATCGTCCATATAGTTCATATAATAGGATGCCTTGCACACGAATATGGTATCGCCCGCGAATGCCACGTTTGTCAGGACAGACCGGTCTTCATAGTATTTGTTTGAAGAAAAGCTGAGCGTATAAAGTTTCATTTCGGCATCGGCAGGCAACGTCACCTTTGCTTCGCTGAACGGAGTCAATTTGTAATCGACACAGCCGTTGAACAGCTGCACACCGGTTTGCGATGACGATTGCATCAGCACTGCTCCGTCTTCTGCCGAGAAACTGTCACCGTCTTTCAGCAGGCGCAGTTTTTCCGTCAACGTATAAGAGAAGTTCAACGGGTCATTCTCAGGGTCGGAGCTTGCCACGTAATCCTGTCCGAAAAGCAGCCACATGTCATAATCTCCGGAATAAAAGTCTTTATAAACTCCTATATACTGTCCGCCGGGCACCTCTATGGCATCGCCGGTGTCTATGCCGTAAACCCACGCATTAGGCAATTGCGGAGCCATGCCCTGTATAAATACCGTGTCGTTTTCGCCATAGACCACTTTCGCGCCCTTTTCCGTATATCCGTAATAGATATCGTCATAAGTAGTCAGATACTCCAGCTTCTCGCCGTCCGGTTCGGGCAGGACAACAGGTATCACCTGCTCATAAGTATCGGGTTCGAGACCGATGTAAAAGCGGTCGAATCCGGCGGCATTCACATACGTTGCCGATGTGCAATGATGTATGGAAAAGAAATATTCACCGTCTGCTTCAGGCACAAACGTGGTCTCCACTTTCTCCCAGTCCTCACAGGCAAACGCATTCTCACCCTTATAGTCCAACAGCACGTTCGTCATGTTTTCCACTCCTTCGGCACTGCCCCAGAGCAGTTCAAACTCTTCATTGACACCATCATATCCCGGCACATAGACCTGCATGCTTATGTAATATGTCTTCCCTGCCTCCAATGCCACACCGGGAGACAAAGCATAGGCATCGCGGGCTGACATGGAATCGTAGCTCGACAGCAGATAATACTGCCCGTCAAACGCACGGACGCTGTTTATCCTGCCGAGCGACATCTTATTGCGCGCATCAGACACTTTCCACTGGCAACCGCTCTCGAACGACTCGACATAAACGGCCGTTTCATCCGCTGCGGCACAGGCTTTGACATAACTGCCCATCGGTGTAATGGACGATACTTTTCCTCTTTCAGGCATTTGGCCGAAAACTGCCGGCGCCACTGCCAAAGCCGACAACAAAAACAGGTAATTCTTCATTTGGCTCGATACCGGACAAGGATGGCGCACATCTTCGGGCAAGACCGAGCCGATACCGGTCGGGGTCAGTCGCGCACCATGTATTTCTCCATGCCGGGTGAAAATTCCTTTGCATATCCTCCCAGACTGTCGGCATAGATGAACAGGTATTCTATCTCCGGATGCTGCTCTTTGAGCTTCTTGGCCTGCTCCCTGCCCATAGCCATGAAGGCAGTGGCGTATGCGTCGGCCACTGCGCACCTGTCTGCCACCACCGTTGCGCTCAATATGTCCTGGCAGGCCGGATATCCTGTCTTGGGGTTGATGGTGTGGCCGTACTTCTTGCCGTCCACCACATGGAAATTGCGGTAGTCGCCCGATGTGGCTATGCCTTTGCCCTCCCCTATCTGGAGTACAAGCTCTATCTCGTTGTTTACCTGAGTGGAGTCGCTCACCGGCTTGTTGATGCCTATGCGCCACGTCTTGCCCTGCTCGTTGCAGCCTTTTGCCTTCATCTCTCCGCCTATGTCTATGAGATAATTGCCTACGCCTGCCCTATCAAGGATGTCTGAGACCATGTCGCAGATGTATCCGTCGCCAAGCCCTGCAAGGTTGACCATCACGCGCGGGTCGTCTTTCACAATGCTGTCGCCCGCAAGGCGTATCTTCTCGTATCCGGTGAATTGCCTTATGCTGTCTATGGCAGACTGCGAAACCGCATCGGGCTTTTCAAAACCGAATCCCCACAGGTTTATATAGGGCGCACAGGTTATGTCGAACATGCCTCCGGTCTCTTCCGCCACCTGCATGGCTATGCCGAACGCACGGGCAAATACGGAATCGACCACAAGGTCTTTGTTGCGGTTGACCATGCTCGTGACCGATGTCGAATCGAAAGGATTCAGCGCGTGGTAATATGCCTTGAATGCTGCCTTTATCGCACTGTCCAAAGGCTGTGTGTGTTCGTAAGATATCTTGTAATAGGTGTGATTGTAGCCGGTCAGCACATGATATCTCGGCGCCTCGCTGTCATAATGCCTGCGCACTATGAGTATGGTTGCGACAAAAAGGAAAATAAGAAACAGCAGATTGAAGGTTTTCTTTTTCATAACAGAACATATTTATATCAAGTCAATATCAAAAAAAAACATCACATGCCCCACCCTTCCCTGTCGAGGTTCCTGTAGCTGATGGCTTCTGCGATGTGGGTTGCTTCTATCTTCTCCGAACGTTCCAAGTCGGCTATGGTGCGCGACACCCGCAATATCCTGTCATACGCTCTGGCCGAAAGGTTGAGTTTCGTCATGGCATTCTTCAGCAACGCAAGTCCGCTGCCGTCGGGCACGGCATATTCTGCCATGAGGCGGGGAGTCATCTGCGCATTGCAATACACGCCCGATACATCTCTGTATCGCTTGCTCTGCACCTCTCTGGCAGCCACTACCCTCTTGCGTATCTCCGCACTCGACTCTGACAGACGTTTGTCGGAAATCTTCTCAAACGGTACGGGCACAATCTCCACCTGTATGTCAATCCTGTCGAGCAGAGGACCCGATATGCGGTTGAGATACTTGGCAACCTGCGTCGGCGAACACACGCACTGTTTGGTAGGATGATTGTAATAGCCGCAGGGGCAAGGATTCATGGACGCGGCAAGCATGAAACCGGCAGGATAATCCACACTGTATTTGGCACGCGACACGGTTATTTTCCGGTCTTCCAACGGCTGGCGCAACACTTCGAGCACGGTCCT
The DNA here is from genome assembly GCA_018711405.1 of Candidatus Avibacteroides excrementipullorum. Classification (GTDB taxonomy): domain Bacteria; phylum Bacteroidota; class Bacteroidia; order Bacteroidales; family Bacteroidaceae; genus Avibacteroides; species Avibacteroides excrementipullorum. The sequence goes on along the minus strand of DVIH01000095.1, from coordinate 9,260 downwards.
GTTGAATTCGGGCAACTCATCGAGAAACAGCACCCCGTTGTGCGCAAGGCTTATCTCTCCGGGCGTGGGATATGTTCCGCCGCCTACCATAGCCACCTGCGAAATAGTGTGATGAGGGCTTCTGAAAGGCCGCACGGCTATGAGCGATGTCCCGCCCGACAACTTTCCAGCCACCGAATGTATCTTGGTCGTTTCAAGGCTTTCTGCCAGAGACAACGGCGGAAGAATGGATGGCAAACGTTTGGCCATCATTGATTTGCCGCTGCCCGGAGGTCCCACCATGATGATGTTGTGCCCGCCTGCCGCAGCTACCTCCAAAGCACGTTTCACGCTCTCCTGCCCTTTCACATCTGCAAAGTCCAGGTCTGTTTCGGCCTGTCTCTGATAGAACTCCTCGCGAGTATTGACCACCGTCTGTTGCAAGGCGCTGTCATCTCCGTTGAAGAAGTCTATCACCTGCTTCAGGTTGTCGGCTCCATACACTTTCAGCGTATCGACCACTGCCGCCTCTCTTACGTTATGACGGGGAACTATCAACCCCTCAAAGCCTTCTTTCCTCGCCTGAATAGCGATGGGCAACGCTCCTTTCACCGGCAATATGCTGCCGTCCAGCCCAAGTTCTCCCATGACCATGAAGCGTGACAGTCGGTCTGACTTTATCACCTCATCGGCAGCTATGATGCCTATGGCCATAGGCAGGTCATAGGCCGTGCCCTCCTTGCGTATGTCGGCCGGAGCCATGTTTATGACTATGTCTTTGCCGGGCAACTTATATCCGTTCACAGAGAGAGCGGACTTAATCCTTTCCCTGCTCTCCTTGACAGCCGAATCGGGCAGTCCCACCAGATGAAAAAGACAGCCGCGCGAACAGTTCACCTCTATGGTTATCACTATGGCATCTATGCCAACCAATGCTGCTGCGAAAACTTTGACCAACATATTATACTTATAGAGCGATTATATTGTCCCACTATTATTTCTTTGCCTTTGCCAGAGAGTCGAGCATGAGTTTCAATCCTCCGGCATCCAGATCTCTGGCAACGATGCTCCCATCCGGACTTATCAGCACATTTCCCGGCACGTCAGTGACAGCATATTTGTCTGCCACGGTGCCATCCCATGACTTGCCGTCGCATAACTGCTTCCACGAAATGCCGTCTTCCTCCACAGCCTTGTCCAATGCAAGCGTATCGGAATCGAGGCACACTCCTATTATGTCAAACCCCTTGTCCCCTATTTTCTTTACACTGCCCAGCAATGAGTCTATCTCTTTGTTGGCATTCCTTGATGCCTGCGACCATGAAGCCCAGAACTGCAACAGGCAATATTTCTTTCCGGTATAGTCACGTGCCTGGATAAACTTTCCGCTGCGCAATTTCATTGTCGATACCGGCTTGTAATATCCCTCAGAGACTTTCGATTTCTTTTCCGCAACGGGCTTTACCCTATGCATGGACGGCATATCCAATACGAAGCCCGTAAGCTCTTCGGTCAATTCAGCTATGGCTACATAGTCGGGCTTCGGCCTATTCATCATGAACCTTTCTATCACGAAGGCAGAGACGCGCGACAACAGGTTGTCTCTGACAAAGCTGATGCAAAGCGAATCGGAAGCCGCATCCAACGATGCCGCGACACTGTCTGCCGCCAAAGAATCTCTCAAAGACGAATAATCTCTCTTGAATGCATTGTACAACTCGTTGTCTTTCCCTCCTGAAACCGTTATTTTGGTTTCATCGCTCATGTCACCCGACACATCCGACCGCCCCCACTTGCCTGCAAAGAGGATAAAGGAGTTGAACGTTACCGGATCTATGACTTCCAGGACAGCATCGGTGTCAATCGGCAACGAGACGGCGAATCTGTTTTCATGCATTGCGACATAAAACAGCGAATCCTTTATGGTCGTTATGTCATGCACCCAAAGCGTATCGGACTGCACATTATGCAGCTCGCCCGAAATCGTGAAACCTGTGTCTTTTTCTTTCTTGCAGGAAAAAAGAAACAGTGCAACCAGCAAAAAAATGAAATACCTGTACTTGCCCGACATATCAATACTGTTATTACGGAAGCAAAGATAAGACAAATGTATGAAAAAACGAAAAGGGGCAATCCTTTGTAAGGATCACCCCTTTCTGCAATATCTGTCCAAATTTATTTGAATCGGATTATTTTACCAAAGCCTGGAATTCGGAGTTGTTGAAATATTTAGCGAATTCCATATCGGTAGCAGCATGTTTTGCATAAGAAGCGTCTTTAGCTATCGCGTCTTTCAGGTTGCTGATGACCATTGTCTCGTTGTTGGTCCTTGCGCCGAGCACAGCTTTCAGATAAGAAGTGGTAGCGTCAGGATTTTCCACATTGTCGAGAGTGTTCTTTGCCTTAGTGTAATCTTTCTGGAGGATCTGTGCAAGAGCTGCGCTGTTGGTCTTGGCATCGCCGAGCTGGTTGACAGCCTTGTCATATTCGCCTGTCATGATAGAAAGGTTACCGAGCGATTCGTTGAGTTCTTTTGCACCCGAAGCCTTGCCGAAGTAAACCTGTGCGCTTTCCTTGTCACCGTTTACGAGGGCAACAAGACCGCGGTTCATGTTAACTTCCGGAGCGTCTTTGATGGAAGCGGCTTTAGCGAAATATTTATCGGCTGTGTCATAGTCAGCTTTTGCGTAAGCCAATTCACCGAGATTGTTGTATGCGCGGTAGTCGTTCGGGAACAACTGTGTAGTCTTGCTGTAGATGGCTTCTTTCTCGGCAGCGTTGTCAGTCAGCGTAGCTGCATAGAGGAGTTCTTCCACCGTGAGTACGGAAGGATCATTCTTGAATGCATCCATGATTTCCTCGTCAGAACGTCCGATGAGTTCATAGTTCAAAGTCAGTCTTGCTCTACGGAGTTCGGGCAGGATTTCGTCTGCAAGAGTCTTGTAAACAGAAGATATGTTCTTGATGGCTGCTTCTCTCTGTTCCGGATCGTCATACATGGAGAGTACGTTCAATATCTGCTCTTTGTCCTGTATGTTGGAAGCGGCAACGAGTTCGCGGAATCCTTCCCAGTCCTGAGCCGTGTAGCCTGCGTCTACATTAGTTTCGATTTCAGCTTTCTTGAGTTCTTTGTTCAGGTAAGAAACTGTGTTTTCCTTACGTTTGTCAGCCAGTTTGTCGTTCAGTTCAAAACCGCCATCGGGAGAAGCGTAAGCTGAGATCTCAATGTTCTTCATTGCTTTGCCCTTCTTGTCTGCGTCAACGTCCTTAACCTGTTCGTTGAATTCCTTGATGCCTTCAGACTTCAGTTCGCTTGCGCGGATGTTTGCCTGCTGGATCAAGAATTTGATCTGAGCTTCTTTCTTTGCCTGGTGGATACGCTGATACTTGTCTTCGCCCGTAGCTGTGTTTGCGTTCTGCAAAGCTTCAGAAAGGAGTTCTGAAGTAGAGATAACGCCATCGGCTATTTTCACTTCGGGTATCTTCACGTTTTTCTTGCCCACTTTGGCGTTGAAACGGAGGTAGAGTTCAGACTTGGCCATTTCGGGAACATAGTCGAACACAGCGTTCATGGTGTACGTGCCACCTGCCTTGTAACCTACTTCAGTGTTGTTGCCTTCTACTTTTTCGCCCTGGAATGTCTTGGATGCGGCAACAGCTTCTCCGCCGTTCCACTTCAATACAGGGATGACTTCCACTACAGCTTTTTTCTTCATGTATTTCTCAGGGAAAGTAGCTGTAATAGTGACAGGCACTTTTCCACCGACTGCCTCGAGCACTTCAGGATTTGTCTTGAAGTATTCAGGAGACAATTCACCCATTTTTCCACAAGATGCCAGTACAAACACTATGAGTGTAACCAGCGATAAATAAACTTTTTTCATCTTATATTATATTTAAGTTGAATAATAATCTGTTTTACCAATAAAATAAAAAACGCCCGTATACAGTTTCATTTTCTTTCATGAGACTATACACGACGATAAATATGGGGCAAAGATATTAAATTATAAATAGCAGCGACACTATTAAGTCTATTTTTTATGCAAAAAAAACAAAAACAGGCTTCTCTGACCGACTTTTTCGTGAAAAATTGTTTCCATTGCAAATATTCCGGAAGGACGACAGGACTGAAAAGACGGCCGGGCAGGGCAACGGCCGGGGATGTGCGCCATCTTCACCCGGGATGTGCGCCATCTTCGTCAGGTATCGGCTCGGTCTCGGGCAAAGATCGGCCCGGTCCCGGACGGCCCCGAAAAACAGCATTGAAAAAAAAACAGAATGCATGCTGCCTTGTATTAAAATGAAACCCTTATCTTTGTAAAGATTACACAATTCAAATGAGACAAAAGATGAAACACATTGCAAAAAGAATTTTCACTTTCTATGCCGACGGCTTCAGGGAAATGAAACTGGGCAAAATCCTTTGGGCAATAATAGCCATAAAGCTTTTCATCATGTTTGCCATACTCAAAGTGTTCTTTTTCCCCGACACAACAAGCCTGCAAAGCAAAAAGATGCACATGGACGAAAAAGAATACATAGCACAGGAACTCATAGAGAGAATGAATACCGGAGAAAACAATTAATTAAACTGTAAAAAATATGGTTGAAAACATTTCTACATCGCTTATCGACTGGTCAAGGGCGCAATTCGCACTGACAGCAATGTATCACTGGATATTCGTGCCGCTCACGCTGGGACTGGCAGTGATAATGGGAATCATGGAAACGGTCTATTACAAGACAGGCGACGAAAAGTGGAAACAGACTGCCAAGTTCTGGATGAAACTCTTCGGCATAAACTTCGCAATAGGCGTGGCCACAGGCATAATACTGGAATTCCAGTTCGGCACCAACTGGAGCAACTACTCATGGCTGGTGGGCGACATATTCGGCGCGCCGCTCGCCATAGAGGGGATACTGGCTTTCTTCATGGAAGCCACGTTCATAGCAGTCATGTTTTTCGGATGGAACAAGGTGGGCAAAGGCTTCCACCTGGCATCCACATGGCTCACCGGACTCGGAGCCACCATCTCGGCATGGTGGATACTGGTGGCAAACGCATGGATGCAGCATCCGGTGGGCATGGCGTTCAACCCCGACACCATGCGCAACGAGATGCAAGATTTCTTTGCCGTAGCCACATCGTCTACAGCCGTCGTCAAGTTTTTCCACACCGTGACAAGCGGCTGGATTCTCGGAGCATTGTTCGCGGCGGGAGTGAGCTGCTACTTCCTGCTCAAAAAGAAAAATACCGGGTTCGCACTCCGCAGCATCAAGGTATCGGCAGCATTCGGACTTGTGGCATCGCTCATAGCCCTCGCCACAGGCGACTCGTCGGGCTATGACATAGCCAAGCACCAGCCCATGAAGCTCGCCGCTGTGGAAGGCCTCTATGAAGGAGGGAACGGCATGGGGCTGACCGCCGTAGGCATATTGAATCCCGGCAAGGAAAGCTACGATGACGGGGAAGACCCGTTCCTGCTGAAGATGGACATACCCTGCATGCTCTCGCTGCTTGCCACAAGGGAAGCCGACGGATATGTGCCCGGCATAAACAATCTGATAGAGGGAGGATACACATTGCCCGACGGCACCAAAGCCCTGTCGGCAGAAGAAAAAATGGAAAAGGGCAGGGAAGCCATAGCATCGCTCGCAGCCTACCGCAAGGCTGTGAAGGAAAACGATACCGCCGCAGCCCAAGCGCACAGGGCAACGCTCGAAGAAAACATGCCATACTTCGGATACGGCTACATCAAGGATAAGGCAGAACTCATCCCCAACGTGCCGCTCAACTTCTATGCCTTCAGGATTATGGTCATGCTCGGAGGACTGTTCATCGTCTACTTCATCGTGATGCTGTTCCTTGCCATGAAGAAGAAAATAGAAAAGATGAGATGGATGCACTACATAGCCCTGGCCCTCATCCCGCTGGGATACATTGCCGGACAAGCCGGTTGGATTGTGGCCGAAACCGGCAGGCAACCATGGACCATACAAGACATGCTCCCTGTATCAGCAGCCATATCGGGCATAGAGACATCATCGGTCAAAATCACTTTCTTCATATTTCTGCTGCTCTTCACCGTAATGCTTGCCGCAGGCATCACCATAATGTGCAAGGAGATAAAGAAAGGCCCGGAGACTTACGAACAAAAACAAGACTAACCATATAAAAAACAAACATCATGGACAATACATATATATTTCTGCAACACTACTGGTGGTTCATCATATCACTGCTGGCCGGACTGCTCGTTTTCCTCATGTTCGTGCAGGGAGGCAACGCACTGCTCATGTCGAGGGGCCTGCAACCGGAACACTACAAGATGATGGTCAACTCCACCGGACGCAAATGGGAATTCACATTCACCACGCTTGTCACTTTCGGAGGAGCGTTTTTCGCCTCATTCCCGCTGTTCTACAGCACCAGCTTCGGCGGGGCATACTGGCTGTGGATGATAATACTGTTCACATTCGTGCTTCAGGCGGTGAGCTATGAGTTCCAGTCAAAGAAAGGCAACCTGCTGGGACAGAAAAGCTACAGGCTGTTTCTCATCATCAACGGCATAGCGGCTCCTTTTCTCATAGGCGCGGCAGTGGCCACGTTCTTCACAGGCTCGGAGTTCACAGTGGCCAAAGACAACATGACAGATACATTCATGCCCGTCATCAGCACATGGGGCAGCCCTCTGCACGGCATAGAAGCGTTGGGCAACGTGTGGAACTGGATGCTCGGCATAGCAGTGGCATGTCTGGCACAAGTGCTCGGCGCAATGTATTTCATCAACAACATAGACGACAAAGCCATATACGACAAATGCCGCAAGGCTGTGGCATACAGTTCGGCAGCGTTTCTTGTCACTTTCCTTGCATTCCTGGCATACATACTGACAAAAGACGGGTATGCAGTCAATCCGGCAGACGGGGAAATCTACATGCAGCCCTACAAATATCTGCACAACTTCCTCGAAATGCCGGCAGTGCTCACAGTCTTTCTGGCAGGAGTGGTGCTTGTGCTGGCAGGCATGGGCATTACGCTCTTCAAGAAAGGCAACAGGAAAGGCATTTGGCCGACAGGCACAGGCACGGTGCTGGCCGTAATGGCGCTGATGATGTGCGCCGGATACAACGACACGGCCTACTATCCGTCATCAGCCGACCTGCAAAGCTCGCTCACCATTGCCAACAGCTGCTCCAGCAAATTCACACTTCAGACAATGGCATACGTCAGCATACTCATCCCGTTCGTGCTGGCATACATAGTCTATGCATGGCGTGCCATAGACAGGAAGAAAATAACAAAAGAGGAACTGGAAAGAGAGGAACACACTTATTAAAACGGGTATATACAAACACACATCAGGCACGGTTTCAAGCCGTGCCTGATGTGCGTTAAAGAATATTCCATTACTTTTGCATCCGCTAAACAATTTACGATGGACAAACAAAAGAAAACTTTCATGCCAAGCCTGTGGGACGGAGCAATAATGGCCGCAACACTCATGCTCGGTATTGCCATAGGCGCAAAAAGCGGAAACATAAAGATGGGAGCCGCATGCGGATTGCTTGCCGGTGCAGCAGCCGTTGCAGCAATAAATCTGTTCAGATACATTTCGCACAACAAAAATGACCGGCATTAACCGATGAAAGAAGAAGCAAAGAAAATATTGCAAAGCCCGTTTGCCTGCATCTGTCTGGGCATGGCTTTGGGAGTAGGCTGCGCATGGGGCAATGTGGGACTCGGCCTGGCCTTAGGCTATATTACCGGCTACTTTTACTACCGCATAGCCATAAAAGGACAGGACAAAGACAATAACGATAAAGAACAGGACAAACAAAAGTAGAGGTTTCCGCCGACACAAAACAGGTGCGAAAAAGATCGGCTCGATCATCGCCCGGGATGTACGCCATCTTCACCCGGGATCGGCTCGGTATCGGGCAAAGATGGCGCACATCCCCGGACGCTATAATCAGTATGCTATTTCGACATTCAGATTGCGGCGGCGCACAAGTTCGCCGATGCGGTCGAGTTCCTCATGCGTAGCTTTCTCCAGACCGGCGCACGGAGTTTCGCGGTCTATGGTGTAAATCATTACCAACGAAGGCTTTATGCTCTCCACCGTATCGAGCCATGCCGACACGTATTCATCGCCCAGATTGCAGACGCTCCTGCCATCAAGCGAGCCTTTCATAAACATGGTCTGGATGATGCAATGCCCGTCAAACTGTTTCATCCTCTCCACAAGTGCATCTCTGTCATACCGGCATGAAGGACGGTTGACCAGCCTTATATAGTCGTCCGACACCGTGTCGAGCTTCAATATGTTGTTGTCCACCTTTTTCAAGGCTTCAAACACATCGTCTTTGAGTATGAACGTGGAGTTTGACAGCACGCTTATCCTGGCTTCGGGGAAATAAGTATCTCTTATCCTCACCGTGTCGTCTATTATTCCGGGAAAATCGGGGTGGGCGGTAGGCTCGCCGTTGCCCGCAAATGTTATCACATCGAGCGGCTGATGCAGGCTGTGCCTCTCGCGCAAAGTCTTTTCAAGCATTTCCGCAACCGCTGCCCTCGAAGGCCTTTTCTCATGAGGTATGTGGTCTTTGTTGAGTCCGCATTCGCAATACACGCAGTCGAACGTGCATATCTTGCCGTCGCCCGGCATAAGGTTCACTCCGAGCGATATTCCGAGCCTGCGCGAATGCACAGGGCCGAAGATGGGAGAAGGATATATTACAGTGCTCATTTCAAATGGTTTTTACAGTCGTTTTATAATGACAAATGTAAGGAGAATTTTTAAAACATACCGTAAAGCAGTCTTAAACAATTCATACATACAAAAATAATCATAAATAATGCCCCCGAAAGCATACTGCATATTTCTTATTCTTATACATTTGTTTCATGAGACCCGTAATAACGTCACTTTTCATCATTGCAGCCATGACGCTCTGCGTCTGCACCGCAAAAGCACAGGATGCTGCGGAGACAAACTCCACAGTCTACAGGGTGCGGACGGAAATATATGAAGGGGAACGGATTCCGAGCATACGGCTGAAGACCGTGTACATCTATGCGCCTATCAAATTTAAGAACAAAAGAGACATGCGCGCATACTACAAACTCATCAGAGACGTGAAAAAGACTCTGCCCATAGCACGCACGGTGAGGGGACTGATAATAGAAACCTACGAGATACTCCAGACCATAGACGATGAAAAAGAGAAAGCCAGATACATAAAACAGGTGGAAAGGGGTATAAAAAAACAATACA
>DVIH01000094.1 GCA_018711405.1 Candidatus Avibacteroides excrementipullorum | reverse complement strand
TGGCAGACAGCTTTCCACTTCTTTACATTGGTATTAATACTTGTGTTCGCTAATTGGGGCGCACCCGCTTCCGGTGATACCGGGTTATGGCAAAGCATATTCGCTTATAAATGGTATGTAGTCGGCGCATTGTCATTGCTGTTATGCTGGTCTTTAATCAGGATATTGAAACTGAAAACTGCGTGGGTATTGCTCGGAGCAATTGTTACTGTCGCATCAGCTATCCTTGCCAATAGCCTTATACCCAACGAAAAATTAGTTCCGCTTGTTCCTATGATTGTGGCAATAGTTTGTTTATCCGTGATATTACTGTTTGACAAAGGTGATGCCGAAAACCGGGATTGGCTGTTCTCTTCTTGGGGCTTTGCCAAACAAATCATGCCGTTACTTGCTGTCGGTGTGATTACTGCTGGATTTCTGCTGGGTTCTACTCATGACAACACATCCATCGCAGGCATTGTTCCTAACGAATGGATACAATGGGCAGTAGGTGGAAATTCTCTGTTGTCCAATTTCTTTGCCAGTTTTACGGGAGCATTCATGTATTTTGCCACGCTGACCGAAGTCCCCATTATTCAAGGCTTGTTGGCTTCAGGCATGGGCAAAGGTCCTGCATTGGCATTGCTCTTGGCTGGTCCTTCTTTGTCATTGCCCAGTATGCTTGTCATCAATCAAGTGCTTGGTTTCAAGAAAACAGCAGTATATGTGATTTTAGTTATTGTCATGGCAACTCTTTCGGGTTGGATATTCGGTAATCTATTCGGGTAACAGAATGAGAAAAGTTAGAGTTTTAATTTTGTGTACAGGCAACAGTTGTCGCAGCCTAATGGCTCACAGCATTCTGCAATCATTAGACAAAGATATTGAAGTCTGTTCTGCCGGGACAAAACCAGCGGAACATGTACATAAATGTGCATTTGATGTCGGGTAATGATTTGGAAGTGCATCTATTTCTGCAATCTGCCTAAATCCGTTTTCCCGCCCTTATGCCGTTCTGTGCCACTTGAAGCCAAACCCTCTGACAGTCAGCGGAAATGCTCAAATTCGCTTTATTCTGCGTTTTATCCTATTATTTTGACAAAAAAAGACTGCGGCGGTTCGGATACTACATGTCCGAACCGCCGCCAATATCCCTTATCGTTTCTATAAGAATCAGCAACAACCGCCGCCGCATCCGCATGAGTCGTGCGAGCCTCCGCAATTGCCTCCGCCGCATTCGCCGCAACCGCAGCCGCTTCCGGTCATCATCGTGAGGAAATGATTGATTTCCTTTTCTGTGGCCTGCCTCGACACCAGCACTTTGCCTTCGAAAGTCAGGTCATAGCCTGCATAAGGGTGATTCATGTCGAGTATGACTTTCGTGTCGTTGATTTCCTCCACTGTAGCCTGGAACACGTTGTTATCGGGATCTCTCAACGGCACTATCATGCCTTCCTCTATGTCGAGTTTCCCGTCTACGATGAATTGCTCTTTGTCGAGTTCCACTACCATATCCTTGTCATATTCACCGAAAGCGTTCGCCTTTTCCACCGTTATCGAAAAGCTGTCGCCTTCATTCATTTCGAACAATTTCTTCTCCAAAGCATCAATGGTGTATCCGAGTCCCGATATGAACGTATAAGGAGATTTTTCCTCTGCCTTTTCTTTCAAAATCTTCTGCCCGTCTTCCATGACATACATGTCGTATGCTATTGAGATAAGTTTGTGTTGTTTGAAATCCATTTTTATACCTTATATATTTATATGTTATTTGTCCGAAATGCAAAGATAATGCTTTTATTCTTTACCGGTCATTATGTCGAGTACATATTTGTCGGTCTCGTTCATTCCGCTGGCCCCTATGCGCGTCATGTTGCGGATAGACTTGTTCACGTCTTCATCGATGATTCCTTCCACTCCGGTCACATGCCTCTTGTCCATAGCCATCATGGCGCAAAGCACGGCTGTAGACACTCCGCTGGTCACCTTTATGGCGCAGCTCGGCTTGGCGCCGTCGCACAGCATTCCGGTGAGTGTGGCTATCATGTTCTGCACCGCATACGACACGTTTTCATAATTGCCGCCCATCAGATAGGTGATGCCGCAGCTCGAACCGGTGGAAGCGACCACGCATCCGCACAGAGCAGACAGACGTCCCAGACTCTGCTTGATGTATATGGCTGTCAGATGGCTCAGTATCAGCGCCCTGATGAGTTCTTCCTCGCTCTTGTGGTTTTCCTTTGCATAGACATAGACCGGCAATGTGGTGGCTATGCCCTGGTTGCCGCTGCCGGAGTTGCTCATGACAGGCACCGGAGCGCCTCCCATGCGGGCATCACATGCCGCAGAGGTGTATGACATGATTTTGGCCAGCAGCGAGTCGCCCATGAAATGGTCCTTGTACATGCTGCGGTCGAGCAGATGGCCTATGCAATGCCCGTAGCACTGCTTGAGTCCGCACTCGGCAGCCTTGCTGTTAAGCTCTGCGGCTTTCAGTATGAATCTGATTTCATCCACAGGCGCGGTGGTGGCAAACTCATAGACTTTCTCAAGCGTCAGGTCTATCGACTCTGAACTTCCGTCCATTTCTATGGTCTCATCCTCATCGAGCAATACCTCTCCGTTTTTCTCCAGATAGACGAAATGCGTATGGCCGTGCGATATTATGGCTGTGGCACTGTTTTCGCCGGCCGAGCAAGTCGCCTCTATGTAGAGTTTGTCGCAGCTTTCCTTTTTCTGCTTTATCTCTATGCAGTGTGCCGCTATCATCTTCTTGCCTTCCTCCACCCATTCGGGCGTAGCGTCTTTCAGCACTTCCAGCTCATACTCCGATTTTCCTATCAGTGCACCCAGAGCTATGGCTATGGGCAGACCTATCATGCCCGTGCCGGGTATGCCCACTCCCATTGCGTTTTTCAAGATGTTGGCGCTGAGTTGCAGCCTGATGCTTTCGGGTTTCGTGCCGAGCAATTCGGTTGCCTTTGCCACGCCCAAAGCCACTGCTATCGGTTCCGTGCAGCCTATGGCCGGAACCACTTCCCTTTGAATAAGAGATATTATTTTGTCTCTCTCCTGCTTTTCCATAATTCAGATTAATTTTAACGCACAAATATACGAATATTTTACAAATACAGGCAATACCGATTCTTTCTAAATGTTTCCGAAAGTGAAGAATAAACATCGGTTTCAGTGTGCGCCCGGGATGTGCGCCATCTTCACCCGGGATCGGCTCGGTCATTGCCGGGTATGTGCGCCATCTTTGCCCGATACCGAGCCGATCCCGCAGCCCGTATTTTATCATCCGCACATTACTTTGACAATCAATGGTTTATTTCTTTTTACAGGCATACAGACAACAGTAATTGAAAATATGTCTATCTTTGTAACCTGAAAGTCATTATTAAATTAATTTACTATCTATATGGATTTCGCTCAACTCATAGAATGGTATCTGGAAAACATAAACTACTGGACTATAGCCATCCTCATGGCCATAGAAAGTTCTTTCATACCTTTCCCGTCTGAAGTAGTGGTGCCGCCTGCGGCATACAAGGCGGCAGAGGCCGGTTCCGACCTCAACCTCGTCATGGTATTCGTCTCGGCCACGATAGGCGCACTGATAGGCGCGCTGGTCAACTATGCCCTCGCCTACTATCTGGGCAGGCCGATAATATACAAGCTGGCGGAAAGCCGTTTCGGACATGCCATGCTGCTCAGCGCAGACAAGGTGCGCCATGCGGAAGAGTACTTCAACCGTCACGGGGCAGTGTCGACCATCATAGGACGCCTCGTCCCGGCTGTGCGCCAACTCATATCGCTGCCTGCCGGACTGGCCAAGATGCCTATGGGAAAATTCATACTCTACACCTGCATAGGAGCCGGAGCATGGAACCTGATATTGCTGTTTCTCGGCTGGTGGCTGCACTCCATAGTGCCGCAAGACGAACTGATAGAGACTGTCAACAAATACAGCCATGAGATAGGGCTTGTCTTCATCGGGGTGGCCGTGTGCATAGTGGCATATCTGGCATACCAATCATTCAAGAAAAAGAAAGACTCAAAGAAAGCGTAAGCTCATGGATGCTCTGGAAAGAATGAGAAGCGGCGAAATGACAGACGTCACCGATGCCGGCATACAGAAAGCATTGCGCAAGGCTAAGGAAGCGATGACACGCTTCAACGCACTCAACCTGTATTCACCCGACTACGGGGAAACACTGAAAGAGTTTCTGCCCAATGTGGCAGACGATGCCAAAGTCAATCCGCCGCTCTACTGCGACTACGGCACAAACATAACCATAGGCAGCGGCAGTTTCGTCAACTTCAACTGCGTATTCCTCGACGGCGCACCGATAACGATAGGCAAAAACGTACTCATAGGCCCGGCTGTGCAGATATATACCCCCATACACCCGCTCGACTACAAGGAAAGAAGAAAACCCATAGAAAGAGCCGAACCCGTGACCATAGGAGACGACTGCTGGATATGCGGCGGAGCCGTCATACTGCCCGGCGTAAAGATAGGCAACCGATGCATCATAGCTGCAGGAAGCGTGGTGACACAAGACGTGCCCGACGACTGCATGGCAGCAGGCAACCCCGCAACAGTGAAAAAAAGGCTGTGAAACGACAAACATAAAGGAACGAGAAGATGAAAATCCTGATGCTAAGCACATACGACAAATACGGCGGAGCGGCCATAGCCGCCACACGCCTGATGCACGCACTATCGGATGCCGGCACGGATGTATCGATGATCGTCATGGACAAACAGTCGGAAGACACACGCATAATGCAAGCCTCGACGTTTTTCCCGAAACGACATTTCTACCGCGAACGCCTGTCCATATTTCTGGCAAACAGGCTGCACAGGAAGAACCTCTTCGCCGTATCCATAGCCAATTGCGGTGCGGATGTGACCGGGACCAAAGCATTCGCCGAAGCCGACGTCATACACCTGCATTGGGTAAATCAGGGGCTGCTGTCATTGCGCACGCTCGACAAGATAATGCATTCGGGCAAACCTGTGGTCTGGACCATGCACGACATGTGGCCGTTGACAGGCATCTGCCACTATGCGCAGGAATGCAGCAGATTCACCTCCGAGTGCGGTAACTGCCCCCTGCTATACTCCCCGCAAAGGAACGATTTGTCAAGGAAAATATTCTGCCGAAAAAAAGACATATACGCACAATGCGACATTCGCTTTGTCGCCGTCGGGACACATCTGGCAGAATTGGCCAAATTGAGCACACTGCTCAAGAACAGGAGCATAACAATAATCCCCAACATGCTAGATACCGGAGAGTTCCGGCAAAAAGACAAGGCAGAATGCAGGAAAAAATGGGGACTGCCACAAGACAAGGACATAATATTGTTCGGCGCGGCACGGATAGATGATCCTATAAAAGGTTTTGAGAAACTGACAAAGGCCACATCCTTATTAAGGGGACGCAACAACATACATTTGCTGCTGTTCGGAAGAATAAAACACAAGGAAACGCTATCCGGCCTGGAAATGCCATTCACTTACGCAGGTACGATATCAGACACGGAGAAGCTGAGCGAACTTTATTCGGCAGCAGACATAAGCATATCGGCATCATCATTCGAAACTTTCGGACAAACCATAATAGAATCCATGTCGTGCGGCTGCGTACCGGTAGCATTCGACAGCGGAGGGCCGGCCGACATAATCATCCACAAGGAAAACGGATTCCTGACCGAGAGGCATAGCCCGGAAGCCCTTGCCGAAGGCATTGAATGGGGCTTGTCGGAATCAGGCGGCAAAAACCTCGACCGGAACTCCATAAGAGCTTTTGTAGAAAACAGATACTCTGGGCAAAAGGTGGCCGTCCAATATATCAGGCTCTACAGCAGCCTGACCAAAAAAGAGAAAGGGACATAAACATGGTTGAAAAAATAAACATATCGGTCATAGTCATAGCACACAATTGCAGCGAACACGTGGAACGCTGCATGACATCGCTACTGAAACAACCCGGAATAACACTCGACATAGTGATAATAAACGATGGTTCCGATGACGATACGCTCAAAAAGCTGGAAAGCTATGCCGACAAATATAAATTCATACACCTATTCGACCAGAAACACAAAGGCCCTGCCAACTCGCTGAACAAATCGCTGAAGCAGCTGAAAGGGGAATACACCCTGTTCATGTTTCCCGACTATGAACTGATGCCTTTCAGCCTGCAACTGGTCTACAAAGAAGCCGCGAGGACAAACGCCGACATCACAATGTTTCCCATAATAAGGGGAAACAGCAAAAACAGGATTCCCGCGCTGAACGCTCCGGTATCGGGGCGTGACCTCATAAACAGATTCATGAAGATGCACGAGCAGATACTGTTCGACTGCCGCTCTTTCCTGATAAAGACCGATTTCCTTGAAGAGGAAAACATCAGGTTCGACCACAGGATGACCAAAGTTTATAGTTTCGACTTCTTCTCAAGGCTGCTCATATCATGCACAGACATAATGACCAGCCGGGTGCCGTGCGTCATCTGCAAAGACGACAGATTCCCGATAGAGATACAGACAGAGAGCGAATCAAACCAGCTGGCCGCCGAATTGGAATATCTCAAAAAAAACATTGTCGCTTTCGACGAACAGAAGCACCTTACGGCAATGGAACATAAGGCAATGACAATCATCTATGACATGTTCATGCTGCAACTTTACGAATCGGGATGCCTGAAAGGACTGCCGCAAAAGGCCGGAAGGGAATATATGGACAGCGCAATGAAATACCTGCAAAAGTCGGGTCTCATCACACTGATGCGCAACATAGCGACATTCAGAAAATTGAAAAAAGAACTGAAACAGATTTCCGAATAACACACCACAAAGCCATGCTCAACAAACTTGCCCCGAAATTTACAGTAGTGACAGTCACCTACAACGCCGAAAGCACCATTGAAGACACTATCCAAAGTGTCATATCGCAGACATACCACAACGTGGAATACATCATAATAGACGGCGCATCCAAAGACAGGACTATGGAAATAGTTGCAAAGTATTCAGACAGAATCAAGACTGTAATATCGGAACCTGACAAAGGACTGTATGACGCAATGAACAAAGGCATGGCAATGGCAACGGGCGACTATATCTGTTTTCTCAATTCGGGGGACTGCTTCCATGAATACGACACACTGTGGGACGTGGTGCACAATCTGCAAAGAAAAAACGAATTGCCCGACATAATATACGGAGAGACTGCCATAGTCAATTCCGAAGGACATTTCATGCACATGAGAAGGCTCTCGTCACCGGAGACATTGAACTGGAAAAGTTTCAGGCACGGGATGCTGGTGTGCCATCAGGCTTTCTGGGTGCGCCACACCTTGTGGGAACCATACAATCTGAAATACAAATTTTCGTCAGACTTCGACTGGTGCATCAGAATGATGAAAAAGGCCGGGCACATCCACAACACACATCTCATAACCATCGACTACCTTAACGAAGGCATGACCACGCGCAACAGAAAGGCATCGCTTATCGAAAGATTCCGCATCATGTCGCACTACTACGGGTTCATCAGCACAACCCTGTTCCACATCTGGTTTGTCATAAGACTGATATTGAAACCGGAAAAATAGGAAGTATCATTCATCATTGCCCGACACGGCCTTTATGTTTCTGCAAAGACCAGCATATTTTGCACGCTTCACGGCAGAGCCTTTGAACAGCTCCCTGTACTTATCTTCAGTCAGGGCAAGCCAGTCTGCCCTTTCCATACCCGCCAGAGCCGGAGACAAAACGAACTCCTCCACATTAGTCCCCGCCGCACACGAATTGTGAGGACACACATCCTGACAAGTATCGCATCCGTAAATACGGTTGCCGAGCTTCACCGCCTGTTCCCCGCTCATATCGCCTCTGTATTCTATGGTGAGATATGAAAGGCACCTGCCGGCATCCAGCCCTCCTGCCGCACACAACGCTTTGCCGGGACAGGCATTGACGCATCGCATGCAGTCTCCGCAACGGCTGTCCATAGGGCTGTCATAATCAGTCTCTACATCAACAAGGATTTCGCCAAGAAAGAAGTTGGAACCTTTGCCGGGAATAATCAATTGCGTATTCCTGCCTATCCAGCCAAGCCCGCCTCTCCATGCCCAATAGCGTTCAAGCACCGGAGCCGTATCGCAATAAACGCCCAATACGTTTATCCCCAACACATCTCGCAACTTCAAAGCAAGAGCATGCAACATAGATTTCACCACCGTGTGATAATCCTTGCCATAGGCGTATGTGGCTATCTGCCATTGTCTTTTGTCTATCCGCCTTTCCTGATGATAATTCAATGCAAGCGATATTACGCTTTTCGCTCCTGCGGCGAGCAATGCCGGATTCAGACGTTTGTCCTCATACCCCGCCATGTAGTGCATATCGGCATTCCGGCCATCCTCCAGCCATTTCCTGAAAAATGCGGCATGCCCTTCGTCCACCGGTCCTGCCGCCGATATGCCGCATGCATCGAAACCGGCTTCGGCGGCAAGTGCTTTTATCTCCTGTGACAACATCGGTTTGCTACTCATAACACGTCAAAGGCATACCCTTGTTCCAGAAGCCAGTCTACGGCTCGCGGCAATGCGTATTTCATGTTCTTTTCCGCTTTGTAAGAATCATGGAAAGTTATGATGGAACCGTTTCTCGCATATCTCACCACATTATCAAACACACGTTTCCCGTCCATGCGTTTGCTGTAATCGCGTGTGACAAGATCCCACATCACTATCCTGTAACGCTGTCTGAGCAAGCGGTACTGCTTTAACGTGAGATGCCCGTGCGGAGGCCTGAACAGATTGTTTGCAATAAATGCTCCGGCCTTATCCACATTGGCCAGGTAATCTTCCGCCGAATATCTGAAACCTTGCAGATGGTTGTATGTGTGGTTGCCTATGACGTGACCGCTTTCAAGCAACAGTTCAAACACATCCCGATGCTTCCTGATGTTGTCTCCCACCAGGAAAAAAGTAGCCTTTATCCCATAATCGGCGAGCAGCTTCACCACCCATTCCGTAACGAGCGGCACAGGGCCGTCATCGAACGTCAGATAGACGGTCTTACGCTCGCGCGGTATCCTCCACAAGGCACCAGGATAAAGTTTTCGGAATATTGCAGGCGGTTGTTCTATTATCATTTCCTTAACATAAAAAGAGATGCATAAAAGAAAGTCGGGCAAACTCCACTTCTTTTATGCATCACGCCATAAGTCTGTTCTTTATATTTTATATCAGTCCAACTTGTTTATTCTCATCAGAACCGACTGTTCCACCGATTTCACGTCCGCCTCATATTTTTCCAACAATTCAGTGGAGCCATACACGGTTATGTCCTCATAGAAATAATGAGCCAAAGCCATATACAGCCTTAAATCGTTGAAATATCTGGCAAACATGTCATCATCCATAGTCATGTACCACTTCATGTATTGCAGGGAGTTGCCAAGCACATAGTCAACCACAGCCTCAGCCTTTTCCTTCTCGCCCAACTTGTAATACAGTTCCGCACGAGTCAGCGATTCTCCCGACAAGATATAAGGCACGTTGTATGCAGGGAAGAACTCATCGCACTTGTCCAATACCTCCAAAGCCCTCTTGTGATCGCCCGTGTCAAACAACTTCTCGGCCAGCGAGATGTACATCTTCTGGTGGGTGTAGCATATCCTCATGGCATTTTCATCCAGATAGATACCCTCCTTGTCCACGCCACCGTTCTTGAACTTGTGCATCAGGTTGTCATACATTCTCTCGGTGTCGATTATGGCATCTCTCGGTTTGCTCTTTGCAAAAGGAGTAATCCTGTATGCCATTCCCTCGAGTACGAAATATCTCTGAAGGTCGGAGATGAAATTGTCCTCTCCTACCGTGACGGCCATATACAACGGACGTTCCCAATTGCTGTGGGCTATCATGTCGAGCATGGCCAGATCGCTCAACGAGAGCATGGACTTGCCTTTCACGGAGATAGCCATCCTGTCGGGTATGGAGTCGGGAATCATCATGCCCGAACGCTTCACGGCTTCCTTGTCCACAGAAAGATAAAGGGTGTCGGTGGGGATGCACCTCATTGACGGGTCTGACGAACCGACCCAATATTTCAATATGTTGCTTATTTCAAACGGTTCCTTGCCGTAGCGTTCTTCCATTTCGGCAGGATGCTCGGCATACAACTGCCTGATGATGTTCTTATGCTCGGCACGGACAGGCACCACCGGACTGTCGCGGTATATCTCTGTCCATCTGTACGTGGGAATGGACAGGGGCAACGACGGAGAGTCGTATGCCGGACGCTTCATCTGCTCCACATACCAGTCTGTCTGAAGGAACGACAGGTTGCAAGCCCGCACATCAGTCCTGAAACCTTCCGTCTCCAGATTGTACCACAACGGGAAAGTATCGTTATCGCCGCAGCAGTATATTATGGGATTTCCCTCCTCCTGAGTGGTAGCCAGATAGTTCTGCCCGAAATCGCGTGCCACATACCTGCCGGAACGGTCGTGATCGTCCCAAGTCTGACTGGCCATCTGTATCGGCACAAGCAGGCAGAGCAACGACACAAGAGCAGCTGCGGCAACGGTCTGCTTCTTAACCAGACGGTTGACATAATGGATAAGAGCCGCCACGCCCATGCCTATCCAGATGGCAAAGGCATAGAACGAACCGGCGTATGCATAGTCGCGCTCGCGAGGCTGCAACGGAGTCTGATTCAGATAAAGCACTATGGCAAGCCCTGTCATGAAAAACAGGAAGAAGACCACCCAGAAACTTTGCAGCCCCCTCATGCCGCGTCCCAGCTGCCAGAATATGCCTATGAGGCCCAACAAAAGCGGCAAACAGTAGAACACGTTATGTCCCTTGTTGTCAGCCAACTCCGCAGGCAACTGCGACTGGTCGGCACCGATCAGCCAGTTGTCTATGAAGTCAAACCCGGTTATCCAGTTGCCTTTGTCGGGACTGCCGTTGCCTTGCAGGTCGTTTTGCCTGCCGGCAAAGTTCCACATGAAATAACGCCAGTACATATAATTCACCTGATAGGACAGGAAGAAACGAATGTTTTCCATAAACGTAGGCATCTGCACAGTCTGCGGACCAGCAGGTGTCTCCACCGTCTCGTTGGTCTTGTCCACGCCACCCATCCACGACTCATATTGCGAAGCGTATCTCTGGTCGTACATTCTCGGGAAGAGCACGTTGGGCTGGTACTTGGGCGAATAATTTTCCGTCTCCAGATACCTGTCCTTGTCTTCGGCCGACTTCTTCGGCGCACGGTAATTGCTCTTGGTCACAACTCCGTCATAATAATATCCCTCCTGAGTCTGCTTGTATTTATAGGTAGAAGTATATTGCTGCCCGTAAAACAGCGGACGGTCTCCATACTGCTCCCTGCCCAGATAGGATGCCAACAGAAACACATCGTCGGGAGTATTTTCATCGAGAGGCGTATTGGCTGTGGAACGTATCATGATGACCGCATAAGACGAATAGCCTATGAACATCATCATGATGCAGAGCATGGTGGTGTTGAGAAGTCTGGCCGAAATGTTTTTCGACAGCGGCAACGATTTGGAAAACAGCAGGAAAGCCGCAATCGCCGTCACCACTACACCTATGACAAGGCTCGATGTGCCTTTGCCGTAGAAAGGAATGCCGAGCATGACAAACGTGATGAGAAACGCCAGTTTGGAACGGAAATTGCCCGTCTTCTCCCTTGCAGCATTGACGTATGTCTCATACACGCCCCACACTATCACAAGCGAAAGCAATATGGCATATACGATGAGTCCTGAGTTGATAGACATGCCCAGCGTATTGACAAAAAACAGGTCGAACACGCCGCCCACCTTAGTTATCCCCGGCACAATGCCATAGAGCACCACAGCGATAAGCACCGCCGAACCCAGCAAGGCCAGCAAAGAGCCTTTGGCATTGGCATCGGGTCTCTTCTTATAATAATACACCAGCACTATGGCAGGGATGCACAGCAGGTTGAGCAGATGCACGCCGATGGACAGCCCGGTGAGATAGCAGATCAATATGAGCCATTTGTCGGAATGAGGCTTGTCGGCATTGTCCTCCCACTTGAGTATGAGCCAGAACACCACAGCCGTGAACAGCGACGAGTAGGCATAGACCTCGCCTTCCACCGCGCTGAACCAGAACGTGTCGCTGAACGTATATGCCAACGCTCCCACCGCGCCCGAGCCGAGAATGGCTATCATCTTGCGCAGCGAGATCTTCTCACCCTCTTTCACTATCAGTTTGCGTGTGAGGTGCGTAATGGTCCAGAACAGGAACAGGATGCAGCCCGCACTCATCAACGCGCTCATATAGTTGACCATACGTGCCACCTGAGTGGTGTCGGAAGCGAACTGTGTGAAGAAATTGCCTGTAAGCATCCAGAAAGGAGCACCGGGCGGATGGCCTATTTCAAGCTTGTGTGCCGTCGATATAAACTCGGGACAATCCCAAAAACTCGCAGTAGGCTCTATGGTCATGCAATACACCACCGCCGCCACTGCAAATATGACCCAACCCGCGAGGTTGTTCATAAACCGGAATGACTTCATATATGAACTGTTAATTTATAAACTACATTACAATCGGACAAAATTAATAGCTTTATGCGACATGGCAAAATTAAATAGAAAAACGCGCAAAAATTTGCTCATATCGAGAAAACGATATACTTTTGCAACGCTTTTGGAAAAGAAGGCAACATAGGTATTCGACTATGGTGTAATGGTAGCACAACAGGTTTTGGTTCTGTTTGTCCAAGTTCGAATCTTGGTAGTCCAACCGCGCAAAAGGAGACATCCCCGCACACGAGAGAGGATGTCTCCTTTTTTCATGCCCGCCCTGCGACACCCCCGCCACAAGCTATCATAAAGCGTTTTTTCATGCCGGAAAAAGATGTGCGCCATCTTTGCCGATGATCGGCTCGATCTTCGCCCGGGATCGAGCCGATCTTCTCCGGCGACACACATACTCCCCATAAAACGCATAAAAATCAAAGCTTTAAATAAAAATGCGACACAATATAGCATATATAAAAATAAATCCATATATTTGCGATGTCAGCCCCACTATGTGAGTGGCCGACAGACATATTGATGAAAGTGTTTTCGCACTATCCTTTCAAGAAAATGTGGTAGTTTTCAATGAAAGTAAGGATGACGACAACACCAACATCTGTATTCGCTTGCGTGTACACATACACCATCGATACGGGTGTGGAGATTGTTTCTGTCTATTTACTTTCGGGTCTTACCACAACCTTCTTGAAAATAGTCGAATTAGCTCCACACTTGAACCAAATGTTACAAATTAATCACCTGAATATCAAATATTAGTATAGGGAATTATATAGTTATGATACCATATAGTTCCCTATAATTGTAAGTATTAGCCTATTTTTTTCTGTGCGACTTCAATTGCATCATGTTTTAATTCGTTCTCATCTTCTACTGCATCTAATACTTTGTCTGCTAGCCACAGAGTGAGAAGTTCATTCTTGTCTATCTTGAAATATTCTGCCAATTGTATTACTTGTGTCCGTTTAGCTCGTCTGTCTCCGCGCTCTATTTTGCTGAACATCGGAGTATCTATTTCAAGCAAGGCTGCCAACTGCCTTTGTAGTACTCCGTGCTCTGCTCTTAATTCTTTTATTCTTTCTCCTAATAACATACTTCTTTAATTTACGAGTTTGACATGAATTAACCGGATTATTATTGCCCGCTATAATATGACGGAATCCGTTATAATTTCCGCTATAATTGAAATAAACCGTCAAAATCTTCCGTTATGACTATTCTTTTAAGAACCATATCCGTCCTTTCGCATAAATAAGCTTATCCACACTTAGTGCGCTAAGTATATCTCCTAAAAGTCTTAATTGCTGTTCATGCGTCTTGACTTGCGGCATTACGTCTTTGACGTACTCATAAATGCTATCACGCTTGGCTCCATCTGTGCCGGCATTCTTAAGATACTGCAAAATCATTTGTTTGATTTTCTCCTTATCAAGTCCTTTTTGTTTGGTATAACCTTGCAGTTGACGAGTAGCCTTTGCAATCCCTAAAGAGATTGTATAATTGGGGGCTTCGCCCTCAATGAGGCCTCTGTTCAGTAAATCCTGCGCAACATCCTCATGAATGGTCCTGCCCTTTTGGACTGCATCTAATGATATGCAGTCCCATAAGGTTAGTGAATCGTTGGTTTTGAGTAAATTTGTATATTGTTTGTTTATTTCATTACCATAAATGCGTACCGACACTTTTCTATTTTTAGCATCAATCTCATAATCCGGCATTGGAAAATGGCGACGCCATTGTTCATTGAACATTTTCTTGATACCTCTACTTACTGTGTCTATCATGTTAAAATCAACCATTGCCCTGCAAAGACATTCATTGCGGAAATATGCTTGAGGTTCTTCATTTGTCAAAGCATTTTCCAACGTGCCAGGAATGAAACTCCCTGCATTGGAGTAATAAAGGTAAGTTGGATTTTCTACGAAATTGATTCGCTGCTGCATCGTGTAATCTTGATGGGCAATGCAGTTATGAAGAGCTTCACGGATGGTATAGTCGTCATATTGCTTCATCGTGTCAGGGAAGAGTGTGCCTCCCGGCATTTCACGCATTGTCAGATTTTCAATCTTTGATAAAATCTCATCTACGGTTAATATAAAAGGCACGGTGAAGTGTTCGTAATCCACAACATCCTGCTTTTCATCCCGCCTCGTCCAAGTCACTTGTGCAACAGCGGGACGTAACTTGAAAGTTGATTCATATTTCCCCAGCAGAATAATGGCAGCACGAGTGATTCCTCCGTTCTTCATTATACCACACTTGCTCAGAAATGTTTCCACACTCCATGTATTAACCTCAGCTTCAGGTATTCGGCTATGCACTTTCTTAAACATTTTACGTGCCTTGGCGATAGCAACCTCATCGAGGTCGTCAATCGTCGCATCTGGTACAATTTGTGCGGACCAATCCGTATCGTTAAAAATCGGTTCATCAAGAATTGCACTCATACGTTCTGTTGTCATCTCTACGAGAGAATCCTCAATTCGCTGCCATGCCTTATTATGAGCAAACACGGGCCGTTTGGGTAGATGTTTGGGAATATGTATAACCCATACTTTACGATTAGTATCATCTGTGATAAACTCATCTATATCTAGGCCTTCTGTTGAAAGGTTTACACATCTTTCTGCTAGGCGCAATATTGCCTTTTGCCTATCATAGTTATAAGTGTCCGTTCCAACAATCTCCAATGTTCTGTCGTGCACACCAATCACCAGGTGTCCACCTTCCATATTGGCAATGGCCGATACATAGGATATCACATCATCTTTTTCATTTCCACAGAAAGAATTCTTGAGATTCTTAAACTCTTT
>DVIH01000093.1 GCA_018711405.1 Candidatus Avibacteroides excrementipullorum | reverse complement strand
AGCGAACAGGAGATTATCAGAAGAGACAGTTTGAACGAATTGAAAGCTATGGGTATAAATCCGTATCCTGCGGCCGAATACCCTGTCAATGCTTATTCGGTAGATATAAAAAACGGATTTGACGAAAATGCACCTAAATGGGACGTTTGCATTGCCGGAAGAATGATGAGCCGTCGTGTCATGGGCAAGGCTTCTTTTATGGAATTACAAGACTCGAAAGGCAGGATACAGGTGTATGTCACAAGAGACGACATTTGCCCCGGAGATGATCCTAGCATGTACAATGTGGTGTTCAAGAAACTGCTCGATCTGGGGGATTTCATCGGAGTGGAAGGATATGTGTTCAAGACACAGATGGGTGAGATCAGCGTGCATGCACGCAGGCTTACGGTGCTTTCCAAATCCATACGTCCGTTGCCGATAGTGAAATATAAGGACGGCGTGGCCTATGACAAGTTCGATGATCCGGAGCTTCGTTACAGGAGGAGATATGTGGATCTTGCCGTTAACGAAGGTGTGAAA
Source organism: Candidatus Avibacteroides excrementipullorum (assembly GCA_018711405.1). Classification (GTDB taxonomy): domain Bacteria; phylum Bacteroidota; class Bacteroidia; order Bacteroidales; family Bacteroidaceae; genus Avibacteroides; species Avibacteroides excrementipullorum. Next base: position 15,957 of record DVIH01000093.1, on the reverse strand, counting down.
GATATTTTCATCAAGCGTACGAAAGTCTATAATTCCATGCGCGAATATTTCAATTCCAAAGGCTATCTGGAAGTTGAGACACCGATATTGCAGTCCATACCCGGAGGTGCCGCCGCACGTCCGTTCATAACGCACCATAATGCACTCGATATTCCGCTCTACCTGAGGATAGCCGATGAGCTTTATCTGAAACGTCTCATAGTGGGCGGTTTTGAAGGCGTGTATGAGTTCGGCAAGAACTTCCGCAATGAAGGCATGGACAGGACGCACAATCCGGAGTTCACCTGCATGGAGATATATGTGGCCTACAAGGATTACAACTGGATGATGAAGTTCACAGAGACAATGATAGAGAAAGTCTGCTTGGATGTGAACGGGACAACCGAAGTGAAAGTGGGCGATAATGTGATAAACTTCAAGGCTCCTTTCAAGCGTGTGACCATGCTCGACTCCATAAAGGAATTTACAGGTTATGACCTTGCGGGCAAGACCGAAGACGAAATAAGAGAGGTTTGCAGGAAGTTGAACATGGAAATAGACGATACCATGGGCAAGGGCAAACTCATCGATGAGATTTTCGGAGAGTTCTGCGAGGGACATTACATCCAGCCGACATTCATCACAGATTACCCCATAGAGATGTCTCCGCTGACCAAACGTCACAGGGATAACCCGGAACTGACAGAGCGTTTTGAACTTATGGTCAACGGCAAGGAACTCTGTAACGCTTATTCGGAATTGAACGATCCGATTGACCAGTACGAGCGTTTCCAAGAGCAGTTGCGCCTGAGTGAGAAAGGTGATGACGAAGCCATGTTCATAGATATGGATTTTGTCCGCGCACTCGAATACGGCATGCCTCCCACATCGGGCATGGGCATTGGTATGGATCGTCTGGTGATGCTTATGACAGGGCAGAGTGCAATACAGGAAGTGCTTCTCTTCCCTCAAATGAAACCTGAAAAGAAAGAAGCCAAAGACCCGGTATCGAAATACACGGAGAAAGGCATACCCGAAGCATGGGTGCCGGTGATACAGAAAGCCGGATATTATCTTGTGGAATCATTGAAAGAAGTAAAGCCGCAGAAACTGCATCAGGACATTTGCGGCCTTAACAAAAAATATAAGCTGGAACTGGCCAACCCGACTGTGGATGAAGTGGCGAAATGGATTGAGAATATCTGAGCAGTGGTGAAGTCGGCGAAAGCGTAACATGAGGAGCAGAGAGATGAAGTTGTCAGGAAAGGTCGCTATAATGGGCGGTGGCAGTTGGGCTACGGCCATAGCGAAGATTGTGGTATCCAACACCGGGCATATCAATTGGTATATGCGGCGCGATGACCGCATAGAAGATTTCAAGCGTCTCGGTCACAACCCGGCTTATCTTACGGGGGTGAAGTTTGACTTGAAAACCATTACCTTTTATTCCAATATAAATGATGTGGTCAGAGATTCAGACGTGCTGATATTCGCCATACCGTCGCCTTATGTGAAAGCTCATCTGAAAAAACTGAAGACAAGGCTCAAAGATAAAATCATAATCAGTGCCATCAAGGGCATTGTGCCTGATGAAAACCTTATAGTGTCCGATTATTTCATCAAATTCTATAATGTGTCTCCCGAACAGGTTGCCGTGATAGCCGGTCCCTGTCACGCTGAAGAAGTAGCGCTTGAAAGGTTGTCGTATCTCACTATCGGCTGTCCTGACGTAGAGGTGGCCAAAGGCATATCGCAACTGTTGAGCAACAATTACATCAAGACTTCGCTCAGCGATGATGTGATAGGCATAGAATACGGGTCTGTATTGAAAAACGTCTATGCCATAGCAGCCGGGATATGCGGAGGCTTGAAATACGGGGACAATTTCCAGGCAGTGTTGATTTCAAATGCCATCCAGGAGATGAACCGTTTCCTTTCCACCGTGCATCCCATACAGAGGTCGGTCTACGACTCTGTCTATCTGGGTGATCTGCTTGTCACAGCCTATTCCAACTTCAGCCGCAACAGGACTTTCGGTGTCATGATAGGCAAAGGCTACTCCGTCAAGAGCGCGCAGATAGAGATGGAGATGATAGCTGAAGGGTATTACGGCACCAAATGTATAAAAGACATAAACAAACATTATCATGTCAATATGCCGATATTGGATGCGGTCTACAACATCCTTTATGAGCGCATATCGCCAGCCATAGAAATAAAATTATTAACCGATTCTTTCAGATAAATAGTATGGAAAATATCAGATTAAATGTGGAAAACGCTCTGCCTTTCCTGTCAGAAGCAGCGAGAGAGAGCTATTTGAATTCTGTAAAGGCATTGAGCGAATCTTTGGAAAAAGGTACTTGTGCCGGAAAAGATTATCTCGGTTGGTTGCATTTGCCGTCTTCATTGCCCGGAAGCCTGATAGATGACATCAAGCAGACGGCTGCCGTGTTGAGAAACGATTGCGATGTAGTGGTCGTAGCAGGCATAGGAGGCAGTTATCTCGGTGCAAGGGCGGTGATAGAAGCCCTGAACAATTCTTTTGCCGGTCTCTCCGGAGAGTTGAAGCCTGCACTGGTCTTTGCCGGACACAACATAGGCGAAGATTATCTGTCAGAATTGAAAGACTTCCTCAAAGGGAAGAAATTCGGAATCATTAATATATCGAAGTCGGGAACCACTACCGAGACGGCTTTGGCGTTCAGGATACTGAAGACGCTGTGCGAGGAGCAGTGCGGCAAAGACTTCGCGCGCCGCAACATAGTGGCTGTGACAGATGCCGTGAAAGGCGCGGCAAGGGTCATGGCCGATGATGAGGGCTATAAGTCGTTTGTCATCCCCGACAATGTGGGCGGACGTTTCTCCGTGCTTACCCCCGTGGGACTGTTGCCTGTGGCTGTGGCCGGATATGACATCGAAAGCTTCGTGAAAGGAGCTGCCGACATGGAGAAAATCTGCGGACACGATGTGCCGGCGGAAGAAAATCCTGCGGCCATATATGCGGCTACGAGAAACACGCTTTACGCGGCAGGCAAGAAGATAGAGATACTTGTCAACTTCAATCCCAAACTGCACTATGTGATGGAGTGGTGGAAGCAGCTCTACGGCGAGTCGGAAGGCAAGGACAACAAAGGCATATTCCCTGCGGCCGTGGACTTCACCACCGACCTGCACTCTATGGGACAGTGGATACAGCAGGGCGAGAGGACGATATTCGAGACAGTCATCTCGGTGGAACGCAGCAAGCACAGCCTTATAGTGCCATCGGATGAAGAGAACCTCGACGGACTGAACTATCTGGCAGGCAAGCATGTGGACGAGGTGAACAAGATGGCCGAACTCGGCACCCGTATTGCACATGTGGACGGAGGAGTGCCCAACATGCACATCTCCATGCCGGAAATATCGGAATACTACATAGGTCAGCTGCTCTATTTCTTCGAGAAAGCGTGTGCGTTGAGCGGACTTATGCTCGGCGTGAACCCGTTCAACCAGCCGGGAGTGGAAAACTATAAGAGGAACATGTTTGCCTTGCTCAACAAGCCCGGATATGAAAAGGAGCACGAAGCCATAACGGAAAGGTTGAAATAAAAACAAACAGATACAGGTAGTAATCCATTCATATCATTAGTAAGATTGAGCTTTCGGCTCTTGTTCTCCCTTTCAGAAAACCGCCAATATTCCCCCGCGAGAACAGCAGTCTGAATTTCATGCTTGTCATGGCGTGAACCATTCTGCGTTTGTCGTGGGGAAGGTCACTTGGCGGTAACCTCGAAAGGGACAAACTGTGAATGAATGGTTCCGCTTCTTTTTTTATCAAATTGAAAAAATTTTTACCGTGTTGCCACTTTTTATAGACTGTTTGAAAAGCGGCACCTGTGCCTATGCCCGGTAAGGGCTTTCCGGTCTCTGAACATAGCTTTTCGCAAGTCTTTTTGGCATCGGCTCGATCCCGGCCGGGGATGTACGCCATCTTCCTCCGGTACCGAGCCGATCCTTGTCCGGTATCGGCTCGATCTTTGGCAAAGATGTGCGCCATCCCATGATCCCGTTACTGACATCGTGTCAGTGACGGGATTTTAAGTCTTTTTGTCTATGAAAAAATGTCATGTTCGCTGCTTTGGCATGGTTTTGGCTTATATCCTGTTGCTATGCGTCAAGTATAGAAGCAGAAAACAATATTAAAAACTTAAAATAAAAAAGATTATGAAAGTAAGACCATTGGCAGACAGAGTAATCATACTCCCTGCACCGGCAGAAGAGAAAACTATCGGTGGCATCATCATCCCCGATACTGCAAAGGAAAAACCGCTGAAAGGCGAGATCGTAGCAGTGGGCAACGGCACTAAAGACGAAGAAATGGTGCTCAAGACCGGCGATCAGGTTTTGTACGGCAAGTATGCCGGAACGGAGATAGAGATTGAAGGAGAAAAATATCTGATCATGCGTCAGAGCGATGTCCTTGCAGTTCTCGGATAAACAATGTTTTTATATTCTAATTTAAAAAAGTAAAGATTATGCCAGCAAAAGAAATTTTATTCAATATCGATGCTCGCGACCAGCTCAAGAAAGGTGTGGACGAGCTTGCCAACGCAGTGAAAGTGACACTCGGTCCTAAAGGCCGCAATGTGATAATAGAGAAGAAATTCGGCGCTCCGCAGATCACCAAAGACGGTGTGACGGTGGCTAAGGAAGTGGAACTGGCCGATTCGTTCATGAACACGGGCGCACAGCTTGTCAAGTCTGTGGCTTCCAAGACCGGCGATGATGCGGGCGATGGCACTACCACCGCAACCGTATTGGCTCAGGCCATTGTCAACGTGGGCTTGAAAAACGTGACCGCAGGTGCAAACCCGATGGACTTGAAACGCGGTATAGACAAAGCTGTGGCTGTGGTAGTAGAGTCTATCAAAGAGCAGTCTGAAAAAGTAGGCGACAACTATGACAAGATAGAACAGGTGGCGACCATCTCTGCCAACAACGACCCGGTAATCGGAAAACTCATTGCCGATGCCATGCGTAAAGTGTCGAAAGACGGCGTCATCACCATTGAGGAAGCTAAGGGTACCGACACCACAATAGGCGTGGTAGAAGGTATGCAGTTCGATCGCGGCTATCTGTCTTCTTACTTCGTTACCGACACCGAGAAGATGGAATGCGTAATGGAAAACCCATATATCCTTATCTACGACAAGAAGATTTCCAACCTCAAGGACATGCTTCCTATCCTGGAACCGGCAGTGCAGAGCGGACGTCCGTTGCTCATCATAGCAGAAGACGTTGACAGCGAAGCTCTTACCACACTCGTTGTGAACCGTCTGCGCTCCAACCTTAAGATATGTGCAGTCAAGGCTCCGGGCTTCGGCGACAGAAGAAAAGAAATGCTTCAGGATATAGCAGTGCTCACCAAAGGCGTTGTGATAAGCGAGGAAAGAGGCTTGAAACTCGACCAGGCTACCATCGACATGCTGGGTACGGCAGAAAAAGTAACCATAACCAAAGACAACACCACCATTGTCAACGGCGGCGGCGACAAAGCCCTGATAGCAGAACGTTGCAACCAGATCAAGGCTCAGATAAAGACTACCACTTCCGACTATGACAAGGAGAAACTCCAGGAACGTCTGGCCAAACTCTCCGGCGGCGTGGCAGTGCTCTATGTGGGTGCAGCTTCCGAAGTGGAAATGAAAGAAAAGAAAGACCGTGTGGATGATGCCCTCTGCGCTACGAGAGCAGCCATCGAGGAAGGCATCGTGCCCGGCGGCGGTGTGGCTTACATCCGCGCCATAGAGAAACTCGAAGGCGTGAAAGGCGACAACGATGACGAGCAGACCGGTATAGAAATCATCAAGCGTGCCATAGAGGAACCGCTGAGGCAGATCGTGGCCAATGCAGGCAAGGAAGGCGCAGTCATCGTGCAGAAAGTACGCGAAGGCAAAGGCGACTTCGGCTACAACGCACGTACCGACAAGTTCGAGAACATGCACGCAGCCGGCGTGGTAGACCCTGCCAAAGTGGCCAGAGTAGCTCTTGAAAATGCAGCTTCCATAGCAGGCATGTTCCTCACTACGGAGTGTGTCATCGTAGAGAAGAAAGAGGAGAAACCCGAAATGCCTATGGGCGCAGCCGGCATGGGCGGCATGGGTGGCATGATGTAATCTGAAGACATCAGACACAAACTATTATAATAGCACGAGGGCGATGTGGCGATAAGGCCATGTCGCCCTGTTTTTTTGTATGACTTCTTGGCGGGAGCAATTAAATAATTTGCGGTTATTATCGGAATATTAATATTTTTTCTACATTTGCAACGAATCCCATGCCGAAGTCAAAAGAGTGTTTGAAGAACTGCGTTGATATCTATTTATTCCGGCAGGATTCGGTTAAGCATTTTTGCACCGAATCCTGCTTTTTATTCCTCCATGTCACCAATGTAATAGACGAATCGTTGCATGCCATCGTATGTGTTAATGGTTATGGCTACGGAGTCGGGGCTGTAGCGGGTGACTGTGTTGTCGAGCGGCACTGAGAGGTAGGCGGTCTGGGTGAATGCCGGAGTGTCGTTGTTGGCATCGTGGTAGAGTGCCAGTTCGGACGTGCCGTCTTTGAAGCCGTGTTGTCTTTCCAGATAGAGGAAACGGTGTTGCCGGTCTTTGGCTTTTATGCCGAGTTCCATGTTGATGTATCGGCCTCTTTGCCATATCCTTGTCACTTTCACGGGGTCTTGCCTTATGCTTTCGAGGAACTGGCCGAGCGGCACGACCGGTGAGACGAACACGCTGTTGAATGCGTATGATTCGGCTTGGCCGGGATTGTCATTGGAGGGGCGCGATGTTATCTCGTATTCGAGTACCACGCGGTACTGGCTGTTGGGCGCCAACTCCGGAGTGTAATGCGCTTCGGTTATCTGATATGTATTGCCGGTATCTTCTATGATATAGGCCGGTGTGCCGGTAATGTCTGTGCCGAGCGTGACGAACTCTTTTACTGTCTGCGGAGTGAAGTCATCCGTCCCGTCTTTGCTGCACGAGGCAACCATGCACATTGCTGCTATTGCTATGAGTAGTCTTTTCATTTGTTGTTCAGGTGGTTGGTCAGAGGGTTTGCATACATTTGCAGCATCTTTTCTTTCAGAAATGCTTCGTCCTTGCCTGGCATGTCTATCTTGTCGAGTTGTCTTTGCAGGTATGCGTTGAATTCCTCATGCTGTTTGTCGGTGTATTTGTCTTTGAATCGGCTTGTCCCGTTTATGGCATCGTATGCGATGTAGTTGCACGGATAAAACTCATATCCTGCGAATATCTGCCTGTCTATGATGCCGGCTATCTGTTTGAAGCATTCTTTTTTGTTAAGAGACTTGTCCAGTCTGTCCAATGTCCCGTTGATGCAGGCGGAGGTTCTGAACATGACGTGTCCTTTGTAGCCTGTCAGACCGGTCAGCATGTTGGTCAGGTCATCGTCTGTGGTCTTCCTGTAATCGGGGTTGTCTCTTTTCAGCTGAAACTCTTTTGCTTTCAGGTAGTCGCACGGGTCGTATTCGTAGGAGATGGACAGCGGGACTATGTTTATCTCTTTGAGAGACTCTATGGGGTCTCCGTCTTTTCCGATGGCGAGCATTTTCAACACGCTGTCTTGTGTCTTGTCGTCTGAGTCTTTGGCGCGGCCTTCTCTTTGCGCGATCCATACTGATTGCTTCTTTTGCGTTATGGCATAGTGTATGTATCCTGACATCCTGATGGATGAGACGAGTTGTTCTCTCAGTGACAATCCACGCTGCACTATGAAACTCTTGTTGAGCCTTACCAGCATTTTTATCCATGGATATATGAGCAGGTTGTCGCCTATGGCTATTTCTACGGTGTCCATACCGTTGTTTGACAGCATGATGGACAGAAGTCCGGAGTCGAGTATTATGTCGCGGTGGTTGGATATGTAGGTATAGGGCGTCGCTTTGTCAAGGCTGCTGTTGAAGTCCAAGTCCAATGACAGCGACTGTTTCTCCATTATGCCCATGACGAGCGGATAGCACATCTTGCGTTGGAATTCCAATATGGTTTTGGAACTTCTCATGTCTGCCGCTATCTTTTCAAAAGGGATGTCTCGGTATGCATATTCTGCCGCTTGTCTGAACATGGGGTCGGCAATCAGTTGCTCTATTACATCCGGCATTTCTTCGGCCGTATAGGGCCTGATTTCGTCAAAATCGTGTAAGGTACTCATGACGCATGGGGTTTTAGCTGATTTTGTCTTCTATTATGTCTGTTATGACTTCCGACATGGCGAGGCCTGCGGCTTTCACCTGTTGCGGGATGAAGCTCGTCTCTGTCATTCCCGGCGTGGTGTTTACTTCCAGCAGGTTTATTTTCCCGTCATCGGATATGATGTAGTCTACTCTGATGATGCCGGAGCATCCTATTATGTCGTAGATGAGCGATGTTATCTTTTGTATCCTGTCTGTGAGGTCCTGGCTGATACGTGCCGGAGTGATTTCCTGCACTTGCCCGTTGTATTTGGCGTTGTAGTCGAAAAACTCGTTTTCGGTCACCACTTCGGTTATGGGCAGCACCACCGACTTGCTTTTTGTCTTGTAGCAGCCGCATGTCACTTCCGTGCCTTTCATGAAAGCTTCTATCATCACTTCGTCCGATTCGTGGAATGCCTTTTCTATGGCAGGCTGTATCTCTGCCGGTGTCTTTACCTTAGTTACCCCGAAACTGGAGCCTCCCAGATTCGGTTTCACGAAGCATGGCAGCTCGATGTTGGTTATCACATCTTTGTCGGATATGTGCTGTCCTCGTCTCAGGCAGATGGATTCGGCTGTCCTGATGCCGAAAGACTTGAGATAGTTGTTGCAGGCGAATTTGTTGAACGTGAGCGAGCCTGCAAATACGCCGCAGCATGAGTACGGTATGCCGAGCATGTCGAGATAGCCTTCCAACTTGCCGTTTTCGCCCGGATCGCCGTGTATGGTTATATAGGCAAAGTCAAATCGTGTCTTCTCCCCGTTGCCATCGGTGAAGCTGAGGTCGTTTTTGTCTACCGGGTATCTGTCTTGTCCGCATACTACGTTCCATTCATGTTTTTCTATGTCGAGGAGGAATGCGTTGTATCTGTCTTTGTCGATGAACGACATTATTCCTTTCGCGCTGCGGAGTGAGACATCGTGTTCCGACGAATATCCTCCGGCTATTATGGCAATGTTGCGTTTCATTGTTCTATCTGTTTGATGTGTAGTTTCTCCATTTGTCGAGCAGTGTTGTCATGTCTTCAGGCAGTTCCGAATCGAAAAACATCTCTTTTCCTGTGCTTGGATGTGTGAATCCCAATGTCTTGGCATGAAGCGCCTGTCTCGGACATATTTCGAAGCAGTTGGTTATGAATTGTTTGTATTTATTTGTCTTGAGTCCTCTCAGTATTTCGTTGCCTCCGTACCGTTCATCGTTGAAGAGCACATGCCCTATGTGTTTCATGTGCACCCTTATCTGGTGTGTGCGCCCTGTTTCAAGGCGGCATTCCACGAGTGTCACGTAGCCGAACCTTTCGAGTGCTTTATAGTGGGTTATGGCATGTTTGCCTATGTTCTCATCGGTGAATGCGGCCATCTGCATCCTGTCTTTGGGGTTTCTTGCTATGTTGGTCTCTATGGTGCCTTCGTCTTGCTCCATGTTGCCCCATACCAGTGCGTTGTATGTCCTTTTGGTGGTCTTGTGGAAGAATTGCAGTCCCAGATTGGTCTTGGCATCGGGTGTCTTGGCCACGACCAGCAGTCCCGATGTGTCTTTGTCTATGCGGTGCACCAGTCCCACTGCCGGGTCGTTGGGGTCATAGTTCTTGTTTTCCCTCAGGTGCCATGCTATGGCGTTGACCAGAGTGCCGTGATAGTTGCCGCATCCTGGATGTACCACAAGCCCGGCCGGTTTGTTTATCACCATCAGTTGGTCGTCTTCATACACCACGTTGAGCGGTATGTCTTCGGGGATGATGTCGTTTTCATATTTGGGATAGTCCATCATGATGACGATGGAGTCGCACGGCTTGACCTTGTAGTTGCTTTTCACAGCCTTGTCGTTTACCATGACATATCCTGCATCGGCTGCTTGCTGTATCCTGTTGCGCGATGCGCTGACGATTCTTTCTGTCAGGTATTTGTCTATCCTTACGGGTGTCTGCCCTTTGTCGACGGTGAAGCGGAAGTGTTCGTACAGCTCGTTGCTGTCTTGCTCCATGTCGTCTTCGGCATCGTATGTCTTGTCTTCCGTATATTCTGCCATGTCTTTTTTCAGTTGAACCATGAGGCGTCCACATCCGGCTTTTCTTCTTTTGCCGGCAGCTGTTCTTCTTCTTTGAGCAAGAGTGAGTCTATGTAGATTTTTGCCGAGTCGGGCAGTTGCAGTCCTTCGGCTCCCACGAGCAGGGTCAGTTCCGAGCCTTCGGGTATCTTTTCCGACTGTCCGAGCAGCCGTCCTCTGTATTTTATGCCTACCACCCATTCTCTGGCTTCATCGGGCACGTATTCTATGTCTTTGAGCTTGAATCCGTTGGCTTGCAGACGTGCTTCGGCTTCGCGCAGCGATGAGTTGTTGGCCACATCGGGTACTTCCTTCAGCGGTGTCTCCGATGAGTTTATGGTGAGATATATCGTCCTGCCGGTCTTCACCGACTGTCCTTTTTCCGGCGTGTGGCTGATGACTGTTTTCGATGGCCTGCCTTTTATGTAGGTGGAGTCGATTATCTTGCCTTGCAGCCCGCATCTTTCCAGTTCGGCTGCGGCTTGGGTTATGGTCATGCCGCTCAGGTCGGGCACTTGGGTCGATTGGCCGTGATGGGTGTAGGAGTCGAGCCACGCCATAGTGATCCACAGCGCTGCTCCGCATGCCGCTGCCATTATGAGCAGGTTTATGGCCAGTGTTTTCAGCTTTTTGCCGAAAGAGGTTTTCTTCGTATCCATAGTTTGCATGTTGTGTCAAAAGTAAGGTCAAAAGTAGTATTTTATTTTTTATTGTCAAAGTGATTGTGTCATTGATGGCTTCGGAGGTGACGGAACTGCTTGCGCCGGGCTTGCCGCGTTGCCGCAGTTTATTTAGAGCGATTACAAATTACTCCGAATTGCGCGTGTGCAGGGTATATCGTATTGACAAAACGCATATCTTTGCAACGTGAAAATAAGAGTAAAACTTTATATTTAATAACAAACAAAATTTAATAACTATGGCTTACGTAATAGGTGACGATTGTATCGCTTGCGGTACTTGTATAGACGAATGCCCGGTAGGTGCAATATCTGAAGGCGACAAGTATTCTATCAATCCTGACATGTGCACTGAGTGCGGAACATGTGCGGATGTATGTCCTTCCGAAGCAATACATTTAGGCTAAGATTATTTACAGGAAAGAGATAATGCGGCGTGCGGATGCATGCCGCATTTTTTTGTGCCCTGCGGCATGGTGCCGGGACTGTGTTTTCATGCCCGGCGGGGATGTGCGCCATCTTTGCCGATGACCGAGCCGATCCCCGGTCGGTATCGGCTCGATCCCGGCCGGGGATGTACGCCATCCCGAAAGCGTGTCTTTTCGGTCTTTTCAGATGTTTGTTCGATGGCTTGGAGCGGGTGCGGGAGGGCAATAAAAAAAGCAACGCTCCGACCGGTGAGTGGAAGCGTTGCTTTTCTGTATTTCTAATGTCTGCAAATCTTATTGAGCCGGCTGCTGCTGGTCGGTGGCCGGAGCATCGTTTGCCGCAGGCAGAGGCTGTGCCGCGTTGCCTGTGGGCAGGTTTATCGGGTTTGTCTTGCTTTGCTCTATGGCTTGTCTTTCTATCACCGAGCTTGAAGTGCTTGGTGCCGTGTGGAGCACCCATGCTATGGCAACGCTCATCACGACCATGAAAATGGCCAGTCCCCATGTGGTTTTTTCAAGGAAGTCGGTAGTCTTGCGCACGCCCATTATCTGGTTTGATGACGAGAATCCGGAAGCCAGTCCTCCTCCTTTTGAGTTTTGAATAAGAACGATCAGACACATCAATATGGATGCCAGAACGAATAAGATGATTAATGCTATGTACATGTCTTTTTATTTAGTAGTGTTATTATTATTTATCAGTTTTTCCAAAAATCGGATTTGGTCTGCAAAGTAAGTGTTTTTTTTCGGAAATTTCAAACTTAGCTTCTTAATAATTTCCAGCGCCTTGTCATATCTCTGCTGCTTGATGTATATTTTTGCCAGCGTTTCCGTGAAATAGCTGTCTTCTGAGGCCTGTTGGGGGGCATCGTCCGCTGCCTTGTCGCTGTCTTCGCTTTTTCTCTTTTGCAGCAGTTCGGTTATCATGTTCTGGTGGGAGCTGTCATCCATTTCACCTTTTTCCTCTTTGAGCATGTACGATATGTAGTCTGTCGATACGTCTATGTCTTTCCCTTCGGCGGCTGAGGCCGGTTGCGAGGAGAGGAACGAGTCGATGAGCGATATGGTCCTGTCTTTCTGTTTCAGTTCTGTGGTCAGTTCTTGCGGCTTCTGCTCGAAGTGTCCCGCGTCGGTCAGCCTGAACAGTATGCTGCGGTCTGAGAAGCACAGTGCGGCTTTTTTCAGCTCTTTGGCAAAACGTATGTCGTTGAGTTTGTACAGGTTGATGAGGTAAAGCAGTCGCGCTGCGTTGAAATACGGGTATCTTTCGACTGTCTCCGACAGCTCGTGCAGCGTCTTGGCATCGAGCATGTCGTGATTTTCCATAAGCATTTTCAGTGCGTTTCCGTCCATAAAAATCATACGATGTTGTCACCACCTTGCCACTGTGGCGTTGAATATCTGGTCTATGATGTCTTCGTTTATCTGGTCTATCAGTTCGTCTTGTACATCGGTGAGCTGCCTTGACGATTCGTAGTCGGCCGAGCCTGAGAATGACTGCTCGAAGTCTTCGGCGTGGTTGGTGTTGTTGGTAAACCTGACGTTGACTCTTATCGTCAGCGTTATCATCGAGGCATATCCGTCGGCTTGTACGGCTTTGTTTCTGACCGAGTATTCGGTGATTTCTCCTTCCAGATGCAGGTCTCCTCCCACATTGACCAGTTGCAGCCTGGTCTGCTGGGTGTATTTGTCTATGAGCGATTCGTTGAATTTCACTCCCAGCGGTGCGTACACGTATGCGCTTTGTATGGGGAAGTTGTTGATGGATATGGTCTTCACCACGTCATAGTTGATGGATGCACCGTTGAACTGATATGATATGGTGCACGATGCCAGGCATGCTGCCAGCGTTATGGCTATGACCGGTATGAGGCGCGTTATTCTATTTTTCTTCCAGCCCATATTCTTTTATTTTTCTGTATAGTGTCCTTTCTGATATTTTCAGCTCTTCGGCAGCTGCCTTCCGTTTGCCTTTGTGCCTTTCCAATGCTTTTTTTATGCTTTCTTTTTCCAGGTCTTGCAGGCTCATCGATTCTTCTATGATGTATTCCGGCTCTGCCTCGTGGCACATGCTGCCGTAGTTGTCTTTCGCCTTTTCTATGCTGAACGGCTGTGGCTCGTCTTTTGCCTCTTTCTGTTGCCCGGCAACGGGTTGCAGGTATTTGTAGGTTATGGCTGCGGGCTGTGTCTGTGGCCGGTTGTTGCCGCCGTTCTCCAGTTGCCTTACTGTCTTCTGCAACTCGGCTATCTCGTTTTTCATCTCTCTTATTATCTGGTAGAGGATTTCTTTCTCGTGTCCGAACATCATCGTGTTGTCTGACAGCGCGGGCAATGTCTGCATGTTTTCTGCTTCCGGGAGATACCTTCTGATGGTGTCTTCGTCTATTTCCCTGTTCTTCTCTATTATGGATATCTGCTCCGTTATGTTCTTCAGTTGCCTGATGTTGCCCGGCCAGCGGTATGATGACAATACTTCTTTGGCTTTGTCGGTGAGCGTTATGCCGGGCATTCTGTATTTTTCCGCAAAGTCGGACGCGAATTTTTTGAAAAGCAGTATTATGTCGTTTTTCCTTTCCCTCAACGGGGCTATCTGTATGGGCACTGTGCTGAGGCGGTAGTAAAGGTCTTCCCTGAATTTGCCCTGCGATATTGCCTTGCTGAAGTTGACGTTGGTTGCGGCCACTATCCTCACATCTGTCTTTTCCACTTTAGACGAGCCTACTTTCATGAATTCTCCTGTTTCGAGCACTCTCAGCAGTCTGGCTTGGGTGGACAGCGGGAGCTCGCCGACTTCATCGAGGAATATGGTGCCGCCGTTTGCCTCGCCGAAGTATCCTTTCCTTTCGCCTATGGCTCCGGTGAATGCGCCTTTTTCGTGTCCGAACAGTTCGGAGTCGATTGTGCCTTCGGGGATGGCTCCGCAGTTCACTGCTATGTACGGGCCGTGTTTCCTGCGGCTGTACTGGTGGATTATTTTCGGAAAACTTTCTTTACCTACTCCGCTCTCTCCGGTTATCAGTACTGTCAGGTCGGTCGCAGCCACTTGCATGGCCACGTCTATGGCTCTGTTCAGGCTTTCGGCATTTCCGATTATGCCGAAACGCATTTTCACTTGTTGTATTTCCGATTTGTTCATTCTTTTTTTGTCGACGAAAAGATTGCGGTGCAAACATACATAAAAAAGCCCGTTTTTTATGACATTGCAGTAAAAAAGCCCGTTTTTTTATGTATGTTTGCATCTTATTAAATGGATTGTTATGATAATAAGAAGCGCGGATTTTGTAGTCAGCAATTCGGATGTGGAGAAATGTCCGTCCGGAGATTTGCCCGAATATGCTTTTATCGGGCGGTCGAATGTGGGTAAGTCGAGTTTGATTAACATGCTGTCGGGCAAGAGCATTGCCATGACTTCATCCATGCCGGGCAAGACGATACTCATAAATCATTTTATGATAAACAATGAATGGTATCTGGTGGATTTGCCCGGTTACGGCTATGCGAAGAAGAGCAAGAAGGAGATAGAGAAGATTTCCGGAATCATACACAGTTATGTGTTGCGCCGAAGGCAGCTTGTTTGTCTGTTCGTTCTCATCGATATAAGGCTGGAACCTCAGAAAAACGATTTGGAGTTTATCTCCATGTTGGGCGAGACAGGCACTCCTTTTGCCATCATATTCACCAAAGCAGACAAATTGAGCAAGAGCAGATGCACCGTCAATGTGGAGAAATATAAAAAGGTATTGCTGGAACAGTGGGAGACTTTGCCTCCATGCTTCATCACTTCGGCCGAGAAGAAGACCGGACGTGACGAGGTGCTCGATTACATAGACGGGATAAACAAAAGTCTTGGGAAAAGGCGGTAATCATAATGCCGCGAAACTTTTACGGCTAAGTTGCATACAATGTTTTTGTCATGTGAAAGATTTTTATTTACTTTGCAGTCGCTTTAGCGCAATCGCTGTCAAAGAGTAGTGTGATTTGATATGTTGCGTGTTAACGATAACAATTTAATAGTTGATAAAATGGATTTAATTAAAATTGCAGAAGAAGCATTTGCTACCGAGAAAAAAGAGCATCCGGCTTTCCGCTCGGGTGACACCGTGACGGTGGCATATCGTATTACTGAGGGTAACAAGCAGCGTATCCAGTCATACAGAGGCGTTGTTATAAAAATCTCAGGTCATGGAGACAAGAAACGTTTTACCGTAAGGAAAATGTCGGACGGAATCGGAGTGGAAAGAATATTCCCGTTGGAATCTCCGGCTATCGACAGTATCGTAGTGAACAAGTACGGTAAAGTGCGCAGGGCTAAACTGTATTATCTGCGTAAACTTACAGGTAAGAAGGCAAGAATAAAAGAAAGAAGGGTTGCATCCCTTTGATATATCTTGTTGTGGAATATGAAAAAGCTTCGCAGGGTTCCTGTGAAGCTTTTTCTACATTAGAGGGGCGGTGAAGGCATCTTCGATGTGTTCCAGATGCACATCGTTGCCGGTACCTGTTATGCTTATTATGTCAAATCTCACAGGCATGTCTATCTCATTCATTTTTATATATTGGTCTGCTGCCAGTGCTATG
>DVIH01000092.1 GCA_018711405.1 Candidatus Avibacteroides excrementipullorum | reverse complement strand
GGCCGACCAAAGCCTGTAACGACTACGCTGGGGTTCTCAAAGGGGTTTCGGCTCTCGCCGTATGTCTTTGTTGTTTAGTTGGTCATGTTTTCAGATTTCATTCGTCTTGAACATGCAAAGTTACAAAATTTTTCTCAATTCATTGTTATTAAATGCCGTAAAACATAGATTAGATAGAGACTTTTCTTTTTTGAAGATTTTTTCCGCTACGCAGATAGGCTGCATTCGGTCTATCTAACTTTGCAGTGTCAAAAGAAAGGAAGCATGGGTGAGTGGTCGAAACCAGCCCTCTGCTAAGGGGCCGAGCCTCGCAAAAGGCTCCGAAAGTTCGAATCTTTCTGCTTCCGCCAACACTGGGGTGTCGCATAGCGGCTATTGCAGGAGACTGTAAATCTCCCGTCTTCGGACATCGTAGGTTCGAGTCCTACCGCCCCAACAGATATGCTTCCGTAGCTCAGTGGATTAGAGCGTCACGCTACGAACGTGAGGGTCGCAGGTTCGACTCCTGCCGGAAGTACAATATATGTTTCCGTAGCTCAGTGGATTAGAGCGTCTCACTATGAATGAGAGGGTCGCAGGTTCGACTCCTGCCGGAAATACCAATCAATGCTTCCGTAGCTCAGCGGATTAGAGCATCCCACTTCTAATGGGAGGGCCGCAAGTTCGAGTCTTGCCAGAAGTACAGACAGAATAAAGGCTTTGACATACTGCGCATGGGCGAGATTGTCAAAGCCTTCGTTATTATGCCTCCTCCAAGAGAAGTTCAAGTTTATGCTTTACTTTGGCGAGGACATCCCCAAGTTCATTAACCGGCATGATGGTCTCGAACTGCCTCAGTTTGTCGAGGGCGTCGGAAATGAGATCACACATATCTGTATTCAGAGGTGAATTTGAGATGGAGTAGTCTTCATCGGCGTATCTGTAAAATTTCCCGTCGTAGACCTCAATCGGGGCTTCGTATCCGAGTTTATCGGACCTCATCACTTGAATGTCGGCTTGGACTGTCCTGACTGATACGCCCCGGGTGATACCTTCCATCTCATATAAAGCGTCGGAACACGCTTCCACAAGGTCATCCAGAGTCCACCGCCTGTATTTGTTCCTCAGGCACCGGTCTATTGTTTTGTATCTTATAAGTGCGTTCTTGTTTACTGGCATGGCTGCGATAATAATCTTCTTTGTTCATGATTAAATTTTGAGTTGAGGCCATGCTGTGACATAAGGATTAGCCGCAACAGGGCGCAAAAAAGTCGGAAAGCTTTGTTGACTTCCCGACTTCATAATCCTTATAGTCTGTGAGTATTGTTTTAACTTTCACAGGCTCTGCATGAATATCGTCCGGGTAAGCCACCGCGCACACTTCGGTAACTTCTATAGCTATAGCAATAGAAGCCGAAGCTCTGATAGCATCGGAGAACCCATGTTGACGATATGTTATGTTGCAGTGTCTGCATTGTTAATGTCGTGTTATCTGTATGATTACGGTTACAAAGGTAATTGATTTTAAGCAAATATCAAAACTCCGATGTAAACCGGCTGCAAAGGTACAACTCCGCTACGCAATGTATTTGCGTAGCGGGGTCAATAATGATTACTTGCTCATTACGGAATCAAGATAGCCGCTCGAAAGGCTTTGTGCCTTCTTCATGTCCACTCCATATTTGGTCATGAATGCGGCGGCAATCTGATCTCGTCCTTGAGGGTTGTTGAGAGGGTTGGAGGTTGTAGGAGTAACGACTTCTACTGTCATTCCTTTTTCGATGAAGACACCGTTGCAGTTGCGCTTCATCTTGGTGGTGAATTTCCAGATGGGCATAGTTTTATTATTTTGAAGGTTTAATATTCAGTGCAAAGATAGCGCTCCGGTGTCTCAATTTTTATGACAGGTTTGATTTTTCAGCAGATACCTACGGCTTCCTGCATAATTCGTTTGACCCGTGCCTCTACCATAGAGTTCCAGAGACGGGAATCCTGAAGTTTTGCCATCGGGATGTACTGCTGGAAGCGGGCGAAAAACTCCAACGGCTTTTCGATATTCCAGTTTGTGATGACCTCGTTCCAGTCTGCCTTGTCCGCAAACTTTTCGAGAAGTGCCCAGTCGTTGTAGAAGCAGTCTCGATTAGAGATTGCCTTCCAGTCCCAGCGGTTGGCGAACTTCTGAAGGGTAACTTCGTTGATGATGTGGTCGGGACAGTTCTCAGAGAAGTTGCTCCAGTTTAGTCGGTTGGTGAACTTGTTGATGCCGTCGAGAGTCCAGATGACGTTACGGTTCTCGCTGATTTCATCCCAATCCAGCTTGTCGGCATACTTGTCAAGTATGTCCATGCTGAGGGATTCGTTGTCGGAAATCTCTTTCCATGCCTCGGCTTCGAGGACGGAGTTGAGAAACTCATTGTTGGTGATAGGTTCCATATCTTGTTGTTTTTAATGTTTATATTGCAAAATTAACCCCGTGGTGTATCAAACAGCGATACAGGATGAAAAAAATTACATTGACAGCAAGATTCTTCCTCCCTCTTTTACAAAAGTATTGGGATTACGGCAAACAGCTGCATATACTTGGGCGGAAGATACCGGCTGACCATCGGCACGGATATGTAGTTGTTGCTGATTGATTACTTCTGCAATCCTTTGGGTTGTCATGCCGTAGCCGGCAGTTGCCAGTACGTAAACCATCGCGTCTTCCAATCTCATTTTCAGTTTCATAATACTTTTGCTCTATCGAAATATTCAGTTACTTTTCCTTCTTTGAATATATAGCGAAAATCACATTCCTTAAAGAACTGATAACCGTCGGCATAAAACATATCTTCTTGATCGGAGTCATCAAGTTTGTCTATGTCGCAGATTCTGACATCTATTCCTAATGCATAGTAGTTCATGCCTCCGGCTTTTGAATCGGCAATTAATTTTCTATTGGCTTCCGAGATACTACTCCACTCAAAATCGGAGATAACCAATAGGTCGGCGCCTTTGAACGCCTCGGCAAACTGCCGATATTTTTGCTGCTTAGGCAGTATGGTAAAAATGAAGTTAAACAACTTGTTTTCATCGTTACCTCCTGAGTAAGAAAGAGACAGAAAAGACAAAAACTTCTGCCGTTGGCGGTGGAGATTTGTCAGTATAAAGAACGACAGGTTATTAGAGTAGTTTATCATACATATCGGTCGTTTGTCGCGCTGCGCAACAATGGCAATGGCAAGAGCGAGGGTCTTTGCCGCCACTTCCGGTTCACCCGTCATGGAGCCACTCGTATCAACGCATATATAGATTGGTCCGGCTTTATCCTTCTTGCCTTTCACCGAACTTGACGCTGAAGAGAAAAGCTGCAATCGGTTCTGCACATATCTGTGATAGAAAATGTTTTCAGTGGCGCGATTCCCCAGCATCGCCAATTCCGTCGGCAATAAAGAATTGAGGTTATTCCCGATTGTCACTCCACAGATGTCACTCCTTGATGCGGTTTGAAATCTTCCTACATATTCCTGAACTATACCTCCCCTGCGTCCAATTCGCTTGGCGAGTTCCACGATAGCAGGATCAAGGCGTTTTAGGTATGCAGCTTCTACCTCATGGCTCTCCGCTTCAATTCCTTGGGCATTACTCTGGGTGTTGAGCATATACTCTTTCATTTCATCCGGCAAATCTTCACCTTGGAGAGACTGGGAATTTGTCATATCCGATATGCCGATTTCGAGTTCTTTGCCGGGTTGAATCCCGAAATCTTTGACCTCCTCATCTTCAGAAAATTTCATATCTTTTCTCAGCTCATTGGTGAGAGAAAGGGCCTCCATGATATTCTTCTTTTCATCATCTGAAATGGGGAAAAGATACTTTGACAGCCAATCGTTCAAGAAGTCCTCTTTCTTGCCGGTGCATCGCTCTTCATCCTGCCAGTCATTATCTGTAAGCGAATCAATGAAATGACTGATTACAGTTAAAGAATAATTTTTCCAAAATAAATCACCTTCGACAACGCTGTAATAGCGCGAGTCGCAGACGATGTCGCGTATCAACTGATAAACCGGTGTCTTGGCACACTTTATACGGCTGACCAACTCAAGCAGTCTGGCTCCGCCTTTGACAGCAGCGGCTAAACCGATGGTGCGTCTCAGGTAAGAAAGATGTTGTTTCTTCATCACATCAAGCCTATTCTTTCGCGATAAACGGCTATGGTTTCTCGAATTGGCATATACAAATCGGAGTCTGCAATGAAAATATTGTGATTCATCGATAAATACAGTTGGTTGACAATGCCATCCATTCTATCGCTCAACTTGACTATAAAATCCTTGCTGAACTGATTGTCAGATTCCGTCCGCAGATAGTAATTGTAATTGTTGATACAAAGCACCCCATCCTTTACAAATCGCATGACAAACTGGCCCCGTGAACGCAGCATAATGACGTTGTCGGTCGTTTCAGCCCCGAAATATATTTCATCAGGCGAGGATTTCATACGATTATAGTCAGCAATCCTTATTTTCAGAGGAGAGTCATCGCAAAGAATTATATAATGAATCCGGTCCGGTGAAAAGAGTTTATTGCTTGTCTCCTTTCCCATCTGCGCATGACGTTTGTAACTTTTATATTGGTCAAGGAGATTGCGGAACATATAAGCCACCACCGATTCAGCTAAAATCTTCCGAATAAATGGTATGGACTCCTCATCAGTCCATAGTATATGGGCTAAAAGTAACAAATCAGTGATTTCCACTTCATTTCTGCCGTTTAGATAGGCAGACATTCTCATTACGCCTACTGCTTTCTTCCAGCGACGGTCGGAAACATAATACTTCAGATTTTCCGGATTCGGCTCTCCGGTAACAACATCTTTAGCATTGATTTTATCGTTCAGTTTCCCTCTTATCTGATAAATGATTTCAAGTATATCGACCGGGAGAGGAATCACTTGGCTCTGTTTCAGGCACTCAACATATTCTTCATGTGAGATCGGATTGCATCCTGTTGTGGGAATGTTTGATTCCGAAGGTGAGAGCAGATGGAAGAAATTTTGTTTGCTGTTGATAGGATTTACGATATAACGCAACAGAAAACGGTCCCACAGAGCCTCCAATCCCTCATCTTTTGCCGGAAGTTCATTGCTCGCGGCAATGATACCTTTGATTGGAAGATTCAATTCTCTGTTGCCGTTGAGGTAAATCTTCTATTGAGAACAGTAAGCAGGGAATTCTGGATAGCGGGGCCCGCTTTCCATATCTCGTCAAGAAAGACAACTTCGGCTTCGGGGAGATAGCCGTCGGTCATTCTTTCATAACAATCCTCGTCCTTGAGTTTTGAAATGCTTACCGGACCGAATATTTCATCGGGTGTCGAAAAGCGAGACATCAGGTATTCAAAGACAGCCGCATCCTTAAATGCGGTTTTCAATCTGCGTGCCACCATGGATTTGCCCACTCCCGGCAGTCCGAGGAAAAAGATACTCTCCCCGGACATGGCCGAAAGCAGACTCAAAGCCAGAACCTCATCCCTTTCAAAAGTCCCCGCTTTCATGCAGGACAATATCTCCTGAATGCGATTTCTCATAAGACTTTTTCAATCTTGACACCGTTGGCATAGAAAACCGAGGAGTCGATTACTTCCACACCTTCCGCTCCGTAATATTCCACAGTCGGAGCTTTCATTGCGCGATTGCCGAGAACAAGCGGTGCTGTTTCCGGGTCAATACCTACAGGCAGTTCCGGGAATGTGAGTTCCGCAATACGCCCATCAGGGAGTGTCATGCCATTACATTCCTTATAGATTTCGTCGAACCAGATTCGACCTATACCTTTGCGATACACTTTGAACTCGTCCATAAGGTCTCTGCCTTGCTTGTAGTACCCGATGTCTCCTCTGTTAATTTCATTGAACGGGACATGTTTCCCTTCTTGAGATTGGCGGAGATCAGAGCATTTCATCCACTTGATGATAGGCAGAAGCGTCTCGGTAATGACCCTGTCTTTCATGCGATGTCCTCCATCGAAATGATGGTAGTACTGATAGTGTTGTGTGTATTCTTCGAAGCCATCACAGGTTGTGTCATGTTCTCCAAAGAGGGCAATTACTTCGTCATTTGAATTGGCGTCCTCAAACTGACGTGATTCCATTTCTTCAAACTGTTCGCACAATTCAGTGGTAACTTGGAATTCGGTTGTGCCATCCTGTCGCTGAGAGAAGAAAGGGAGGACCTTCTCCTCGTTCTTCCGAAGTAGTTCCGAGACGTGAAAAGCCGGATTTACCAGAATGCGGCGATAACCGTTGAGTTGCTGGGCATACATCGCACCCATCGACGTACCTATGATCAGAGTGTTTTTCTTCGGCAGCTCGTTGATGATGGATCGGATTATTGTCAAAGCCTTGTCCGGCTCGACGGGAATGTCAGGAGTGATGACATTATCTTCGGGTAACAGTTCGCGCAGTTTGCGAGCTGTATTGGAGTTGCCGCTCGACGACAATCCATGTAAATAAATGATGTTCATACTGATGCGGTTTTATTGGTGGATAGTTGTTTTTGTTTCCATATAAGTGTTTTTAGCCGTTGCTTGAAACGACAGTAGGTTGAGTCTTCTTTCCCCTTTATCATCTCCAGATAATTGATTTTGCCGTCAATGACATTGCAAAGGTTCTTGGTTCCCCCTTTGCAGAAGTCTCTTGAAAATATCGTTTGAGCTTGTTCGTAACCATATTTCTCCCACAAATGCAAGAGGACTCTCAGTTGTTTTACATATTGCCTCGATACATTCAGTTTGTCGCTGACAATTACCCCTGTCACTTCTTGATGTATTCCTCTCACGAATGTTTTCGTCTTGGAATCATTGATTTTCAGGCCATGCTGCTCAATAATATTAAGGATGCGCGATTTCCAGAACGGATTCATTCGCCTTATCGGTTTGCTATGGCTGAATGTCATGTCATCGGCATAGCGCGAGTATCGGAAACCAGCTCGTCCTGCAAGTTTCGACATTTCATTGTCAAGTGACTTTAAAACAATATTGGACAAAATCGGTGAAGATGGTGCTCCCTGTGGAAGCACTTCTACTCCTACGTTGTTGGGGACGGTGCAGAGAGAGCATATAATGTTTATCACATCATGTGATGTCAGTTTGTTGCTTAACTCTCGTTGAAGGGCTTTCCGTACCATTATTTTTGTTATGCTCGGAAAGAAATTTTCGATGTCTGTGTTGAAAATACAAGTTTGTCCGACATGAATCAGTGCATTGTCCATGACGTTTCTGCCTGCAACAAATCCCATAGCGGAATCTGAAGGAATGAAGATGGACTGGAGTAGAATATTGATTGCAGACTGTATCTCTTTCAGAGGCTTGACCGGCGCACTGATTTTACGGACACCTCCCGATTTCTTTGGTATTGTGAAATCGACATACCCGTTTTGTCTCGATTTCTTTGTAACGAATCGAAGAATCCTTCGCCCCGACAACGGCTCACAGAGTCCCCAACCGTCTATCAACGGGGAAATGAAATTCAGAGCATCGAAAAAATCCTTGCGATTTCCGATGGTCTTGTCTTTGAAATAGTCTGCAATCTGATCTAACATATAGATGAGGCATGTAAAATCAGACATAGAAAACACCGATCCTAACTTTCGTATGCGCCGGATGGTCGAGGCTTCGGTAATGTGCGCTGTGAACGAGGGAGTGCGCTCACCATCACCGGGAGCGAAGCGGAGGTGATGTTTATAAGCGCACGACCGGAGTGAACGGCGTGCAGGACCGATGCCGAGTAGCTGGCATTGGAGGCGTTTCGATGTCTCGAAACGAAGTCTGCCGGATACAGCAGACAGGATTGCAAAGGTCAGACCGATGTTTTCAATGTCCTCTTTAGGTTTACATCGGCAAAGTTAGGACTCATGTGTGAAAAATCGTTTCATAGATAAAAACGACTTGCAGATTTTTTTTAGAATAATCAATGATAAAGGTCGAAAAGGGCCTTCGATTTATCTTTGAGAGCGTCACGTAACCATAGAGGGGCGATAACCTCTATATCATCGCCGTGTGCCATAATCTCCTGAATGAAATCG
>DVIH01000091.1 GCA_018711405.1 Candidatus Avibacteroides excrementipullorum | reverse complement strand
GTCATCCTCACCGTCACGCAGTCGCCCCCGCCGGAGTGATTATGAGTCACGAAGCACTTCTCGGTCAAGCCCTGAGCGGTTATCAGCTCCGACTTCACGCGGTTGGAACGGATTCTTGACATGCGCAGGTTAAATCTTGACGAAGGTTGTGCCAAAATTTGACGCGGCAGTCTTAACACGTTAAATATCAATCCGTTGCAAAACCAGCAAAAAAGTCTGAAAATTTTGCTTTTCACCCCGCCGGGGATGTGCGCCATCTTCGGGCGAGACCGAGCCGATCCCGGCCGGGGATGTACGCCATCCCGGGCAAAGATGGCGCACATCCCCGGCAGCACTGCGGCAGGTACTGCCACACATATTTTTACCCGCCGTGCCCGACTGCCATTCGGCCGATATGACTAAATTTGCAGCAAAAATGAAAACGCAATGAAAAAGACCGCCCTTTACGCCTTGCTGTCCGTCATCTTGGGACTGATAACGGCAGGTTGCAGACAGAAACACGCTCCCGCCGAAGACCGCTATGTGGTAGTGTTGTCAATGGACGGATTCCGCTCCGACTATCCCGACATGGCTCATACGCCCACACTCGATTCGCTCGCCGGCATCGGGGTGAAATCGGCATTCCGCCCATGTTTCCCCAGCGCGACATTTCCCAACCACTACAGCATGGCCACAGGGCTGCATCCCGACCATCACGGACTGATACACAATTTCTTCTACGCGCCCGACATAGACAGCGTGTTCACCGCCTCATGCCACGACCCGCGCTTCTTCGGCGGAGAACCGATATGGAACACAGCCGAAAAGCAAGGCATACGCACAGCCGCATATTTCTGGATAGGCAGCGAGATAGCCCTGCCGGGCGGGCAGCCGTCTATCTGGAAGAAATTTGACAAGTCAGTGCCTTTTGAAGACAGAGCCGACTCGGTAGTGGCATGGCTCAGACTGCCGGAACAAATACGCCCGCACCTGATAATGTGGTATATAGAAGAACCCGACAACACAGGCCACGACTGCGGTCCTGACTCTCTGCCCACTCTGCGCATGGCGGAAAAGACCGACAGCCTGCTGCGCTATTTCTTCGACAAGGCACGCTCGCTCGATGTATTCCACCGCACAGACTTCATCGTGGTGTCCGATCACGGCATGGCCACATGCACGGCCGAACACAGCGTGAACCTGGCCGACTATCTGCCCATCGACAGTTTCAGATACGTGTTCGAGGGAGTCCCCACCCTGCTGTACCCCAAAGATGGGTATGCCGACAAGGCCTACGAGACATTGAAGACCGTGCCCGGCATCACGGTATGGAGGAAAGACGAAATCCCTGAAAGATTCGTCTACGGCAAAAATCCCCGCGTGCCTGAACTGCTCGTCATGCCCCCCGCCGGCTCATACGTGGAATTTCGCGACCGACCTTCGCAATACAACGGCGGAGCGCACGGCTACGACAATTTCATGCCCGAAATGGAAGGAATCTTCTATGCGGCAGGGCCGTCGTTCAAAAAAGGAGAGGAATTTCCCGCCATGCCCAATGTCAACCTGTATCCGCTCATTGCCCGACTGCTCGGCATCAGCCCCGCGCCCAATGACGGAAACGACAGCACGGTGGCGGAACTTCTGACAAGGAAATAAGAAATAAGCGCGCCGATGCCGCCATGTGAACTAAAAAAACTATTTTTGCATTAATGAAAAACCTTTAAAGACATTATACCGATATGAATACCATAGTCTCCCCTTCGCTGCTGTCGGCCGACTTCGGCCATTTGGCCGATGACCTGAAAATGATAAACGAAAGCAATGCCGACTGGCTCCACATAGATGTGATGGACGGCGTGTTCGTGCCCAACATCTCATTCGGTTTCCCCGTGCTGAAACATGTGGCCAAACTCTGTGAAAAGCCGCTGGACGTACACCTGATGATAGTCGATCCCGACAGGTACATCAGGGAAGTAAAAGATGTGAACGGACATATCATGAACGTGCATTACGAAGCATGCCGCCACGTGCACCGCACCATCCAGCAGATACGCGATGCAGGTATGCTGCCTGCCGTGACCATCAATCCCGGCACTCCTGTATGTATGCTGAGAGACATAATAAAAGATGTATATATGGTGCTGCTCATGAGCGTCAATCCCGGATTCGGCGGGCAGAAATTCATTGAGCATACCACCGACAAGGTGGCAGAGCTGCGCAGACTCATAGCCGAAACCGGCTCGGAAGCCATCATAGAAGTAGACGGAGGCGTGAACGAAACGACCGGAGAGAAACTGGTCAAAGCCGGAGCGGATGCACTTGTGGCAGGCAACTATGTGTTTTCAGCTCCCGACCCAAAAGCCGCCATCGACAAGCTGAAACAGCTGGACAGATAACGACACACGACACCGAGCCATGCTCTCCTGCTTCAGAAACGCTCCGGCATGGAGACCTACGGCGGCATTTATCGCAGGAATAATATGTCATGACACCATAAGCGCAACGCTGTTGGCGTGCATTGCCGCAGTTGCCGTAATGCTCCCGGCTTTGTCCGCCCTGGCCGCAAGCAAGAGCCCCATACGGGCATCGACGGGCAAAGGCGCCATGCTGATATGCCTGTTTTTCGCAACAGGATGGGCTGCAGGCACGATAAGGCAGCACTCCGTAACAGTCATAGAAGACAAATATGACACATACGTATGCCGCATGGCGGAGACTCCGCTGAAAAAAGGCAAGACACTGCACGCCGAAGCATCGCTGCTGAAAGAAGACGGCAGCAGAGCCGCCAATGTCATGCTCTATCTGGCCGATGACTCGCTGCACCGCAGCCTAAAGCCCGGCAACGTCATAGCCTGCCGCACACACTTCTCCATGCCTCCGCAGTGGCACGGCTACCGCCGTTACCTGGAACGCAACGGCATAAGCGGCACGGGTTACGTACCGGCCGGAAAGACCGGGATATTGCAACGGGACGAAATGTCATCGCCACGCATCATGGCAGACAGATACAGGATGCGGCTGGACAGCATCATAGCTTCTAAGGTGACCGACCGTGACGCAAGCGCGGTAATCTCGGCCCTCATACTGGGGGAGCGCAACAGGATATCGGATGAAATAGAAGAAGACTTCTCGCTGACCGGAGCCAGCCACGTGCTGTCGCTGTCGGGTCTGCATCTGGGAATAATCATGATGATAATCAACGTGCTGACCTCCCCTCTCAGAAAGTCGCGCACAGCCCGCACAGCAGTAAACGCGGCAATAGTCATAGCCATGTTCTGCTACGCATTCTTCACCGGCATGTCGGGCTCGGTCACAAGGTCGGCCATAATGCTGTCGGCCATACGTGTGACCGACAGCATGGGGCGCCGGTCTGCAAGCATGAACACCCTCTTCCTTACGGCATTCGCCATGCTGGTCTACGAGCCATACTACATTTACGACATAGGTTTCCAACTGTCATTCACCGCCGTGTTTTTCATCCTGGCCTTTTATCCGGCATGGAAAGAACGCTTTTTCATCCGCAACCGACTGCTGCGCTACTTCTGCGACCTCATGATAATATCGGTCATAGCCCAGACAGGCACCGCCCCGCTTGTGGCATGGCATTTCGGATACTTCCCCCTCTACTTCCTGCCCGTCTCCATCATCGCGATACCGCTCGTCACAGCCATCATTGCGGTGTCGGGAGCGATGATGGCATTCTTTTTCATCGCGCCGCTATCGCAACTGTTCGCCGCTGTAGCCGGACAGCTCACCGTAATGCTCAACGAGGCTTTGGGCTTCGTCTCGTCTCTGCCGCACAGCAGCATCACGCAACTGGCTCCGCAAGCCTCCGACATCATCCTGTTCTATCTGCTCATAGCTGCGGCAACTGCATGGTTACAAAAGAAAAGTCCGGCCGGATTCAGACATGTCTTAATAATCATAACGGCATGGGCCTGCATAAATACCGCCGGAATGTTTATGGAGAAAGACCGCTACGGACTGCTTTTCTGCGGTGATCTGGGACAAAGCAAGTGCGTGGTACTCAACGGCATGAACAAGACGAAGATTCCGGACTCCACCCTATCGAGCATCGGCCAAGACGAGATACTGAAACTCAATGCCGCCTCAAACGGAAAGGAAATCAAAGGACGGACCATAAAAGCCGCATGGCTGTGCGGAGGCAACAAACTCCCGACAGAAAAACTGATTGCCGACAACAGGATTGAAAACATCATCCTCGACAATTCCCTGAGCGCATACGCAAGGCAAAAATCAAAACTCGCAGCCGAAAAAGCAGGCATAAAAGTATATGACATGTACGAATGCGCCGAAGCATTCATCCCGCTCAAATGATAACAGACAAAAGACGATCCATGCATTGCTCGCGGATTTAAGAATCTTTATCGAGTTAAAAACATCTTACAATATGTCATAAAAAGATATTAAAGTTTTGCAGTATAATTATATTTTTGTAACATTGTGCCATAAAAGCATTCGCCAAGAATGCTACCGGTTGTGAAGAAGAAATTCTAACTATAAATTACTATAATACAATACTATGCAATTCCAACTTAGCAACACATTGCCCGACTACCCCAAATTCGTAGAGGGCATACGCCGTGCACCGGACAGAGGCTACACCCTCACCCCTGCACAAACAGAGACAGCGTTGAAAAACGCATTGCGCTACATCCCGGAAGAACTTCACGAAAAGCTCGCTCCCGAATTCATGGAAGAGCTTGTAACGCGCGGAAGAATATACGGATACCGTTTCCGCCCGGAAGGAGACCTGAAAGCGAAACCGATAGACCAATATAAAGGAAAATGTATAGAAGGAAAAGCTTTCCAAGTAATGATAGACAACAACCTTTGCTTCGACATTGCGTTGTACCCTTATGAACTGGTCACTTACGGAGAGACAGGCCAGGTCTGCCAGAACTGGATGCAATACCGCCTCATCAAGATGTATCTGGAGGAACTTACCCAAGACCAGACACTCGTGGTAGAATCAGGACACCCACTGGGATTGTTCAAGTCACGCCCCGAAGCACCGCGCGTGATAATCACCAACGCCATGATGGTAGGCATGTTCGACAACCAGAAAGACTGGCATGAAGCCATGCAGATGGGAGTGGCCAACTACGGACAAATGACAGCCGGCGGCTGGATGTACATAGGACCGCAAGGAATAGTGCACGGCACATTCAACACCATCCTCAACGCAGGACGCAAGAAACTCGGCATAGCTCAGGACAAAGACCTGAGAGGCTATCTCTTCGTCTCGTCCGGACTGGGAGGCATGAGCGGCGCACAGCCTAAAGCAGGCGTCATAGCCGGAGCGGCAAGCATAATAGCGGAAGTAGACTCTTCTCGCATCGAGACAAGACACTCGCAAGGATGGGTTCAGCATGTCACCCAAGACATGAAAGAAGCATTCGACATAGCCAAGAAAGCTATGGATGCAAAAGAGCCTATATCGATAGCATATCACGGCAACATCGTGGACCTGCTGGAATATGCCGACAAGAACGACATACACATCCATCTGCTGAGCGACCAGACATCATGCCATGCCGTATATGACGGAGGATACTGCCCGGCCGGAATAACATTCGAAGAACGCACCGACCTGCTTGCGCACGACAGGGACAAATTCTGCGCGCTGGTAGATGCTTCACTGAAAAGACACTTTGAAGTCATAAAGAGACTGGTAGCCAAAGGCACTTACTTCTTCGACTATGGCAACTCATTCATGAAAGCCATATACGATGCCGGCGTAAAAGAGATATCGCGCAACGGCATAGACGAAAAAGACGGATTCATCTGGCCTTCATACGTGGAAGACATCATGGGTCCGGAACTGTTCGACTACGGCTACGGCCCGTTCCGTTGGGTATGTCTCAGCGGCAAGCATGAAGACCTCATCAAGACCGACCACGCCGCCATGTCGTGTATAGACCCGACACGCCGCGGGCAAGACATGGACAACTATATATGGATAAGAGATGCCGAAAAAAACAATCTGGTAGTCGGCACACAAGCACGTATCCTCTACCAGGATGCGGAAGGCAGACTCAGGATTGCACTTAAATTCAACGACATGGTAAGACGCGGCGAAGTAGGTCCCATCATGCTCGGCAGAGATCACCACGATGTGAGCGGCACAGACTCTCCGTTCAGGGAGACGGCTAACATCAAAGACGGCAGCAATGTCATGGCTGACATGGCTGTGCAATGTTTTGCCGGAAATGCCGCACGCGGCATGAGCCTCGTCGCCCTGCACAACGGAGGAGGCGTAGGCATAGGCAAAGCCATAAACGGAGGTTTCGGAATGGTGCTCGACGGCAGCAACCGCGTGGACGAAATCCTTAAGATTGCCATGCTGTGGGATGTCATGGGAGGCGTTGCACGCCGTTCATGGGCAAGAAACGAGAACGCCATGAGCACAAGCAAAGAGTTCAACGAATCGCGTTCAGACTTCTACCACATCACATTGCCTTTCATACCGAAAGAAGAACTTATCAAAGAAACCGTAAACAAATATTTAAACAATAAATAACAAAACAAGCCATGAGCAATTGGAGTAAAATAATGGAATGCGTGCCCAACTTCAGCGAAGGAAGAGACCACGCAAAAATAGAACAGATAGTAGAGCCGTTCAGAGGCAAACAGAATGTAAAATTGCTGGACTACAGCAATGATGAAGACCACAACCGTCTGGTCGTAACAGTCGTTGGCGAGCCGCAGGCGTTGAAAGATGCAGTACTCGAAGCCATAGGAGTGGCAGTGAGACTTATAGACCTGACCAAACATCAGGGACAACACCCGCGCATGGGAGCCGTAGACGTGGTGCCATTCATCCCCATCAAAGGATGCACAATGGAAGAGGCTATCGAAATATCAAAAGAAACCGGCAAGGAAGTAGCCGACCGCTATGGAGTGCCCGTATTCCTATATGAGAAATCGGCCACAGCTCCTCACAGGGAAAACCTCGCATCCATCCGCAAAGGAGAATTTGAAGGCATGGCCGAAAAAATAAAACTGCCCGAATGGAAACCCGACTTCGGACCGGCAGAAAGACATCCGACAGCAGGTACAGTGGCCATAGGAGCCAGAATGCCGCTCGTAGCCTATAACGTAAACTTGGGTACAAACAACCTCGACATAGCAACAGCCATCGCCAAAAAGATACGTTTCATCGGAGGCGGATTGAGATACTGCAAAGCTATGGGAGTGGAACTGCACGACAGAGGCATAGTACAGGTTTCCATCAACATGACCGACTACACAAAGACCGCACTCTACCGCGCATTCGAACTTGTCAAAGTAGAAGCACGCCGCTATGGAGTCCCTGTAGTAGGCAGTGAAATCATCGGCCTCGTGCCTATGGAAGCCCTCATCGACACGGCATCATATTATCTCGGTCTGGAAAACTTCTCCATGAACCAGGTACTCGAAACGAGAATAATGGAATAATAAATCCGTAAACACAAATGAACGGAAACATTATTATAAGAAATGCAAAGGTAGTGACGCCTACAGGCAAGACAGCTGTCAAAGGCAAGGATATGAACAATCTGACGATTATCTCCGATGCGACAGTGAAAGTGACTGAAGGCATCATTACCTATGTAGGAAACGACCCGTGCAGCAATGCCGCAGGCTATGAGACATTGGATGCGCAAGGCAAAGTATTGCTGCCCGGATTTGTCGATTCGCACACCCATCTCATCTTCGGCGGCTTCCGTCCGGAAGAATTCATGTGGCGCATGAAAGGCGACAGCTACATGAGCATCATGGAACGCGGCGGAGGCATCTGGAACACCGTATGCGCCACAAGACAGGCATCGAAAGAATATCTCAAGGAGAAAGCGCGCCATTTCATCAGGATAATGAGCCGCATGGGTGTGACAACTGTGGAAGGCAAAAGCGGATACGGACTTGATCACGACACAGAAATAAAACAGCTCGAAATACTCAACGAGCTGAACAGCGAAAGCGACAGGCTTGTAGACATCTCCACCACCTATCTCGGAGCACACGCCCTGCCAAGAGAATTTGAAGGCAGGCCGGACGAATACATCGACTACATCATCAATGAGATGTTGACCGAAGTGAAAGACAGGAAACTGGCGGAAAACTGCGACATCTTCTGCGAAAAAGGAGTATTCACGGTGGAACAGTCGCGCAAACTGCTTTCGGCTGCAAAAGCAATGGGGTTCGGAGTGAAAATACATGCCGATGAAATAGTCTCTTTCGGAGGAGCGGAACTGGCAGGCGAGCTGAAAGCCCTGTCGGCCGACCACCTGCTGCACGCATCCGATGAAGGCATAAAGGCTATGGCAGACAACGGCACAGTAGCCACCCTGCTGCCGCTCACCGCATTCTCGCTGAAAGAACCATACGCAAGGGCAAGGCAGATGATAGACAGCGGATGCGCGGTTGCACTTGCCACCGACCTTAATCCAGGCAGTTGCTGTTCCGGTTCCATACCGTTGACATTCGCTTTGGCCAGCATATACATGGGCATGACGGTGGAGGAAGCCATAACTGCCATGACGCTCAACGGAGCTGCCGCCATAGACAAAGCCGACCGCATAGGTTCCATAGAAACAGGGAAAAAAGGAGACCTCGTTTTGCTGGAGTTCGACACGCATCACGCCCTCCCGTATTATGTAGGCATGAATTCCGTAAGACTGACGATAAAAGACGGAAACATCCTCGACAATAAAATTTAGTTAACTTTCAAATCATAAAAAATAAAATACTATGCTGATAGATTTGACAATAAAAGGCTTCCTTGACAAAACCGCAGGAAGCGACCCGGTTCCGGGCGGAGGAAGCATATCCGCACTCAACGGCTCGATAGCAGCCGCACTCACCGAAATGGTTGCCAACCTTACCATAGGAAGAAAAAAATATGCAGAAGTAGAAGACAAAATGCGCGAAGTGGCTGGCCGTATGGCCGAAATACGCACAGTCCTGGCCAACGACATAGACAAAGACAGCGATGCCTATGACAAAGTGTTCGCAGCATTCAAACTGCCCAAAGAGACAGACGAAGAGAAAGCTCACCGCAGCAACGTCATACAGGAGACCACAAAAGAAGCGGCACTTGTGCCCATGAGCGTGGCCGAAAACGCCGCAGCCATAATGGACACGATAGCATACGTGGCACACAACGGCAACCAAAACGCAGTGACCGATGCCACAGTAGCCATGATGGCAGCCCGCACATGCGTGCTCGGAGCTTTGCTCAACGTGAAAATCAACCTGTCATCCATCAAGGACGAAGCTTTCGTGAAAGAACTGTCCGACAAGGCAGACCGTCTTGAAAAAGAGGCCATAGCAAAAGAACAGGAACTGTTAACTTGGATAAAAACCATACTATGATGAAAACATTCCAGATAAGCCCCGCCCCGCTGACCATAGAGAAAGTGAACGAAATAATCACTTCCGGAGCGAAACTCGAATTATCAAAAGAAGCCATCGAAAAGATAGAGCATTGCAGAAACTATCTTGACGAAAAAGTAAAAAGACAGAAAGAACCCCTGTACGGCATCACAACCGGTTTCGGCTCGCTGTGCAAGAAAAGCATATCGCCCGATGAACTGAGCCAGTTGCAGGAAAACCTCGTGAAAAGCCACGCATGCAGCGTAGGCACACCGCTCGACCCTACCATCATCAAAATCATGATGCTGCTCAAGGCTCACGCCCTTTCGCTCGGCCATAGCGGAGTGCAGGTAGAGACCGTACAGATGATACTCGACCTCTACAACAACGGCGTGCTGCCCATCGTCTACGATCGCGGTTCGCTCGGAGCATCGGGCGACCTCGCACCGCTGGCCAACCTGTTCCTGCCCCTCATCGGCGAAGGAGAGGTGTGGTACAAAGGCGAAAAGAGAGACTCGGCACCGGTACTCGAAGAACTCGGCCTGAAACCCATCAGACTGAAGAGCAAGGAAGGACTGGCACTGCTCAACGGCACTCAGTTCATGAGCTCCAACGGCGTATATGCCCTCATCCGTGCGGCGGAACTCATCAGAAAGGAAGACGTGATAGCAGCCATTTCGCTCGAAGCGTTCGACGGACGCATAGAGCCGTTCTATGACTGCATACAGCAGATGCGTCCGCATCCTGGACAGATAGAAACAGGCCGCGTGTTCAGACATCTGCTGGAAGGCAGCGAACTCATCAAACGCCACAAGGAGCATGTGCAGGATCCGTATTCATTCCGTTGCATACCGCAGGTACACGGAGCCACGAAAGATGCTTTCAACTATGTCAAGAGCGTTGTAGAACGTGAGATTAACTCTGTGACAGACAACCCGACCATCTTCCCCGAAGAAGACCTTATCATATCAGGCGGAAACTTTCATGGACAGCCCATCGCCATTGTCTACGACTTCCTCGCAATCGCCCTCTCCGAACTGGGCAACATTGCGGAACGCCGTGTGGCACAATTGATATTCGGCCTGCGCAACCTGCCTGAGTTCCTCGTAGCCAATCCGGGCCTCAACTCAGGATTCATGATTCCGCAATATGCCGCAGCAGCCATGGTGAGCCAGAACAAGATGTACTGCTTCGCAGCAAGTTCTGACTCCATCGTATCAAGCAACAACCAGGAAGACCACGTGAGCATGGGCGCAAACGCTGCCACCAAGCTGCACAAGATACTCGACAACCTGGAACAGATATTCGCCATAGAACTGCTCAATGCAGCGCAGGCCATGGAGTTCCGCCGTCCAGAGAAATCTTCTCCCATACTCGAAAAGATATTGGCAGACTTCCGCAAGGAGGTTCCGGCAGTGAAAGACGATGTAGTAATGTACAAGCAAATCAGAAAAGCGGCAGAGTTCATCAGGAACAACCCTTTTGAATGCTGATTCCGCCACTCATAAATGAAAAAAGCAGGGAGCCGTTCCCTGCTTTTTTTATTTTTTATACCTTTACAATCCCAATAATAGACGAAATTTAACAAGATGAAACTGACAGATATAATCAAAGGCACGGAGTATGAACTCAGCCTGTTTTCGGAAAATCAAATCTCAGAGTTGGCAAACCGTGTAACAGAACGGACAACGAAGAAAGGAGTGGACTATTACCTTACGTGCTTGGTACGTAAGAAAGAAATAAAATTGACTCCCGAAGAAATAGTACGCCAATTATATCTGTTGGTACTTACGCAGGATTTAGGCTACCCCGTTTCAAGAATAGCACTTGAATTTGAAGTGACATTCGGCAGGGAAAAGAAACGGGCTGACATTGTTGTTTTCGACAAGCAGCAAACCACAAGTCCGTATATCATTGTGGAATTGAAGAAGCCGAAGCTGAAAGACGGCAAGGAACAACTGAAAAGCTATTGCAACGCAACAGGTGCGCCCATCGGGGTATGGAGCAATGGGCGACAGATATCTTACTATCATCGTAAAGACCCGAATTATTTTGAGGATTTGAGCATGCTCCCCCGTGCCGACCAAAAACTTTCGGACATCCTTTCTGAGCGATGGAAGATTGCCGACCTTATCAAGAAAGATAAGTTGGTCAATGAAAGGAAGTCTTTGAAAGATTTGATTTTGGAAATGGAAGATGAAATCTTGACAAGTGCTGGCGTGGATGTGTTTGAGGAAGTTTTCAAACTTATCTTCACCAAACTCTATGACGAAATGGAGAGCGGACGTAAACCTGACCGGAACTTAGAATTTAGGAATTATGGCTATACAGAAGATGAACTATATGAGCTAATACAAGGCTTGTTTGACAAAGCGAAAGAAAAATGGGAGGGTATATTTACACCACAAGAACAAATCCTACTTGCGCCTTCGCATTTGTCAATCTGCATAGCTTCATTACAAGACGTAAAGTTGTTTAATTCCAATTTGGAAGTTGTAGATGAAGCCTTTGAATATTTGATGTCTAAAAGTCAGAAGGGTGAAAAAGGTCAATATTTTACCCCACGATATGTAATAGATATGTGCGTGAAGATGCTCAACCCGAAAGCGGATGAGAAAATGATAGACACGGCAGCTGGCAGTTGTGGATTCCCCGTCCACACAATTTTCTATGTATGGCAAAATATTTTGGAAGCAAAAGGATTGAAACGTAGTCATTTGTTTACTTTAGAAAAGAAACCGGCAGAATGTACAGACTATGTACAAAACAATGTGTTTGCCATTGACTTTGACGAAAAGGCTGTACGTGTGGCAAGAACGCTTAATCTGATTGCAGGTGATGGTCAGACAAACGTAATGCACCTGAATACACTTGACTATGAACGATGGGAACAAGATTTTGTAAATAAACCCGGATGGCTCGAAACTTATTCTGAGGGCTGGTTCAAGTTTAAGAAATTACGTGCTGACAAAAACAGTTATAGGGATTTTAAATTCGACATTGTAATGGCTAACCCTCCTTTTGCAGGAGATGAAAAGCAAACACGAATTCTCGCTAAATATGAATTAGCGCAGAGCGTCTCATTGGAAAAGCTGAAAAATGCGCCACAAGGGGCAATGATTGCCAAAGGAGAACCTACATTCCCCGAAGCATTGGCAAACAGCGGCGAAACGGTTTACCAAATGGCAGACGGCACGTTCCGCAAAACGAAATTGAAACAGGCTTCCAATATGAGCCGTGATGTATTGTTTGTGGAGCGTAACATTGACTTCCTGAAACCGGGCGGACGCATGGCGATAGTCTTGCCGCAAGGTCGCTTCAACAACAGCAGCGACAAGGCGTTGCGTGAATACATTGCCGACCGCTGCCGCATACTTGCCGTTGTGGGATTGCATGGCAACGTGTTCAAACCGCACACAGGCACGAAAACAAGCGTCTTGTTCGTTCAGAAATGGGATGACGTGCTTTGCCCGAAAGTGGATGATTACAACATCTTCTTTGCCACCATGCAAGAACCAAGCAAGGACAACAGCGGTGACAAAATTTATCGGAATACAACAGATGAAGATGGAAACAACGTGCCGCTGCTTGACACACACGGACATCTGATTGTGAAGCATGACTTGTTCAACCATGACGGATTGACGCAAGACGGCATAGCCGAGGCTTTTGCCGAATTTGCGAAGAAAGAGGGCTTGTCTTTTTTCGCGGATGCCCCTTTGACGAAGTGAAGTACAAGGCTTTGTTGGAGGGGCTGAAAGTAAAAGAAATACCATTAACAGAAGTATATCAATCTGGTATTATGAGAATGGAAGCAGAGTTTTACAATTCCGATTCATTACCTTTCTCTAATACAATCAGTGCTTCAAAAGCTATAATTTTCTCACAATATGGTACATCAAAAGAATTGAATGAAGATAGATTAGGCTATCCAGTTCTTAGGCTTAACGAATATAATAGTTCGTTTATCTCTGCTCCTGCAAAATATTGTAATTTATTGGACTATGATACATACCAATCTTTAGAGCTTAAAAAGAACGATGTACTGATTTGTCGAACAAATGGAAATCCCAAGTTGGTAGGAAAAAGTGCGCTTGTTCCTAAAGATTACAAGTATGCTTTTGCCTCATATTTGTTTCGTGTGCGCCCCAATTTGAATATCATAAATTCGGCTACGTTAGTCGCCTATCTTAATTCAAAGTACGGGCGTATAGAAATTGAAAAATACTCAATGGTTGGCAATCAAGCTAATTTTAGTCCTGCCAAGTTTAGAGAAATCACTTTGCCGATTTTCTCCCAAAAACTCAACAATGAAATAGAGCAACTTACGTATTCTGCTTTTGAGAAATTAGAACAATCGGAGTGTGTATATTCAGCTGTTGAGAAATATTTTTTGGAATGCTTAGGCATGACCGACTTTGCCGCCAATCCTGACGCATACAATGTCAAGACTTTGAAAGAGTCTTTCCTTGAAACAGGACGCTTTGACGCAGAGTATTACTTGCCGAAATATGAGGACTATTGCAGGCTTATGCAATCCTATGCCAGTGGTTATGAGCCATTAGGTGATGCTTGTGACATCAAGGACACCAATTATACACCCGAAGCGGGTGTGCGCTATAAGTACATTGAACTTGCCAACATCGGCAAATCGGGTGAGATAACGGGATGCGACATTCAAGACGGAGAAAACCTGCCTACCCGTGCAAGACGCATGGTGCATCAAGGCGATGTGATAATTTCCTCGATTGAGGGTTCTTTGGAAAGCTGCGCATTGGTTACAGAAGATTACGAAGGTGCGTTATGCTCCACAGGCTTTTATGTACTGCAATCCTCCAAGCTCAATCCCGAAACATTGCTGACGCTTTTCAAATCGTTGCCCATGCAGCAGTTAATGAAGAAAGGTTGTTCGGGTACAATTCTCACCGCCATTAGCAAGCCTGAATTGGAGAAGCTGCCCGTTCCCATCATTCGACAAGAAGTGCAGGACGAGATAGCCCGACACGTGCAAAGGAGTTTCGCCTTGCGAAAAGAAGCCATGCAACTGCTTGAAAATGCGAAGCTTACAGTAGAGCGAGCAATAGAAACGGGGGGGGGTAATTTACTGATAATCAATAAACTACAAACACAATCCATCCAAGAAGAAAGATTCGCCTCATGGTTATTACTTGCTGAAATTGGAGTGTTTCCTGCAAATGAAAAAGAGCATAAAACCGTCAAAACCAGTAAGAAACTATCAGATAGTTTCTTGTCAAGCGGACGGCTTGATGCAGAATATTACCAACCCAAGTATGATTACCTGTTTTCTCATTTGAGTGAATTTACAACATCCACAATCGGGGAACTGACGGACATACGCAAATCCATTGAGCCTGGCAGTGATGCTTACAGAGAAACAGGCGTGCCGTTTATCAGGGTTTCCGACCTGTCAAAGTTCGGATTATCTGATACGACCATACATCTGAATGCAGAAGATTACCACAATGTGATACGCCCGCAGAAAAACACCATACTACTTTCAAAAGACGGAAGTGTCGGCATAGCCTACAAAGTGGACGAACCCCTTGATGCCATCACATCAGGGGCAATACTCCACTTATCATTAAAAAGCACGGATGTGCTGCCCGATTACCTTACATTGGTACTCAATTCCCCGATAGTGCGCTTACAAGCTGAGCGAGACGCGGGAGGCTCCATCATCCAACATTGGAAGCCAACGGAAATAGAAAATGTTGTCATACCTATATTGCCTATGCAAATACAGCAAGAAATTGCCGATAAAATCAGGTCAAGTTTCAAGCTAAGAAAAGAAAGCCGATACCTGCTGGATGAAGCAAAGCGAATGGTTGAAGAAGAGATAGAAAAAATTACATAACACTATTACCCTTCTCTCGCTCCCCATACATCCCCGACATCTTGCGCAACTCTCCGGCCACCTCGTTGCGAAACCATGCAGGAGACAAGACCTCCACGCTCGCACCCATAGACAGTATCTCCTGCTTCAGGTCGAAAGACGGCCTCATGCGGTACTCAAACACCGAATGCCACTCTCCCGTCTCCACCTCCTGCTGCGAATGATGCAGGGGCAAAGCCCTCAGATACAGACGTTGCACGTCATTGGCTTTCAGACGGACAGTCTCTACCTTTTCCCCGCTCATAATGATACCGAAACTGTCGGCAAAGTATGCCACCGGGTCAAAATCCTTCGGATATTTGAATTTCACATCGGTAGTTTTCAGCCCGACAATCCTGTCGAGCGAGAAAAGGCGCAAGGCATCGCGTTCCTTGCAAAAGCCAAGCACATACCAACGCTGCCTGAACACCTTGATGCAATAAGGCTGCACGGTATAGGTGCGCCCGTCATGCCAATAGCTCTGGTACGAAAACTCTATCTCAAGCCCGTCGCGCATCGCCTCTATGACGGGAGTGAGAAATCGGCGTCCCGAAGGTATTTCCTCAAACAGAATCCTCCGCTTCAGGTGATGGCTCTCGTTTATCAGATTGTTCACGGCAAACGTATTGAGCAGCCAGTTGCGTATGCCGCCCTGCTCCATATCGTCTGCATTCTCTATGTAATAATGATAGCCTCCCCTGCGCCGACACTCTATGTTGATGTCGAAAATCTGCTCTATCTCGCGCCGCCAGTTGTGGAACGTCTTCAGAGGCAAATCCTCGCCTCCGCTCAGCGATGACCTCAGCCAACGCTTGTTAATGTCCTTGAACGTTATTTTACCGCTGCGGTAAATGGTATCGACCAGCCAGATGTACTTATTGAACAAATCATTTGCCATACGTATCCTCCTCAATTAAAATGTTTTCTGCAAATCTACGGAAAACATCTGCCATTTCAAAGCACATGTCGCGCATTATCTGCAAGACGTAGCGAAATACACTTGCCGAAGAGCCGTTTTTCGCCCCGGCGGGGATGTGCGCCATCTTCGGGCAAGACCGAGCCGATCCCCGGCGGGGATGGCGCACATCCCGGACAAAGATGGCGTACATCTTCGCCGGCCATAAAAAAGGCGGCGAGACCTTGCCACAAGACATCGCCGCCATGCATCATACGGACCAAAGCCGTACATGCTAAATATGGTATAAAAAGGTTAGAACATTCCGGCAAATCCACCTCTCGAGACCTCGCAAGAGATGACAACAGGCTCGCTGCCGCCGCAGCGCATTGCCGGTCTCATGCTGCAAATGTCGGGCATAGATGTGCCAAATCGAAGCACAGGGTAAAGAAAAAACAAGGAAAAAATACAGGCAGCTCACTCGGCTGCCTTGAAATTGTAGACGGGAGTTATCACATTCACTACAGTCACCGTATCGCGGATGTTGGCCATGATTTCGTCTTTAGGCTTGTAGACCATGGGCGACTCGTCTTTGGTCTGCTCGGAGACACTCTCGCTGTAGATGCCGTCCATAGAATGCCTGTACTCCTCCATACTGATGCTTTCCAAAGCCTGCCTGCGGCTCATTACGCGCCCGGCACCGTGCGGAGCAGAGAAATTCCAGTCTTCGTTGCCTTTGCCTATGCAGATGAGCGAACCGTCGCGCATGTTCAGAGGAATGATGCATTTTTCGCCCTCGCGCGCCGAAATGGCCCCCTTGCGGATGATGTTGTCATCGCCAATGTAGTTGTGTACGCTCTCGAACGCCAGTCCTGCATATTCCGTTTCCGCCATGTCCACGCATCCTTGCGCCGCAAGCCAGTCCATGATAAGTCCCGCTATCATGCGGCGGTTTATCTTGGCCCAACGCTGGCACAGCCTCATGTCGTGCAGATACGATTCGCGGCAAGCCTTCTCCAGATAGCACAGCTCGGCAGGTATGGCCGGTTTACGCATTTTGAACGAGTTGTGCAGATTGCGTATCACCTCCTGCAACTCCGACTTCCTGCCCGCCTGCTTGTATTCGGCTATCAGGCGGTTTTGCTCTTCAAGCAGTTCATCCCAGCCCGACTGACATTTCACGGCGAGCTTCTGATAAATCTGCGCCACCTGCTTGCCCAGATTGCGGCTTCCGGTATGTACCGTCAGATAAGACATGCCGCAACGGTCTTTGTCGAGCTCTATGAAGTGATTGCCGCCGCCCAGCGTACCTATGGAGTTTTTGAGCCGCTTGGTGTCCGACAGTTCGCGATAGCAGAGCAACTGTTTCATGATGTCTTTCGCCTCGCGGTATCCGTCCATATATTTTTGCGGAAGCGGCAGATATTCCTGCCCGCGAAAATCCCTGCCCGATGGGATGGCATGGAGTATGTACTCGTTGAGAGCATGGAAATCTATCGTCCCAGCCGGGCGGAACGGCTGTACGAATATGCCGCACCCTATATCCACGCCTACAATGTTGGGAATCACCTTGTCGCCCAAATCGCCGGTGAAGCCTATCACGCAACCTGCACCCGCATGTACATCGGGCATAATCCTGACCTTGCATCCGCCGAATGCGCCTACCGACATCAGTCTCTCTATCTGCTCCACCGCACAGTCTTCTATGTTGTCGGTGAATATCTTCACGTCATGACCTTCTATTGTTCTCATGTCTAATCGCTGTTTATAGTTTTACACAGGCAAAATAACCGCCATGCTATGCCAAAGCAAAGCACATGCCGGTGTTTTTTCAAGTAAGGAAATAAAATCTTCAATGGAAAAAGCAACATCAGATATCCTCGCCCGACGGGATATAAAGATAACAGCCGTTGCGCAGGCAGTCGCAGAAGACTATCTTGTTGTCATAACCGCCGGAGCGTACAGTCACCTCCGGCACACGGTTGTGTCCCACTATCTGCGTGAAGCCGTGCAGAGGGTTGTGCAGTTCCTCCGCATCGGCCCAGAATATTCCGCCCGATGCCCCCTCTCTGCCTCCCCGCAACATGCCCACACGGCACAATGCAGGCATCTGCACATCCGAAGGATGGTTCAACTGTTCGGCAACAGGGCTGCCGGTGTCGCCCCTGAAATCCTCCGTGAACCAGCGTTGCGATATGCCTGCATGGGTGAAAATCTTCCTCCCCTCCTGCCAGGCATATTGGAACAGTTCCATGTTTTCGAGGAAAAGACGCGAGACTTTATCGGCAATCTGAAAATTGAAACGCGAACCTTTGGCTGCATCATCGCAGAAATAATGCATGTCATGGTTGCCGAGAATGAGCGTCACATCATCCGGACGCGACCGCTTCAAGTCCATGATGGCGCGAAAGTTGGCAATCAGTTCCTTGTGGGGGATGTATCCATACGGGTCAAGATAATCTCCCAAAAACACTATGCGGCAGTCTGCATGCTGCTCCACAACCGGCCTCCACAAGTCCAGACCGTGCACGTCTCCTATGGCAACAATCGGTTTCATATGCTATTCCATTTTCAGCAACACAGGAGCATTCATACGGCCGCTGCTGCGCACCAATGCGGCATTGACATAGGTAGTGCCGCATTGCCGCAACACACCATAGCCCGCATGGACATGGCCGAACACGCAGTAGCGCGGCTTGACCCGACCGAGCTGCTCTGACAACACCTCGCTGCCGTAACTGATGGCAGTGCCCTCCACACTGTCTTCATCCAAAATGCCAAACGGAGGCTGGTGGGAGACAAGCACATCCACACCGGCAGGAATAGCCCGCACAAGTCTGTCTTCAAATCCCTCCATGAAAAACGGTACCCCGTAGAAAGTCGTTCCCTCCAGCGTGATACCCTCATGCACCAAGAAATGACAGTTGGCATCCAGCCCGTCGACCTTAGCTCCGAACAGGCAGACATCATGATTGCCGGGAATGAATATCTTGTGACGATGGGGCAGGTCGCAAAACCAGTTCATAAAATCCAACGCCTCATCTTCCGTACCGTTCATGCAGAAGTCTCCGCAATGCACCAACACATCGGCCTTCGGCAAGTCCCGAAACCTGCGGTGGAAGCCGTGCGTATCAGAAAGGCAAAGAATAGTGTTTATCATCTGCTTATACTCCTTACTATTGCATCCGCAAACATAACATATTTTCCGGCATGACGCAAACGGAAATCAGCGAAGACCTTGCACCGGATTGCAGCAAGTCTCCCCGAAGCTACCGTCTTTCAACAAGCGGTCATAAAGCACGATGCTCCCCGCCGCCGACACATTTAGGGAATATTCGCCCGGAATCTGCACCACCTCATCGCATTTCTCCAATGCTTCAACCGACAGGCCATCGCGTTCCGAACCCAACAAGTAAACCGCACGCTGCGGATGACGGTAAGTAGTGAGCGGCACGCTGCGGGCATCCAGTTCGATGCCCACCAATTTCGCATCTTTAGGCATGCTTTTATGGAAGTGTTCAAAGCATTCGAACTCAAACAAGGGTACGTGCCTCCAGCTTTTCAGCGTGTCCGTGCGTACCGATTGGTAGCATTGGCCGATGACAAATATGAAGTCGGCCTGCATGATGTGCGCCGAACGCCACAGCGTGCCGATGTTGGCCGCCGTGCGCGGGTACTCGATGCCGATGCCGAAGAATCCCCGCCCGCGCTGCGGCATCATTACATTCGGATAAAGTTTCTTGCATTTGCCATGCTTCATGACTTCTGACTGTTGTTCCATATCATTTTTTACTGTCTGTTTGTAAATTCTTTCATTCATCATCATCTCCCCAACCATACGGTTTCACCACCGTGCCACCGTTCTGCCCTATGATGCGGAGCAGATATTCTTCCGACTTCGCATCAAGATGGGAATATTGATAATCCACCCATTGCAAGGCAGAACGGTTGCTCAAACCTAATTTCTTCACTCCTGAAAATGCAATGTTCAATTCTCGCAAAGCTGCGTTGCGGGAAAGGTTCAGCTTCGTCAAGTTGCGGCAACCAAAGCACGACAAGACTTCCAACGCCGGATTGTGGCTAAGGTCAAGCGTTTCAAAACGGCTATTATCGCAATACAACTCCTTCAGCAACGGATTGCCCGACAAATCAGGCGGTTCCAAAACCGTACACCGCAATGCCAACAGCGAAGGGCAATGCAATGTGTCCACTCTTTTTTTTGCCTCCGTAGAAGACGACCAGCAATCAAATTCAAGGATTGGCGCATCATCTTTCGCATACACATGGGTGCAATAAACCGCATTATCACCATAGATAGAATCATCACGAGGATAGTTGCGAATAAAGGTTTCCAAGCCTCTCCAGCTTACACGATGCTCCACACCGCCATCTCCCCACTCCACAACCAAAGAACAGCCCATAGGAACCGTTACGGAAAAAGACCCGTACCAACAACTGTGCAGATATATTTCATTCGTAGCCATACCGTTTTACATTATAAAATTTGTCTATTATTCAAAACATATTACCTCCCCGCCTTTCCGCTTCAACAGATATTTGAGCAACCAGTCTTCTTTCCGACCGATTATGCCCGAATTGTTATAGCAGACATATTCCA
Organism: Candidatus Avibacteroides excrementipullorum; assembly: GCA_018711405.1. Taxonomy (GTDB): domain Bacteria; phylum Bacteroidota; class Bacteroidia; order Bacteroidales; family Bacteroidaceae; genus Avibacteroides; species Avibacteroides excrementipullorum. The sequence continues at coordinate 12,364 of DVIH01000091.1, read as the reverse complement.
ACATGGAAAGTTCCGGCAGTCTGAGTTCTGTCAAGGCCGGGCAATCGCTGAAAACAAGATGACGCAATTTGCTGCAAGCGGACAAATCCAGACATGACAGAAACGGACTGCTGCTGACATCAAGGCTTTCCAAGTCGGGATTATGACTTAGCTCCAGACTCCTGATATCCGTACTACGACATGTCATGTCTCTCAGAGCCGGACAGCCGGACAAATCCAATGACTGCAACTTGCTGCAAGGAGCATCTATATACAGTTCCTCCAATTCGGGATTGGAAGAGACATCCAGGCTGTCGAACAAAGCCAAATCACATCGCAAGACTTTCAAATGCGGGTTGCCACTTAAATCCAGATTCAGGCAATCTTCAGTCTTCAATTCCCGCAAAGACCGGCAACGACTCGTATCCAGACGGACTACATATCTTTCATAAATATCCGTACACGTTACATCCAATCCAAGAATCTCGCTCCCCGCATCCGCATAAACAGCCACGCGATATTCTGATGCGCATTCGCATTTCGGATAATCGCAAGAATAATACTCCCATGCCCCGCTGCCCTGACAAACGTACTTCGTGCCATTGCCCCAATCTATCATGAAACAATGCCGGGAAGGAGCCAGAACCTTAAAGCCGAAAAAACAGAATCTGTTGTAACAGATGTGAACATCAAAGTCTATATCCGGAGCCTTATCCTTGGTCCAAGTGTCTAAATCAGCCAAATTCATATACTGTTCTCCTTTTTTCTTTAGATTTTACGGTTCCCACCAGTCGTGTATCTTGTTCAAACGTATCGAGTAGTACAACCTTTCCGCTTTACGAAGGTAAATCTGCCGGCCATAAAAAGCCTTGTCCGGTTCACCTTCTTTCGCCTCAGACGGCAAAGGTGCATTAATGTAACCGTCTATCAAATACTGGTCAACAATGTCGTGCACATTGCACACATTCACATGCAGTCTTTGCTCATCGGATATGTTATGGCCTTCCTCCACAATATATTCCAACAGACGGATGCAAATATCCATCCATGGTTTGAAACTGAAGCAGCCATCCTCATCGGCCACGAAAGAATAAGAAAAATACTCCCGCATGCAACGGAATCTCCCCAACTCCACGCGATACAAGAATGCGCCATCGAACATCGGACCATAGCGGACCTCATCCACCAACTCTTTGATAAAAGGCTTCATGCGCTCCTTGCGCAAGGCCGACAAACGCCTGCCGTGATACCACAGGAAGCGGTTATGCTCTACATCCCGCATCACATCATCTTTATAATCCGCACGATCTACATACTCGTGCCAATTATCAAAAGCAGCCAAAGTAATGCACACCTCAAACTCTTCATCTGACTTTATGTGCCTACGTTCTCCGAAAACCATGAAACGGATCCCTTTAAAAGTCAACTTACGTCTTTCTTTCTCCGAGTATTGGGACACATCCGGCAACGGATAGCTGTAATCCTCATCCGGCCATTCCGTCATTGTTTTTACTTTAATCATAATCTATCCTCCGTATTTTTTTTGATTTTCACATCACAATCACCAAACTTTCCTCTATTGTTCTTCATCACATATATTTTAGCACCCCACTCAATATCTTTCCATCTTTTGGATTCGTCCGGCTGATAGACAAGCAATATATCTGCATATTTTTCAGCCCCCGGAACTTTTTTAGCATCTCTCACATCATCAACAGCCCAGCTCATCTTATCCAAAGCTATAATTGCCACTCCTAATTCTGATGCAGCATCTTTCAGTTTCTTTATTATTTCCTCCAACCGTTCCCTATATCCCGCATCCTCATAGCCATGCATCAGTTGCACAAAGTCGATTATCACCAATTTAATTTCATTTTCTTCTACCAGTCTTTTTAATTTTGATTTAAAATCAAAAAATGACAAATCCGGAGTATCATCTACATATAAAGGAGCATCTATCAGCTTGCCTACGGCAACATCAATCCTTTTAGCTAACTCTTTATCTTCTATATAACTTCTATATAAAACTTATTCCAACAGTCATCCTGCCTGTATGCATCCACACTGCTTTCAGGCACATACAGCACGGCATCTTTTGCAATACCATAAAATTCATCTTCCTTTATAGGGATGGGACGTTCCATAAGACAAGTCACTTTCTTTAGATTACAACAATCATAGAATGCGCGTGCAATCATTGTCACATTGGCTGGAATAATAACCTCCATAAGCCTTGTGCAGCCGTAAAAAGCCCAATCGCCTATAAATTTCAGACTGTCGGGAAGTATTATTTTCTCTATATTCCAATATCGCATGAAAGTTTCTACACCCAAACACTCTATCCCCTCGCCAAACACTACAACCTTTATCAAGTCATGGTAAGCAAACCAGGGATAGCAACATACTTCCGGATAATAAAACACATGGCAAGCACCAAAGTAATCCGTATCATCCACACGACAATCAAAATCAGTGAGAACATCTGCGATATTCCCTTTTCCCGAAATGGCCAACGTGCCGTCATCCGTCAAGACCCATGACAAATGCGTATCTTTATCCGAAAAATGCCCTGAAGCCATGACACCGGCTTCGTCCAACATTCTTAAAAGTTCCATATATTTACACCTTACTTTCATCATTTTATTCTCAGTCCCACCATTCACGCATTTTGTTCAAGCGTATATGGTAATACAGCCGCTCCATCTTGCGGACATAGATTTGCCGACCATAAAAAGCCTTGTCAAAACAGTATTCATCCTTTCTCTCACCGGGCAACGGAGCCTCCTCATAAAGTTTTACCAGATCCGGCGACACAATGTCGTCCACATTCCGCGTGTTCATCCGCAATGCCTGCTCGTCTGTTATATTACTCCCGTCCCACTCCAAATATTCCAACAAACGGATACACGCATCTATCCAACGGTTGAAACCAAAATTGCCGTCCCTGTCTGCACCTGCCAAGCCGAAGAAATAAGCCCTCATGCAACGGAGTTTCTTAAGTTCCAACGAATACAGCTCCTGCCAACTGTATTGTGCACAGCAACGGGCTTCCTCTACCAAATCATCGACAAGCGGCTGAAGATGCTCCTTTTTCCAAGCCTCAAACCACTTGGCATGATACCATCTTGCCCGCTTAAGAGCAGCGACCTCCATCGCCGACTGCTGTTTTTCCTCTTCACTCCAACCGTCATATTTGCTTGTTTCATAAAACATGTGCAACACATACACAGTGACCCACTGCTCGAACTCCTCATCGGAGTATAGCTGTTTGGGCATGTGCATCCCGCGCATACGCAAATCTTTTCTCTCACTATCCGACAGATGAGACACATCCGCCAACGGATAATTGTAATCCTCCATGTGCCATCCGAGTACAGGTTTCAATATGCTACCCATAATCATTAAGTTTTAATTGTTTTAGGCAAAAATACCCCGCACAAAAGCCAAAACACGGCACAAGATGAAAAAAATATCCGCATGCTTCACGAGGAAACATGCGGACGTTTGCTAACTGCCTCTATTAATTCTGGCAGGACAAGGCTCTCTCCCTATGATATGTATCACTACACCAACATATTCTGCAAAACTTCCGCCACTTGCACGTCAACTTTACTGAACGCATCCAAAAGATTCATACCCGGATACTTCGTCTTAAGGTCATTATTGTCAACGACATACACTTCACTTGCGCATGTCCGTATCTCTGCCAAAGCGGATTCAAATTCCTTTCGCTTGAATGGCAACGATCACATTACAGCCGCCACCGCCTATTGCGATGATGAGATTCATTTCGTCATTTCACATATATTATAAACAAAACTTCAATGGTTTATCCAATATTTATTCAATAACTCTTCAAATCTCTTTGCACATTCATACCTGTACCACCAACTGCTACTTGGATGGCTCAAATGGTCTATATAAATGTTGGCATACGACAAACTATTTCTTTCACAATACGCTTTGAATGCCAAATAGGCCTTCTTGCTAAGGAAAATTATAATATCGGGTGAAATCACTTGAATAATGCCGGCCAATGCTACACCAGCCACTTCATTGTCTATATTTTCCGGCTTAAATCCCCTGCTTCCACCTTCACTAAGGGCAGGACGCAGGAAGTAATTATAAAAAGCTCCTTCACCAAGCCCTCTTTCATGTTCTATTCCGTTTTCATCCAACACCTTGTCCATGATGTCGAAAACCTTGTTGAACGTTGTATAATCAATGTAGTTGCTGACGGCTGTTTTCTTTTCCTCCGGAATCAGTTTGTCCGTATCTTCCTTATACCAACGTTCCGCATCCATAAAGACACTCTTCTCGGCCCAATCACGTGTGAAATAATTGCTTTCTCCTATCAACAGCAACCTTTTACGCTTGCCATCTCCACGCCAATAATTTGAACCTTCGGCAGGTATCAATTCCGGGAAACGTACGAATATGCCTTCTTTTACGATGCCGCCTTTTCCTATCTCATTAAATTTTTCTGTAGTCATAGCTTTCTTAATAAAAAATAAAACAATAAAATTTCACCTTACAGAAGGAGGGTACACAAACCATACCCTCCTGTCTTTCACCCACTACCTCTTAGGCACAAACACATAGATCTTTTGCTGTGTGTTTATAAGCTTTGCCTCACCACCTAATGCGCGTGCGGCTCTCTGCAAGTCAGACAACGAAGGATAAGTCTGCACGTTCCCGTTTGGAAAATTCAATGTGTACATAATTATTAGATTTTAGTTTGCCTTCCCCAGCTCCAGGAAAGCGTCAATATTGAATGAAAGAAGCACGGAGCTGCGCCGCGTGCAATGACAACGGCCGCACTTCCCTATATAATTATACGTCAACTGTTTTTGCCTTTACCCTCATCCGTTATCACTCCTTCCGACCTGCTACATCTTCAGACTTGTCATCAGGCATGTTGCTGTCAATGTATTCCGTGATTTTCCGCACCTCACCAATATCGACAAAAGCACACTGCACGCGCACCGGTTCATTGCCATGCAAGAAAAGCATGTCGCCTTTGCCCAGTAGCTGATTGGCCCCAGTGCGATCCAATATGATAGTGGAATCTTTTGACGTTGTTACCCTGAAAGCTGCACGCGCGGGGAAGTTGGCCTTTATTGTTCCCGTTATGATATTTGCCGTGGGACGCTGTGTGGCTATTACCATGTGAATGCCAACGGCACGCGCCGACTGAGCTATCCTGACTATGAGGCGCTCCGCTTCCTTACCTACTTTCATTATCAGGTCACAGAATTCGTCTATCACAGCCACGACATAAGGCAAACATTCATCAGGATGCAAAGCATTATATTCTTTCAGGCTTCCAACCTCAGCTTCCTGCAACAACTTATGCCGGCTGTCCATCTCCGCGCAAAGCGAATGAAGTGTTTCCAGCGCCCAGTCCGCATCGGTCACAACCGCACAACAGCCCTACGGCAACCGGCAACTCCATATCCGCCTTTTGAAATTCGGTCGTTTCAACAACATCTCTCAAACGCACTTGGCACGGCTTATGATTGGGAATCTCTATGCCAATCGTTCCTCTACCCGGCATGGGAGCAATGACTCTGACGCCCAAAGCCTTCAGGCTAAGGGCTATATCATCCTCCTGCCCTCTTATATTGGACATTCTCACACCTCGCTTCGGAGTAATCTCATAAAGAGTGACAACGGGGCCTATGATTGCCGAGATGCTGCATATCTCTATGCCGAAACTTTTCAGAATCTCGGTTATCCTTCTTTTAATATATTCCGTTTCCTCGACATCAAAAGACGTTACGCCCGCATCCTCCGACTTGCAAAGCAAATCCACAGGCGGCAAATTGTACATTTCTTTCATCATAGCTTATAATTTTATTGTTACGGTTACCATCTGTCATACAACCCATTACGGCAAAAAGAAAAAGGACACAGCGTCTTTTTTTCCTTTATTCATCCGCTTAGGCTCTGGTAAACCCGAAATCAGAATAAAATGAAAACAGCCTGTGCCCTTTGCAGGGTACAAACATGCTTTGACAGGTTATTCTTGATTTCATATTTTAAAATGTACCAGATTTTAAGCGAATCAAATAACTGCCGCAAGTCGTTTGCAATATGTCAGATCAAAATATTATCCGTATCCTTTCATCTTCGTTTGTCTTTGTTTGTCATTACGACCGTAAATGTAAACATCTGTTTCCACAAATCCAAACAAAAAAAGGAAAACATATCGCAGGCTGCCATACAGACACAAAATAACCGTCACCATGAGCTAAATCGCGACACAAGCAGGAAGAAAATTCCGAAGCATTGCACGATGCCCCCGCCGGCATTTGCAATGCCCGTAAAAGATCGGCGCGGTCTCGGGACGGGATGTGCGCCATCTTCGGCAAGGATGGCGCACATCCCCGCCGGGGATCGGCTCGATCCCCGGCAGGGGAGAAACGGCATGAAAACTCTTCCGCATTTCCATGAAAACAAATCCGGAATATTTGGTGCAAAAGGATGTTTGTGTAACTTTGCAGTTGTACTTCAAATTTGCACAAGCTTCCACCAATAAACCACACATTATTTTTCCGGTCATAGACAAGAGGCTCGATGTTGTAACAACTTTGTTAGTAACAATGTTGTTACTAACAAAGTTATTAGTTACCTTTGTCATTGACAATAAACGTTCGTTACCCCATGCACACCAGCCGAAACGCCATATTTCTCCCGCTACTGCTATGCCTCTTGCTGACTTTCGCGGGACAGAGGGTACACGGCGGAGACCTGCTGCGTTTCATATCGGCGCGCAATGCTGCTATGGGACATTGCTCGGCCACCATGCCCGGCTATGCCAATCCGGCAGCGGCCGTGCTGATGCAGGGGCGGCTCATAGCATTCGACTATGAAAACAGATATTGCATAAAGGCATTGTCCACCTACTCGCTTTCGGGCTACTTCCCCAACAGATACCTCGATGCAGGCTTCCACATATCGCGTTACGGCATGACCGCATACAACGAAAACAGACTCAGCGCGAATGTCCACAAACGTCTGAACGAATACATATCGCTCGGCATACGGGTAAACTACAGTTTCGTGCAAATGGCTGAAGCTGACAACATACATGCCGTGACGGCCGATGCCGGACTGCTGCTCCAACCGGCAGACGGCTTCAGGATAGGAGCCTTTTTCCTCAACCCCATAAGGAGCGGGATAGTGAAAGGCGACAAGACCGAAAAGCTGCCGCAAGCCGCCGCATTGGGACTGGCATACGAATTTCCTTTTTCTTTCACAGCCTCATGCGAAGTCTACAAGCAGAGCGACTGCAAGCCGCAATGCCGCTTCGGATTGGAATACAAACCGCTGGAGGAACTTTCGATAAGAGCCGGATTCAGCTCCGCACCGTTTGTCCCCACAGCAGGCATAGGGTTGAAACTGGGGCATTTCGACATTGACCTCGCGGTATCGGGACAGGCATCGCTGGGACTGATATCGACATGCGGCCTGGCTTTCCGTTTCTGACATGAAGACGCTGATATCCATATTGCTGCTATGTGTCCTGGCTTTCCACACCGGTCACGCGCAAGGCATAGAGACACTGCCCGACTTCTCGGTGGTGGAAGACAACATGCCCTATGATGACGACTCGGAATACTCCACAGAGGAACTGGAAGAGCTGTACTCCGACCTGCTGCTCTCACCTGTAGACATCAACGATGCCTCGCCGGAGACACTGATGCAATTTCCTTTTCTCTCGACAGCGCAAATAGATTCGCTGCAAAGCTATATCGACAGAAACGGGCCTTTGCTCAGCGTGAACGAGCTGATGCTGGTCGGCGGATTCGACTGGCGCACATGTGCCATGCTGCGTCCGTTCGTCTGCGTGGGCGGCAACTCCAATGCCGGTGTCAAGGCTGCGACACTTGCCGACAGATTCAAATACGGCCGCAGCGAACTGACCGTGACGGGCGGATACTCTTTCCCCAAGCGCAAAGGCTATGCATCCGCGCCCGACTCTGTAAAGAGGCAGGCTCCCGGCTCATACTTTCTGGGAGGACCGTTATACAACTCTGTCAAATACCGCTACGGCTACAAAGACAACATGAGCATAGGTTTCGTGGCCGAGAAAGACGCAGGCGAACCTTTTTTCAAGGGACGCAACAGATACGGCTACGATTTCTACTCGCTGCACTTCTATCTGAAAGACATAGGCTTCGTCAAATCGCTTGCAGCGGGCGACTACAAACTGTCTTTCGGACGGGGGCTGGTGGTGAACAACAGCCTGTTCATGGGCAAAAGCATATACAGCGCATCGGTACAGACACGGCCTGCCGCCATAAGGAAACACTTCTCGTCAGACGAATACAACTTCTTCAGAGGCCTTGCCGCCACAATGGGAAACGAAAACGTGGAAGTTTCGTTATGGCTTTCGCGCAAGAAAACGGATGGCACGACAGAAGACGGCATCATGACAGCACTGAAGAAAGACGGACGCCATCGCACACAGCTCGACATGCAGAAGAAACACGCAGTCACGGCAAACGCGACAGGGGCAAACATAACTTTCAGAAAAGATTTCTTCAAGATTGGCCTGACTGCCATGTACGCCTCGTTCGACAAGGAACTGAAACCCGACATTCGCAAATACAACATGTTCTACCCGCAAGGAAAAGACTTCTTCAACATATCTGCCGACTATGATTTCCTGTGGCAAGGCATATACTTCTCAGGCGAGACAGCACTCGACAAACACATGAACATAGCCACCGTGAACATGATAAACATGTCGCCCGCCGAAGGTTTCAGGCTCTTCCTGCTGCACAGATACTACAGCAGGAAATATGCTTCGCTCTACGCCAACGCATTCTCATCCGGCAGCATGCCAAACAACGAACACGGCCTGTTCGCAAGCATGGAGCTGCAACCGCTGCCGCGCCTGAGCCTGTATCTGTCGGGCGACTTCTACATATTCCCTTGGATAAAATACTCGGCAAACAAACTGAAGACCAAAGGGACGGACATAACAGCCAAAGCCGACTGGATGATAAGAAACAGTCTGATGCTGACAGCAGACTACCGCTTCAGACACGGCGAGAAAAACAGGACAACCGACGGAGAGAGAAGCGTCCGCCCATACCACAGCCATCTGGCAAAACTGAAACTGTCATACTCCCACAACTGCGGACTGGCTTTCGGCTCGGTCGTGGCCTACCGCAGGGTCAGCATACCATCAACGGAGAAATACAACGGATTCCTGTTCATGCAGTCTGTGATGTGGCAAGTGCCGTCATTGCCACTGGAACTGTGCGCCAACTACGGACAATTCGACACCGACGATTACGAAGCCCGTATCTATTCGTATGAGAGCAGTTTCATAAGAAGCCTCTACTCACCCGCCCTCTACGGCGACGGCACACGCCTGTCATGTTCGGCAAGATTCACATTCAAAGACCGATGCGCCATAGCATTCCGCTATTCGCACCTGCTGTTCAACGGAGAAAAATCGCTGGGAAGCGGAGCCGACATGATTGACGGCAACAAACGAGATGAATTAAACATATCTATGAAATTCAGATTCTGATTATTTTGATACCTTTGCTTACTGATAAAAAACAAACGCTATGGACAAGGACAACTATTACATAAAGAGAATAAGATTCAAAAACCTTTTCGGGTACAGGGATATAGACTGGGAACTGCTGGAAGACGTCAACATACTGGGAGGAATAAACGGCAGCGGCAAGTCAACCATAATGCAATGCGTGCGCAGCCTGCTCACCACAAACTTTCTGCCCGACAACCTCGCACGACTGGCCGAAAAGATAGACATAGAGTTTTACAACGGATGCACTTTCACATGGTGCAGGGAGAAGAGCAACCTCAGCGGATACGCCCCCGACAGCGACCACAAATATAAAGTAGATGCCACAAAGACCGATGACAACGGCCTGTTCACCGTGCAGAAATCACAACTCCTCTCCGCCGGCAAAGAAGTGCTCAGGACGGGAAACGTGGGCGAACACATAGGCACCGACATGGTGAGCGCGTCCGAACAGATGGCTCTGCACAAAGACATATCATACGCCATAGGCGAAAAAGACCTGGAAACGAATCTCGACCTGCTGCTCTACCGGGAAATAAACAAAAGAAACGAGAAACTGGTAGGCTCCATACGCTTCCTGTCGCTCATGAAAAGCCAGAAAGAGATAATAGAATTGCAGAGGGAACTGCAAGACATAATCTTCGATGCAGATGATGACAAAAGAGAACAGATACAGAAACTGGAAGAGGAAATAGCCGACAAGATAAACTTCACATCGCAAAGCCTGATAGACATACATGACATATTGGACGAATATTTCTCCTCCACCGGTAAAATATCAATGAAAGATACGGGCAACTTCCTGTTCCGTTCAGGCAACGAGATAATCAACTACCTGAAACTCTCCACCGGAGAGAAACAGCTGCTGCTCGTGCTGCTCAAAGCATTCAACAGCGAGGAAAAGCCGTTCATCATGTTCCTCGACGAAGCGGATCTCGGCATGCACATAGAGTGGAAAGAGAAACTGATAAAAACACTTCGATCCATAAACCCCAACATGCAGATACTGTTTGACACACACGCCCCGAGCGTCATAAAGGGATGGTTCGACAACGTAAAGGAAATGGACGAAATATCGCACGACAACAATTCTTATGCATGCAACCCATGATCAGCTCGCTGAAAAACAACTACAATTCAGACTATGTGGCCATGAGCAACAGGCTGACCAACCACAAGGACATCATAGAGGTCTGGGTGGAGGATGAATATGACATCCCTTTCTGGAACAATGTCCTTTCGGAAGAATGCGGCAACCTGAAGTTCAAGATAACTCCATACCGCAACTCGGAACTGAATACCGGCAAGGGCAACATACTGAAATATTCCGGCCAGCTGGGCCCGCACCTCATAGCTTGTGTGGACAGCGACTATGATTACCTGCTGGGCGAACACTCCGAATATGGCAGGAAACTGGCATCCAATCCGTATATAGTGCAGACCTACACCTATGCCATAGAAAACCACAACTGCGCCCCGTACACATTGAAAGCCCTATGCGTCAATGCCACGCTCGAAATGACCGATTTCGATTTCGAGAAGTTCTTCAAAGACTATTCCCAGACAGTATACCCGCTACTGTTATGGTCACTCATATTGAGAAGAAACAGAAGGGAAAACGTATTGCCGTTCAACTATTTCAAGGAAATAGTATCGCCCTGTATGCCCATATCAGCCAAAAGCGCAAGCAAGGTGCTGAACTCCATATCGGACAAAGTGAGGCAAGCCGTCAGAAAACTGGAAAAGACATTTCCGGAAGACACCGCACAGATGCCGTACTTCAAGCAGGAAATGTCGCGGAAACTCCTGCGGCCGGACAACACGTATCTTTTCATCAACGGACACATACTGGAAGACATGGTGGAGAAAGACCTCCTCATCCCCATTTGCCGCAACCTCGTGAGAAACCACATCAGGACCATATATCAGAGCCGCGCCACACTCGATGAAAAGAAACGAAAGAAACTGCATTACGACAATATCACACGCAGGTCAATATCAGTACTCCTGGCCTCAAATTTCGACTACAAGGATAATAGCGAAATCTACAACAGACTTCTCAAGCCGAGACTGGCAAAACTGAAATCGCACCTTTCATCCCGGAAATAAAAAACATCGGAAAGCTGTCGCAGCTTCCCGATGCTCAATGTTTAACTTTAAATTCTATTTATGAAAACATATACTTATTTCCTGAATTTCACAGACTGTCCGTCTACGCTCAGGATATAAAGTCCGGAACCGAGTGAATAAACATCGAGTATACCGTTGTTAAGGGTTGCATTCATTCTCACCCTGCCATCCATATCGGTGATGACTGCCTGAGCATTTCTATCTACATTACCCAATACGAACAGAGTGCCTCCATGAACAAATATGGAAAGTGCGTCTTTATCTCCACCCATTGCTGTCTCCGCTACAGAACTTTTGAACGGTGCATACGTGAACTCATAACATTCCGTAAAACCAAGATTGCTGGTGTATTCTTCAAGCACATATTTGTCATACTTTTCTATCTTGCTCTGCATGCATTTCTCAAACTCGGCTATTTCCTCGGGATCCACGCCGTAGACAATAGAAGAGAAGTCCACGTCAGTATCATAGAAATAAGCCACACTGTCCTGCACCATGTTGAACAGTCCGGCAGAATTGGCCAGATAATAGTTTCTGTAACTCATATTGCCTTTCCTGTCATAGCCGTAAAGCTCCTTGGAATAAGGTTCGTCAACCCCATTGTAAGGGAAATAGGTCGTAGCCGATTCAAGATAACCTCTCGCCGTATAAGTATACGCATCAAACTGACTGATTTCACCTGTT
>DVIH01000090.1 GCA_018711405.1 Candidatus Avibacteroides excrementipullorum | reverse complement strand
TTCTTCCCGGAACGCGCTGCCCAATATCACTTCGGGTGTACCTGTGGGATAGCCGAGACTGCCGTCTCTTACTCCGGAGTCATGTCGCATTTCCGGCAAAGGCTGTTCCCAAGACACTTTTATTCCGTTTCCTGTATTTGATACTGTCACGTTTCCGGGTGGCAGGCAACTTTCCTCCATCACTGTGGTTTCGTTGATGTCTTTATTCACCTCTATTGTCTTGGCGTATGCTTCATGATAGCCATCGGTGATGCGCAAGGTATAATTGAAATCTTTCTCGCCACGCACATTCTCGATTGTGTAACGTCCTTCCGCATCGGTGACAGAGGTGAAATCATCGTATCCTCTCAATGATACTTTGGCACCTTCTACTGGTCGGGATGTTCCTGACTCTTTGACCACGCCTGAAACGCTGTAAAGGGGAAGTCTCTCCAGCTGAATGTTCAATTCTACATTGCCTGAAGCCTCTATGTTCACCGGATTGTCGGGATTGTCATAATATCCATGCTTGGTTACGCTCAGGCTTTGCGAGCCTTTGCATACTCCGTCTAACGAATATCTGCCCTGTGCATCGGTCAGCACATGCATGCGCGTGCCGACAACGCATACGTCCGCTCCTGACACAACGCCTTGTGAGTCGCTTACCACTCCGCTCACACTGCCGCTTTCGGCCTGCACAAAATTGAATCCGAGTTCGGGATAAATATAATTGACTACAGGGCTTCCGCCGTCTTTCGTGGAGATATTTCTCAGGGTGGAACATTCGTGAGTTCTGAAATACTTGTAATTGATAAATTCCTCACCGGCTTTGCGGAAACAAACCACAATGTTTCCTCCGTTATATTCATAAGGCGCATTAAAGGGAATCACGAATTCATGGTATCCCGGTGTGAAATAGGCAGGTCCCTCAAACACTTTCTGCATTGACTGGCGGTCTATTAAGGTGCCGTCGGAGAAGTCATCGTTCATTGTCTCACCTATGTAGACTTCAAACGACTCCGACATATATCCCAAATCCATTTCCGGATAAATCATGATAGACCCGATGGTTCCTTTCGTCATCCCTATTTCATTTGCCAGGAATATGCTTTGGCTCTCTGTCTCCATGCCATTGAAATTAATGGGAGATACCATAGATAGTAAAGGTGTCCCATGATTGACGACCACTGTCTTGTTTTCGTCAGGAAGCACAGCCAAATAAACAGGATTAGACTTGTTGTTGGTCACATTTGCATCATCTTGTGCGGAAACTTCTGCGTGCAGAGTGTAATTGCCGGATTCGGAAGGTATCCAGTTCAGACGTACGCTTTTGCTGTTGCCAGACTTGAGATCTTGCACCGAAGATGTGGCCAGAACTTCACCGCTCGATGAGTTGAGCAGTTTGACAGTTACTGTCGGGATATCCTCTTTGCCTTGATTTTTCACTTCCAGCTGGTATGTGCTTTCCTTGCCTGGCTGAATGCTTCCTGTTCCATAGATATAGCCTGCTTTAGCGTCTATGGGTATTGGAGTACCAATCTCGATGTCGTCCACGAGAGCGGCATAGGAATCAATCTGCATTTCGTAGGGGTCACCGCTCGCATGGGTGAATGCAAGTCTGAATTTGCAGGTCTCTCCTGCATATTGGGGGATATTTAAGGTTATTTCCTGCCAGTCAGCGATAGGCTTGTGTTCGTGTTCGCCGCCGGGTTCCACTACATAAAGTTCATCCCATGTGGTCCGAAGTCTGTTGTCCCGTAAAGTATAATCTTCGGTTTTTCGGCTGCTGTATAATAAGAGTCTCCGGTAAACGAATTGCTGTCAAAAAGACGATATTGACAGGAGAATACAGGATTTTCGCCCATGCGGACATAGTGGGTCTTGAATCCGATGAGATATTCGGGATATAGCATACAATAAAGCGACCAAGTGTAGATGGCTCGGTCCGAACTGTTGTAACCGCCATAGTCACCGGTATTTACCACGCCCATATCCAGTATCCAACCTTCCGGGCCTCCGTTCTCGCAATCTTCCAATACATAATCGGTTATGCGGGCAGGTTCTACTTTGGCAAATGCTCTGACGATGAATTCTTCGGCCGCAAGGTCGTTTGTTTTCACTTTGACATCTCCTGTGAAATCCCCTGCCTCATGAGAGTCGAATTTGAAATTCACCGAGCCGTATTCACCCGATTCCACCGTCAGGCTGGCCGGGCTGACAGTTATCTCCTGGCACAGGGGCTCGAATGAAATCTCAAGGGGTGCGGTACCGTAGTTGTAGAAATTGTAAGCAGACTCAATGGCAACATCAAGGTCGAGTTTCTCGCCCATATCGATATATGTGGATGCGCTCAAGGCTGGGCTATGTCCATGAGTGACTTTGAGATCGTCCAGAAGTGTGCCTGTGTTTGTTTCTCCGCCTCCTGTAGAATGTAGTCCCACGCAGAACTGTCCGTCGCTCTTTGCAACAAACGATTGAATAAACTGATACCATTTCCCCGTGCGATCATTATCTTGGACATTGAATCTGGTTATAGGCTTTGCGGTTATATCCTGCGTTGGCAAGATCACTATCTCCAGTTTTTCTATGCGCCGCTCGCCGGAAACGAACATATGGAAAAACGATATTTCATACTCCTCGCCCTCTTCCATATCTATCAAAGGGGATATAGCCCATGAGTCATGCGGCGCTCCGGTTCCAAGTATAAAAGCGTATTTGCTTCCGCTTGTGCCTGCAATCATGGATTCGGCATTAGCAAGAGTGCCGATGCGCCAGACATCATTGTTGTCTGACGGATTGGCCACACTTTTCCAGCCATCGGGCAGATCGAGCAGCTCGCCTCCTTCTCCATATTCGAAATTCTCGAAATAGAATCCCGGTTGGCTTATCAGTTCCTGTGGCGCTCCGACATGAGCGGCTTTTTTAATGAATTGCCTTTTGGGATGCTTCACCGGCTCCAGCGACACAGAGTCTTGGATGGGAGGATAAACAAGCGGCTCCAATGTGCCGGCAAAACTCCCTAATGCCATCATGGAGGCAATCGTAACAAAAAATTTCTTCAACATAGTTTTGCGTTTTTTAGTCATATTAATATTAATGGTTAATTCTGTTGCTGATTTACTCGCCGTGAATTTCTTTTGAAAAATCGGGAGGTACAAATTTTTCGCCCTCCTAAATGTGTCAATTCAAGCATAGACACAAAAGGGCGGAAAATGCACAAAACTTATGTATGATAAAGTTTAGGTTTTATGAAACGTATATATCAAATATTGCTGGTCTTTATCCTGTTGGTGCCAATCGTCAGTGCACAGCCTGACTTCATGGGGATATACAGGAAATACAAGGATGAAAGCTCCGAAAGGCTAAGCGGCATCGCTTCGGCCTATATGAAACGGAATGAATTGGATTCGGCTCTTGTGCTTTACACTATAATGGCAAATCGGTTTGATGACAAGATGACGGATCGGGACAAAGCTTTTGTCTGTGAAGCATTGAACTGCATCGGTTCTATTTCGTTTATGCGAGGGGATTATATTGATGCCTATTCCAAGTTTTCCCAATCGGTCGAAATGGTGAACGTTCCCTTGAATCCGGGATCTATAAATCTTGCTGCCATACATTGGTTATATCGTGACAAGGATAAGGCATATAATATTATAGAAAGTGAAATGGAAAAAGCTTTGCAAAGAAAGCAATGGGGATATGCCGAAATTACGTTGGCTAATATGGCTACCATAGATCCGGTTCGCAGTCTTTCCCGGATACCGGAAAAATATATACGTCTGCTTACGACTTTTAGCGAGAATGCTGAATTCATGGATTCTGCTTCTGATGCAGTTTCAACAAGGAAAGCTTCACTCTATTCGAAATTCTTGTCTAAAGCTCTCATTGAATCTTACAACAATAATCATGCTGCAGCTATAGGATATTATAAGGACGCAATCGCCAATGATGACAATATGTTGATTCCGGATCGAGATCATTTTACCGCTCTTATTCAAATAGGAAAGGAATTTGATGATCTCAACAGCCTTGATTCCGCACTGTTCTATCTTGACGAGGCGAGAAACCTGGCAGAAAGCAATGACTACCGGGAACTTAAGATGGATGCGTATGAGACGTTGTCAGATATATATGCCCGAACCGGGATGAAAGATTCTGCCGAAATTTACAGATATCGGTATCTTGAGCTGACTGACTCCGTTTTCAATATAAAGCAGTTTGGCAAAATTAGAGATCTTCAGACTGTACACGAGGTGAGGAAATTTCAAGTGGAGCTTGATGTGATGAAAGCCAAAGACAAGATGCGTGTTATAGTCATCATTGTAGTCTCATTCAGTTCTTTGTTGTTTTTGGTTTTGTTGTTATGGGTGGCAATCCAATACAGGAAGTTGAAACAGAAAAATGAAAGTCTCTTCGACATGAATATGCAGGTTGTCAAGCAGCAACAGGAGGCTAAGTGTGAGGAGCGCGATATCTTATCACGGCAGCAGCCCGCTGACAGGCCGGAAACATCATCGGTTGAAATTCATTCGGACGATAGAGGGGAAGAGGTGGAGGATTTGTCGGAGCAGGCACATAAATATGCCTCGTCTTTGTTGGATGACGATACAAAAGTACGGATAGAGTCCAAGATTCGCGAGGTGTTCAATAATGTGGAATTAATATGTCAGGAAGGTTTCTCGCTTTCAGATCTTGCGCAGCTCTGTTGCACCAACCAGAAATATGTGAGTCAGGTTCTGAATGAGACCATGGATACTACATTCTCACAATTGCTAAACAAACGGCGTGTTGAGATAGCCCGTGAACGCATGATAGATTTTGAGCATTACGGTCATCTTTCCATTGAGGGTATAGTAGAGAGTGTCGGATTCAAGTCTCGTTCGACTTTTTCAAAGACATTCAAGAGATTGACCGGATTAACCCCGTCGGAGTTCCAGAAAAATGCCCGCAGGAACTTTTATGGCGGCTCCTGAGATTATATGTCGTTTGTCAGCTATTCTTAATAAAAAAGCATCCGAGAGGTCTGTATTCTCGAATGCTTTTCGTTTTTGTAGCGGGAACCGGGATTGAACCGGTGACCTCATGATTATGAATCATGCGCTCTAACCAGCTGAGCTATCCCGCCAACATCCTTTTTGGAAATGCGGTGCAAAGATAGGCATTTTCCCGATACCTGCAAACTTTAATCGTCTTTTTTTGCGCAAAGATTTGTTTTTCGCCTTTGTGCGGAGATCTGTTTTAAGCATTGTCCGGTGTAGGGGACAGTCTTTCGTCCGGTTCTCATTGTTGCATTTTGATTACAATATATATCGGAAACTGTCTGAAAAACTGTGAAAATAAAAGCAAATGTCCGCTTTTTGTGCAAGCATGTTTTCCGGTTTCGTTTTTTATGTGTATATTGCAACCGCAAACAATCGTGAGTGTGGTTAAAGACTTAAAGTTAGCCTATGAATAAAGTCAAGTTTCAATTGGAGTATCTCTTGAAACCTGTTTCGAGAAAAATATTGTGGAATACCATAAGCACGGCAAACGGTTTGGAACTGTGGCTTGCCGATGAGGTGGTCAACAAGGAAAATGTCTTTACATTCAAATGGGGCAAGGAAGAGTCGAGAGACGCTGTGATACTGTCCATGAAGCCGTTGTCGTACATAAGGTTTCACTGGTGTGACGATGAGAATGACAAGACCTATATGGAAATGAGGATTTCAAAAAATGAAATGACCAACGAACGGATTCTCGAAATAACCGATTTTGCCGAGCCGGAAGAATTGGACGGGATGAAATACCTATGGGATTCGCAGATTGAGACCCTGAAGCGTCAAGGGGGCATGTAGCGAACCTAAAAAAGCTGAAAGCCCCTTATTATCCGTTTTTTTGTGTTATTTTTGCGGGCGTAATCTTTGAGCCGTGCAATGTTGGGATTGAAAAAACTGGATAAATTCATCTTGAAAAGCTTTCTGATGCTTTTCATGGGGACATTTTTCATCTGCCTGTTCATCTTCATGATGCAGTTTCTGTGGCAGTATGTGGATGAACTCGTGGGCAAAGGCCTGTCCTATGGCGTGCTGGCTCAATTCTTCTTCTATTCAGCACTTACATTGGTGCCGACTTCCATGCCTCTTGCCATATTGCTGGCTTCGCTGATGACTTTCGGCAATTTCGGCGAACGTTACGAATTGCTCTCCATGAAAGCCGCCGGCATCCCGCTGACCAGGATAATGGCTCCGCTGGTGGCTCTTATGATGCTTTTGGCCATGACTTCGTTTTTCTTTCAGAATGTGGTGGCCCCTAAAGCATCGGTCAAGCTGTGGACGCTGCTTATTTCCATCAGGCAGAAGTCGCCCGAACTCGATATCCCCGAAGGCATATTCTATGACCAGATAAATAAATACAACATTTACATAAAGCAGAAAAACCGCGATACCGGCATGATGTATGACATGATGATCTACAGTTTTGCCGATGGGTTTGACAATGCGAGGATAATAGTGGCCGATTCGGGGCAGATTTCCATGACGGCCGACAAGAAATTTCTGAAACTGACACTGTATCACGGCGAGCAGTTTGAAAATCTGCGTTCTCAAAGCGGCCTGAGAAACAGTGTGCCCTACCGCAGGGAGACATTCGACAGAAAGGAATCGCTGCTTGATTTCGACTCGGAGCTTAATATGGTGGACGGCGGATTCATGAGTAACCAGTCTATGAGCAAGAATATTGTGGAGCTGTCGAGAGATATCGATTCCATGAACTACCGCGTGGACAGCATCGGGCGAGACTATTACGAGACAACGCGGCAGTCGGCTTATGCCGTGAACCTTTCTGGGCAGGATTCGGCTGCCGTAGCCATAAATCCGGTTGTCGCGATAAATGTGGACAGCCTGTTCGGCTCCAATACGCTTGCCGGCAAGACCAACATACTGAAGAGGACGAGGAATGCCGTGATGTCGCAATTGAATGATTGGAAATTCAAAGGCTTTGAGATAACATACGGCGACAAGGCCACGAGGAAGCATAAGACGGAGTTTCACCGCAAAATCACCTTGTCGCTGGCCTGTGTCATATTCTTCTTCATCGGTGCGCCGCTTGGAGCCATCATAAGACGCGGAGGCTTGGGGATGCCTGTCATCGTGTCTGTGCTGATATTCATATTCTATTATGTGATAGACAACACCGGCTACAAGATGGCGAGAGACGGAAACTGGAGTGCGTTTGCCGGCATGTGGATCAGTTCCGGCATACTCATACCCATAGGGGCGTTTCTCACATACAAGTCCAACCAGGATTCGGTGGCATTCAATATAGACTGGTATAAAGAGATGGCGAGAAAGTTGTTCATGATTCCTCAGAAACGGCATTTCTCCCTGAAAGAAGTCGTGATAGATACTCCCGATTTACAGAAAATCGATGGAGAACTTGATGACATTATCGGAAAAATTTCACAATATTTGCAGGAGAATAATCTGAGGAAAATGCCGGGCTATATTGCCATGTGGACCAAAGGCAGTGAAGACAAGGAGTTGGCCGGCATCAATGAATTGCTGGAGAGCATTGTGGAGCAGCTGTCAAACGTGAAGAATCCGGTGATTCTCCAGGCGTTGAATGATTTTCCTGTATTGGTGGTCAACTCGCACCGCAGCATTTTCCGCAGCAAGGTACTTAACATGGCGGCGGCTGTGGTGTTGCCGGTGGGGCTGTGCCTTTATGTGAGGGCTTGGATTTACAGGTTGAGGTTGTATAAGGACCTGAACCTTGTTTCGGAACTTTGCGGACGGTTTAAGAATGATTATTTAAGAACTATAAAACAATAGAAATGGAGAACATTAAATTAGACGCTATAGAAGATGCTATAGAGGATTTCAAGGAAGGGAAATTTGTCATAGTAGTCGATGATGAAGATCGTGAAAACGAAGGAGACCTTATAATCGCGGCTGAAAAGATAACTCCGGAGAAGGTCAACTTCATGCTCAAAAACGCTCGTGGAGTGTTGTGCACACCCATTACCATAGAGAGGTGCAAGGAACTTGACCTGCCGCACCAGGTGTCGGACAATACTTCTGTGCTCGGCACTCCGTTTACTGTCACGATAGACAAACTCGAGGGATGCTCCACCGGAGTGTCCGCTTCCGACAGGGCGGCAACCATCAAGGCTTTGGCCGATCCTGCATCCACCGCAACTACATTCGGCCGTCCCGGTCATATATGCCCGTTGTATGCGCAAGATAAAGGCGTGCTCAGGAGAGCCGGTCACACTGAGGCCACTATAGACCTGGCGCGTCTTGCCGGTCTGTATCCGGCCGGAGCTCTCATGGAGATAATGAGTGATGACGGCACTATGGCTCGTCTGCCGGAATTGAGAAAGAAAGCCGACGAATGGGGATTCAGGCTGGTTTCCATAAGAGACCTTATAGCCTACAGA
The DNA here is from genome assembly GCA_018711405.1 of Candidatus Avibacteroides excrementipullorum. Taxonomy (GTDB): domain Bacteria; phylum Bacteroidota; class Bacteroidia; order Bacteroidales; family Bacteroidaceae; genus Avibacteroides; species Avibacteroides excrementipullorum. The sequence goes on along the minus strand of DVIH01000090.1, from coordinate 4,034 downwards.
CTGAAACAGGAGTCTATCGTGGAAAGAGGCGTGGAAGTGGATATGCCTACGAAGTACGGGCATTTCCGTCTCATCCCGTTCAAGCAGAAAGCCAATGGGCTGGAACATGTGGCTCTGATAAAAGGTACATGGGCTGAGGACGAGCCTGTGATGGTCAGGGTGCATTCATCGTGCGCTACGGGCGATATATTCGGCTCCATGAGGTGCGATTGCGGCGAACAGTTGCACAAGGCAATGGAGATGATAGAGAAAGAAGGCAAGGGTGCGGTGGTATATCTCAGTCAGGAAGGACGCGGCATCGGACTCATGGAAAAAATGAAAGCCTACAAGCTTCAGGAAGACGGCATGGATACCGTAGATGCCAATATCTGTCTGGGACACTTGGCCGATGAGAGAGACTATGGCGTAGGGGCGCAGATCCTGAGAGAGATAGGCGTGCACAAGATGAGGCTGCTTACCAATAATCCCGTGAAGCGCGTAGGTCTGGAGGCTTACGGGCTGGAAATAGTGGAAAATATCGGGCTGGAAATCATCCCCAACAAATATAACGAACGATATCTGAAGACCAAAAAGGAAAAAATGGGGCATACGCTTCATTTTAACAAATGACGAATCAACCAAATAATTGACAGAAATATGGAAAATAATTTTGTAGAAAAACTTGAAGCCAAGCAAAGTCTGACGGGCATGTTGTTCCGCAAGACCTATCTGTGGATGACTTTTGCCCTTGTCATAACGGCTCTCAGCGCAATGGTCGTGGCCAAAAGCCCGGCTTTGATACAGATGGTATACGGCAGCTCTTTCGGCATCTGGGCGATAGTGATAGCCGAGCTTGCTCTGGTGTGGTTCTTGTCGGCCAGAATCATGAAGATGTCTCTGGCTTCCGCAGGGCTGATGTTCATAGTCTATTCCGTGCTTAACGGGGCGATGCTTTCGGCCATACTGTTTGTCTATTCGCCCGCCTGCATATACAAGACCTTTTTTATCACGGCCGGGACATTCGCTTCGGTGAGCCTTTTCGGTTATCTCACCAAGAAAGACCTGAGCCGCATGGGAAGTATCATGTTCATGGCGCTGATTGGTCTGATTATAGCTACCGTAGTGAATATCTTCGTGCATAGCAGCATGCTCGACATCATCATCAGCTATGTGGGTGTGATAGTGTTTGTAGGTCTCACCGCGTGGGATACTCAAAAGTTGAAATCACTCTACGAGGAGGCGGAAGAGGCAAATGACAGCGTGCTGAAGATGGCATTGCTCGGAGCCTTGAGCCTGTATCTGGATTTCATCAATCTGTTTCTTTATCTGCTCCGCATATTCGGACGGAATGAGTGATGCCGCACGGCTGAGGTAGTCGGCGACATTTTTATACTTCTCCGGAGATCGGCTCGGTCTTGCTTAAAGATCGGCTCGATCCCGGGTAAAGATCGAGCCGATCCTGTCCGATGATCGGCTCGGTCTTTTTCGTTGATATAATCTGTTTAATTTTTTATTGAAAATCAGTCTTTTATGGCTAAGAGCAAAGTCGTGTACGTTTGCCGCAATTGCGGCTATGATTCTCCGAAGTGGAACGGGCGTTGTCCCAGTTGCGGAGAGTGGAATACTTTTACGGAAGAGGTGGTGTCGGCCGGAGGCAGGTCGCACGCATCTCATGCCCCATCGGAAAAGGCGGCTGAGCCTGTGGCTGTGGTCGATTTGGCAGCGGGCGGCGAAACACGCATGGACTTGCACGACGATGAATTGAACAGGGTGCTTGGCGGCGGGCTTGTGCCGGGCTCTCTTGTTCTGCTTGGCGGCGAGCCGGGCATAGGCAAGTCTACTCTGATACTTCAGACGGTGTTGCGGCTCGGCTCGCTGCGCACGCTCTATGTGTCGGGAGAGGAGAGCGCGGGGCAGATAAAGATGCGTGCCGACAGGATTGGCCGTGATGCAGGAAACTGTTATGTCTATTGCGACACATCGTTGGAAAACATATTTTCGGCTATAAAAAAGGTCGGTCCCCAGCTTGTCGTGGTCGATTCCATCCAGACTGTCATGACCGACTCCATAGATTCATCGCCGGGCAGCATATCGCAGATAAGGGAATGCGCGGGGCTTATTCTGAAATATGCCAAAGAGAGCAACATCCCTTTTATCATAATAGGGCATATTAACAAGGACGGCAACATTGCCGGTCCTAAGGTGCTGGAGCATGTGGTCGATGCCGTGTTGCAGTTTGAGGGCGACAGGCATTATGTCTACCGCATAGTGAGGAGCATAAAGAACCGTTTCGGCAGCACATCCGAACTGGGCATATACGAGATGCGGCAGGACGGGCTTCGTCCGGTGGACAATCCGTCGGAACTGTTGCTCTCGAAAGACAACGAAGGCATGAGCGGCGTTTCGGTAGGTGCTACTATTGAAGGCGTAAGGCCTTTCCTGGTCGAGACGCAGGCTCTGGTGAGTACTGCGGCCTATGGCACTCCGCAGCGTTCGGCCACCGGCTTCGACATAAAGAGGATGAACATGCTGCTTGCCGTGCTGGAAAAGAGGGTGGGGTTCAAACTCTCTCAGAAAGATGTGTTTCTGAACATAGCCGGAGGGCTGAAGATAAGCGACCCGGCCATAGATCTGAGCATAATATGTTCCATCCTGTCTTCCAACATGGATGTGGACATAGACCGCGATGTCTGTTTCGCCGGCGAGGTGGGGCTGTCGGGTGAGATACGCCCTGTGAGCCGCATAGAGCAACGCATTGCCGAAGCAGCCCGACTGGGATTCAGGCAGATCATAGTGCCTTACCATAACATGAAAGGGCTGGAGCATGTGCATGAAGGCATAACGGTGTCTCCGGTCAGAAAAGTGGAAGAAGCGTTCAGGCTCGTTTTCGGGAAATGATATTTTTGCGTATATTTTTATAATTGGCATATATTGCATACCTTTGCAGTTCGAATCGGGGTGCAGGCAAGCGTTCCGATTCGTTGGATATTAATAGGCAGAGCATTGATGAAAATCGCGATATTAGGAACACGTGGAATCCCCAACCATTATGGCGGATTCGAGCAGTTTGCCGAGATAGTATCTCAGAAATTGCACGAGAGAGGCCATGAGGTGATAGTCTACAACCCTCATTTCCACGAATATAAGGGAGATGAGTATAACGGGGTCATAATAAGGCATATATACAGCCCGGAGAAATACATGGGGGCTGCTGCAAATTTCATCTACGACTGGTTGTGCATGAAGGATGCACTGAAGTTGAAACCCGATGTGATATTGGAGTGCGGATACCACAGCAACGCTCCTTCCTATTGCCTGCTGAAAAAAGGGGTGAGTCCTGTAGTCGTTACCAATATGGACGGGCTGGAATGGAAGAGGAGCAAGTGGAACAAGATGACAAGGCGGCTGATACGGCGACTCGAAGTCATGGCCGTAAAGAAATCGGATGTCCTCGTGTCTGACAATATCGGCATACGCGACTATTACAGGAGAGACTTTGGAGCGGAGTCGGAGTTCATTGCCTACGGAGCAGAGTGTGTCGATACGTTCAATCCCGACAGCATAAAGAAATATAATCTGGAGAAAAACAGATATTACCTGCTCATAGCGCGTCTGGAACCGGAAAACAATATAGAGATGATTCTCGATGCTTATGCCATGTCCGGGCAGGATGTGCCGTTTATCGTTATCGGCAACAAGAATACCAAATACGGGATGTATCTGCAAAACAGATATAAGAATGTGAATGTGGTATTCTTGGGCAGCATCTATGAAAAGGAACTTCTCGACTCCATGCGTTGCCTGGCCAAAGCATATTTTCACGGCCATTCGGTGGGCGGCACCAATCCATCGTTGCTTGAGGCTATGGCAAGCCATGCGTTTATAATAGCTCATGACAATGAGTTCAACCGTTCTGTATTGGGCGGTAATGCTCTTTTCTTTTCGGAACGCGGGCAGCTGGCGGAACTTATGCGCAGTCTGGACAGTCGTGCGGAAGCGCAGCGCAGCGCGATGATTGAAGGAAACCTCAAAACCATAAGGGAACATTATTCGTG
>DVIH01000089.1 GCA_018711405.1 Candidatus Avibacteroides excrementipullorum | reverse complement strand
GTTGTAAAAGTAAGAAAAAAAAATGAGTGATAAATCTTATTAAGAGTTTTTTACCGAAGAACTCACAGAATACGCGGAAACGCCGGAAACAAAACGTCCGGACAGCACCAACATGAGCCGCCCGGACGCATTATAAAAACATGTCTCAGTTTACAGCAGACCTGTAATAAGAATCAATACAAGGAGCGAAAGTATGGCGTAAAGTTCCGGGAACACTGCCATGACCATAGTGGTGCCGAATACATTGTATCCGTTGCCTATGGCAGCGATACCGTTGGCACAAACCTGTGCCTGACGTATGGCCGAAAAGAAACATACCGCTCCTACGGCCAATCCCGCACCGAATATGGCGCAAGCCGTGAACACGTCAACTTCGGGAGTAACATACGCGCTGAGCAGGAAGTATCCCACAAAGCCATAAAGTCCTTGAGATGAAGGCAATGCGGCCAAAGCGATATACGAACCCGAACTGTTGGGGTTTTTCTTACATGCCCCGATAGCCGTATTACCGCAAATAGTAACTCCATAGGCGCTTCCTATACCGGAAAGTCCTACCATCAATGCAATACCTAAATAAGCTAATAAAATTGGTGTCATAATGTTTATGTGATTTTTAAGTTATTATTATTCTATTATCTGTCTTTTCCTGAATGGTTTGTATTCCTTACCTCCGCCTTCAAAACCTTCGTTCTTGTAAAACTCAACGAAAATCAAACGCAAAGGATGAACCAGTGAGCTGATCATGCACAGGCCGAAGTTGATGGCATGGCCGAACAGCAATATCAACAATGCACACACGAACTGGAGCACAAACGGCAGGCCGCTCGTGAGGCTGAAAGCAAGCTCGTTGAACACTCCTCCGAGTATGCCGCCAGTCAAGCCTATGGCAAACAGACGGATATAGGAAAGAGTATCGCCGAGAAGTCCGGTAGCCATATTGTAAGTATTCCACAATCCTGATCCGAAGTTGGCCAAAATGTTCTTGCCCGGCGAATTGTAGAAATAAATGAATATGGCACATATTCCGAATATTACATAGAAGATGTAATCCACATAGCTTGCCACAGCAACACCGGAGAATGCCACTATGCCATAGGCTATGCCTGCGACCAACGCCACCACCCATGCAATGGTCTGGTAACTGTATTTGGCTCCTTCCTGCTTGGTAGTCTTGACCGCCGACAGGCACATGCCAAACAATATCTGTATGATGCCCAGACAAATGGCGACAAGCATCATGGGATTATATCCGCTCAGCGCGTCCTTGTAGTTCTTCTCGGTCAGGAAATACTGTTTCACAGATTTCAGCCATCCCCATTCCACACTGTCGAGAGCTATGCCGAAGAATGCTCCGGTGAGTATGCCTACGACTATCGTCATGGCTCCGAGATACATACCGAGAGAACAGAGGCCTTTCATCTCCGGCTTCACTTTACGCTTTGCTATAAAGCAGGCAATCAGTATGAGTACACCGTATCCTCCATCGCCCATGCACAAGCCGAAAAACAGCATAAAGAAAGGGGCAAGAAAAGGTGTAACATCTATTTCAGAATAATTAGGCATGGAATACAACCGGGTAATGGGTTCAAACAACCGGGCAAACCGATTGTTGACCAACTTAATCGGCACCTCGCTATCTTTCAGATCGGGAGCACTGCTCTCGTACAAGATATGCTCTCTTTCGAGAAACGACAGCAACTGCGGTTCTGCGTCTTCAGGTATCCATCCCTGCAAGACATAAACCTTGTTCGCCGCAGTCTTCTCGCCGCTCAGCACGACTTTTGAAAATTCCATATCCGACAGGATGCTGTTCTTATATGCCGCAAGCGAGCCATGACATGAGTTGCATATATACCTCAACTTTTCGACCAGTTTTTTCTTCTCGGCTTCTGCCGCATCAAGCATCCCGCCCAGTTCAGACAATGAATGACGGCTCAGTTTGGCCTTTTCAACAGGCAGTTCAAACTCTTCTCCCGCATGCGATACCGTGACAAAATGAACCGTTGCCCCATTGTTGTCTATGATGATGGCATTATGCATGCTCTCCCACTCCGGTCTGTAATCTTTGGGGCTGCATACATAAAAACCTATCTCATATCCGGCTTTCCTTAGAGCCTCGATAGCAGAGAATTTGAAGTCGCCCCAAACTTTCATCAAGTCAATTTCTTTCCTGATTGAAGGAATGCGCTGGTTGATTTTTTCCAAATCATTTCTCAACATCTTGACCTCACCTATCAACTCTTTTCCGCGCTCCACCGATGGTGACTCCTGTTGCACGTTCCACTTGCTGTCACTGTATGGTATGAGAAAATCCTCCACATCTTTTATCTCGGCAACTTTCCCTACTATGGCAGTAAGTTCTTCAGAGGCTATCTCGCCGCTTTGCTTCTCCTGCACATGCACAGCCCCAAGTTCACGGAGCTTAAGCAAGAAGTTCTCATATTCCTTATGAAAGATCAAGAAAGAATATTTCTTCATTTTACTGATCATATCTCAACCTCCTCCTTTCTTTTTTCCTGATGCGACTTCATGATTTTCTGAGAAGACTTTGACAGATTCTCCTCATCTTCCATAAAGCGTTTTATCTTCCTGAGCGCATCCTGATAGCCCGGAATCTGCACTTTCTCAAACAAGTTGACTTTCTGGGTGGTCTTCTTGCGCGCATGTTCGAGCAGATTCAGCTTGGCAATGACAAACTCTCTCTCAATGGCTGTTCCCGCCAATGTCTTCAAAAGTTCTATCCCGTCACAAAACCATTTGGGGTTGTTGAACAGACTGAAACGCGCCACATCGAAATCGATGCTTTCAAGCGAAGGGATTCTCACGCCGGCTATTTTTTTCACTCCGAGATGAACATCCTTTATCTTCACAAGAGAACTGTCGAACTCGTTCCACAACACGAACATGGCTTCATATTCCTGAATCTGCCTTTCAAGCTTTTCCTCCAAAGTCTTTGCTTCAGTCTTGCTCTTTTTCACCTCCATACGCAACGCGCTCTCCTTGTTTTTTATGATAGGCAGAGTCCTGACACGTATTTTCAGCTGCTTTTCAAGTAATTGAAGAGATGTCTTATTATATTGAAATTTAATAGCCATTTTCGTTTACCTCTCTTTATAACCAACTATCTGTCATTTCCAATATTCATCAACAAACTCTTTCTTTATATTGACTTCCTCCTTACGGAAATATTTCTTGAACAATCCCCATGTAACGTCCAACATCTCTGTAGTATTCAGATTGACATCAATGGCAAGAAGCCTGCCGGAATAATCTTTGGCAAAAGCCAATGTCCTTTCATCATAATCGGTCAGGTCGAATCCGTTTTCCAGTTTTGTCTTTGCGTTTGCTGCATCGGCATAAAGCCTTACAGCCGCATTCATCACCTGCGGATGGTCTTTCCTTGTCTTTTTACCAGCAACAAGCTGTTTCAGACGCGACAACGAACGGAACGGATCTACTATAACCTTACCTATATCGCTGTCTCTGCGCAAGAACAGCTGCCCTTCGGTGATATAACCCGTATTGTCCGGCACGGCATGGGTAATGTCGCCTCCCGACAATGTTGTCACCGCGATGATGGTTATGGAACCTCCGCTCGGGAACTGCACGGCTTTCTCATATATCTTCGCCAAATCCGAATAAAGCGAACCGGGCATAGAGTCCTTAGACGGAATCTGATCCATACGATTAGACACTATGGCAAGCGCATCGGCGTAGGATGTCATATCGGTCAGAAGCACCAGTACTTTTTCATTCTTCTCCACAGCGAAATATTCCGCTGCCGTAAGGGCCATGTCGGGGATGAGAAGACGTTCCACAGGAGGATTCTCGGTAGTGTTCACAAAGCTCACTATCCTGTCGAGAGCGCCTGCATTGGAGAATACGTTTTTAAAATAAAGGTAATCATCGTTTGTCATACCCATGCCGCCGAGAATAATCTTGTCGGTCTGTGCACGCATGGCCACATTTGCCATAACCTGATTGAACGGCTGGTCGGGATCGGCAAAGAAAGGTATCTTCTGCCCCGACACGAGAGTGTTGTTCAAATCTATGCCGGCAATACCTGTGGCAATCAGTTCAGAAGGCTGTTTCCTCCTCACAGGATTTACTGACGGACCGCCAATCTCCACTTCGGTACCCTCTATTTCCGGTCCCCCGTCGATAGGTTCTCCGAAAGCATTGAAGAAACGTCCTGCCAACTGCTCGCTGACTTTTAGAGTAGGCGATTTCCCCAAGAACACCACTTCAGCATTGGTAGGAATGCCTTCCGTGCCTTCAAATACCTGAAGAGTAACCTCATCGCCGACCATTTTGACGACTTGGGCAAGTTTGCCGTTCACTGTGGCAAGTTCGTCATTGCCCACTCCGGTAGCTTTCAATGCACATGTAGCCTTAGTTATCTGATTAATTTTAGTATATATCTTCTGAAATGCTTTAGCTGCCATACCTATTTATTGTTTATTCGTTTCTCTGCGACCAAATCAGCCAGCTGTCTTTTATATTCATAATATTTATCACTCTTGTACGGAGAATAGTTCATCTGCTTGCAGACGTTGATCATGCGCTTGAAATAATCCATTACTTCCACAAAATTGTCAAAATCAAAATCCGTATGGCAAATGTCTATCACTTCATCCAGTATTTCCTCCTGACGCTCCAGCGGCGTGACGGCATCGATTTCATCGAAAGCGTCCTGCTGCAACACCACGAAGTCTATGAGTTCCGATTTCCAGAACACTACATGGTAGTCTACCGGCACACCGTCATCACCCAAGATATTGATCTGTTCGGCTATTTCCTTGCCTCTCTGCAACCTTGTCTTTATCTCATTCACCTTGTCGAGCCACTCGCTGTTTATGCGGCTGTCTATATATTCCTTGAATTCAGGATATTCGAGATATTTGGAATAGGACTCTATCGGATTCACCGCCGGATAACGCTTCTTGTCGGCGCGCTCCTGCTCCAAAGCATAGAAACAGCGTGCAACTTTCTTTGTGTTTTCGGTCACAGGTTCTTTCAGGTTACCGCCGGCAGGCGACACCGTACCGATAAATGTGATCGAGCCTGTCTTTCCGTTGTAAAGCTCCACATATCCAGCACGTCCGTAAAAGTTGGAGATTATGGCCGAAAGGTCCATAGGGAATGCGTCCGGACCGGGCAGTTCCTCCATACGGTTTGACATCTCGCGCAAGGCCTGTGCCCATCTCGATGTAGAATCGGCCATGAGCAACACTTTCAGCCCCATTGCGCGGTAATACTCGGCTATGGTCATGGCCGTATATACGGAAGCCTCGCGCGCCGCCACAGGCATGTTGGAAGTATTGGCTATGATAATGGTTCTCTCCATCAGTTTGCGGCCCGTATGCGGATCGACCAGTTCCGGAAACTCGGTAAAGATTTCCACCACCTCATTGGCACGCTCTCCGCATGCCGCCATTATCACGATGTCGGCCTCTGCCTGCTTCGATATGGCGTGCTGCAACACTGTCTTGCCCGTGCCGAACGGACCGGGTATGAAACCTGTCCCCCCCTCCACTATAGGGTTTACAGTATCTATCACACGAACTCCTGTCTCAAGGAGTTTGAACGGTCTCGGTTTAAGCCTGTAGTTGGTCATGGCTTTCTTCACAGGCCATTTCTGAACCATGTTCACATTGTGTTCATTGCCGTTGTCGTCGGTGATTACCGCCACAGTGTCATATATGGCATAATCGCCTTCGGGTGCAATGCTCTTTATCTTGAATTTGCCTTTCAGCTCGAAGGGTACCATAATCTTCAGCGGCTGGAAGTTTTCCTCCACCTGTCCGAGCCATGCTGATTCTCCCACCACGTCTCCGGCTTTCACCAATGGGACGAAATGCCATTTCCGTTTCTTGTCGAGCGGGAAAGTGTATTGTCCGCGTCTGAGAAACACTCCATCCATCTTGTCGAGGTCATTCTGCAAGCCGTCATAATTGTGCGAAAGCATGCCCGGACCCAATGTGACCTCAAGCATGTGTCCGGTAAACTCGGCTTTCGCCCCGATTTTCAATCCGCGCGTGCTTTCAAATACCTGGACATAAACGTTGGCGCCCACCACCTTGATAACCTCTGCCATGAGTTTCTCATCGCCGATGGAGATGTAGCATATCTCGTTTTGCGCTACGGGACCATCCACTACCAGAGTTACCATATTGGCTATGACGCCGCTAACAGTTCCTATTGTTGCCATTATATATAGTTTTTTATTGTTTCATAAACACTTTTGTCATTTCCTGAAATCATCCGGTATCCTCACTTCGTCTTTCAGATTGTCTATTATCTCGCGGAACTTTTTCCTGCCGGCCTCTTTGTCCATCCTGTTCCAGCGTTCCGCTATTTTTATCTTCAGCAGATAAGACAGGACTTTCTCCAGCGAGAAATATTCAAAAAACGTGTTGTCTTCTATCCAGTTCCATCTGAGGATGTCAAATTTCTTCTCCCGGTCGGTGAGTTGCGCTGTTTCGGAAATCCTTATCACGTCTTCCACGTAATCCAGCTCTGTGGAGAGGTCGAAATCGCGTGCCATCGATTTTCTGATTTTGTCGCACACCTTAGTATCGCCCACCACATGGGGAGCCACTTCCATCTTGTAGCGCCTTGCCACCGATGCTATGAAGATGTTGCACACATTGAGGTTGAACTCAAACCACGACCGTGCAAAGGCGTTGCCGCACTTCATGCAGTAATCGTAATACAGCGAAGACAGCCTGTCCTCCATGTAGGGCATGACAGGTTCGTTTCCGCTCTTGACCTGCTCCAGATAATAATGGTAGAATTTGAGGAAATACAGAGGCAGACGCCCTTTGTATTTTTCTTCGTTTTTCACGGAGTCGAACAACTGCAAAAAGTCTTCTGCCGTGAAATTGCCTTCTTCCCCCTCGGGGATTGCCGCTTCACGGTTTTTGAGAAGAGCGAAAAAGTTTCTGTTGTCCGATTCCAGATAAAACAAATCCACCACTTTTCTGTCCGCGCCGGTCAGCTGAGGATAGATTTCCTTTCTGAAAGTCTCGGAAGTCAGCACCGATTTGCCGTCATCGAACGCTATTTCGGGCAACCCTGCGACCAAACAATAATAATTGCTCATAAATCAAAACAATATGTCGATGAGTTGCGGTCTCAGGAAATCCTTGAAATAATTCATGAACTCCTCCTCGCCGAAATTCACCTTATAGGCTCCGTCTGAGGGGGCGATGGAGAAAAACGCTTTTTTGCCGTTGACCGACTCTATCTTCACGCCCTTGTCCAACAGTTCTTTTGCGTTTTGCATGAAATACTGTCTCAGCCCTTCCGCATCGGTAGAAGAGACAGTTATGTTTTCATTTTCCGACCATTTCCGGGCAATCTCCACGACCAGCCTGTTCAGGAATTCCTTGTCTGCAAACGACTTGCCCACGCATTCTTTCAAGATCTTATCGCTCACCACATTGACTATGGCGGTCTTCAATGCATTGACCGACTGTTCGGAATAAAGTTTCAATTCCGATTTCACGTTTTCAGAAAGCTCATCGGCTTTTTTCCGTGCTTCTTTCACTATCCTCTCTCCGGTTGCACGTGCTTCCTCCACTATTCTCTCAGCCTCGCTTTTGGCATTGTCAAGAATCTTTTGAGCCTCCAAATTGCCTTTTTCAACTCCCTCCTGAAAAATCTTATCCGTCAGCTCCTGTATCCTATTTTCCATATAGACAGAATATATTTATGTTATTTTCGTCCAAAGATAATAAAAAACATTAAACAGATTAAAAAAACGCACAAAAAAAGTCGCCGAAAAAGATGTGCGCCATCTTCGGTCAAGACCGAGCCGATCCCGGGTGAAGATGGCGCACATCCTTGCCCGACACCGAGCCGATCCCGGGAGGCGTCTCCCTGACACCTCAAAACCGCCCTGCCGCACCCCCTGCATAGGAGCAAATCGGCCACGCTTCCGGCAACATAAGCAACAGTAATGGCGTTCATATCGGAAAAACAACTATCTTTACCACCAAAATGCGGCTACATGGCGAAACCGTCTGCCGGCAGACTGAAAGCCTCAGCCATAACACACGAAAGAGACATGAGCATAAAGACCGTAATCACCATCATCCTGCTGTGCGGCAGCTCTTCCTGCTTTTCCCAACTGAGCATAGAAGACTGCTACAGGAAAGCTCAGGCCAACTATCCCCTCATCCTGCAATATGACCTGATAGAAAAGACGAAAGAGTACAACCTGAAAAACGCTGCCAGCAGCTACCTGCCGCAAATAACGTTTTCGGCACAGGCCACCTACCAGTCGGACGTGACGGAAATCCCTTTCGATTTTGAACAGATAGGACTGCACGGCATGGAAATCCCTTCGGTAAGCAAAGACCAATACAAAGTTGCAATCGACATCAACCAGGCCATCTGGGACGGCGGCAATGTCAGCTCGCAAAAAAGACTGCTGCGCACGCAGGCCGAAGTGGAGAAAAAAGACCTGGATGTCAGCATATATGCCATAAACGAACGGATAAACCAGATATATTTCGGCATCCTGCTCGCCGATGCCCAACTCAAGCAAAACCGCCTGCTGCAAGACGAACTGCAACGCAACTGCGACAAAGTCTCGTCTTACATAAACAACGGGATAGCCAACCAATCGGACCTGGACGCGCTCAACGTGGATTTACTCAAAGCCAAACAAAACGAGATACAGCTGGCACATACCCGCCGGGCATACGTAGACATGCTGGCACGATTCATAGGCGAAGACATCGCACCCGACACAAAATTTGCCAAACCGGAAGCGACACGTCCGGCAGTTACCGGCAACAACCGCCCGGAACTCGAACTGTTCGATGCCAGGATACGCAACCTGCAAGCACAAGACAACAGGATAACCGCCGGCATGATGCCGCGACTCGGACTGTTTGTCACGGGAGGATACGGCAAACCGGGACTGGACATGTTTGAAGACAAATTCAAAGCATATTACATGGCCGGGCTGAAACTGTCATGGAACATCGGCACCCTCTACACGACACGAAACGACAGGAGGAAAATAGAAGCCGGCATACGCTCCGTAGAAGCGCAGAGGGAAACTTTCATTTTCAACACCGACCTCGACATCACGCAGCGCAATGCAGCCATAGACCGTTATGAAGAACAGTTGAAATATGATGACGAAATCATATCGCTGCGCAATGCCGTAAAACGTGCCTCCGAAGCAAAAATGGCCAACGGCACACTGTCGGGCACGGATCTCACCAGAGACATAAACGCCGAACAGTCGGCCATACAAGACAAAATACTGCATGAGATAGAACTGCTCATGGCCATCTACAACCTGAAATATGCAACAAACAACTAAAAGACACAAAAACATGAAAACCATAATTTATCTGACACTCGCCGCTGCAACCGCACTTCTGTCATCATGCCGGAACGGCAACGGAGACTATGACGCATCGGGCATATTCGAAACCACCGAAATCACCGTATCGGCAAGAGGGACAGGAGAACTGACAAGCCTTGACGTGGAGGAAGGCATGACCGTGAAAGCCGGACAGCCGGTTGGGTATATAGACACCGTGCAACTCCACCTGAAAAAAGAAGAACTGATGGCAAGCCTTCAGGCCACAGACAGCAGACGATATAACATATCGCAGCAAATAGCATCGCTCAAACAGGAGATAACCACACAAAAAAACGAACAAATCCGATTCAGAAACCTGGTGGAAGACAAAGCAGCCAACAGTAAACAGCTGGATGACATAAACGCACGTATAGCAGTACTCGAAAAGCAACTTGCCGCACAGACTGAAACACTGGAAAACAGCAATCGCGGAGTAAGCGGACAGGTGCGGATGCTGGAAGCACAGATTGCGCAAGTGGAAGACATGATAAGGAAATGCGCAGTGACAAGTCCGGCAGACGGCACCGTGCTGACAAAATACGCCGAGCAAGGAGAGATGGCGGCACAAGGCAGAAGCCTTTTCAAAGTAGGCGACCTGACCGACATGTACCTTAGGGCATACATCACAGCCGACCAGCTGACCGAACTGAAAATAGGGCAGGAAGTCAAAGTCTATGCCGATGAAGGCAAAACCGGCCGGAGGGAATATCGCGGCACAGTGTCATGGATATCCGACAAAGCCGAATTTACCCCCAAGACCATACAGACACGCGATGAACGCGCCAACCTTGTCTATGCCGTCAAAATAGCAGTAACCAATGACGGCTATATAAAAAGAGGCATGTACGGCGAAATAAAAACAGACTGACAGATGACAGCGGTTTCGGTAAGCCACATAGACAAGACATACGGCAAAGTACATGCCTTGAAAGATCTCAGCTTCACGGTAGACGAAGGCGAACTGTACGGCATCATAGGCCCAGACGGAGCTGGCAAGACCACACTGTTCCGCATACTTGCCACACTGATGCGGGCCGACAAAGGCACTGCCGAAGTAGCAGGATGCGATGTAGTGAAAGATTACCGCAAGATACGCAACATCATAGGTTACATGCCGGGCAGATTCTCGCTGTATCAAGACCTGACAGTGGAAGAAAACCTGAAATTCTTCGCCACCGTATTCAATACGACCATACAGGAGAACTATCATCTCATTGAAGATATATACAAGCAGATAGAACCGTTCAAACACCGTAAGGCCGGCAAACTTTCAGGCGGCATGAAACAAAAGCTCGCCCTGAGCTGTGCCCTTATCCACAAGCCGGAAGTCCTGTTTCTCGATGAACCTACGACCGGAGTGGACCCTGTGTCGCGCAAAGAGTTCTGGGGCATGCTGCTCAAACTGAAACGACAAGGCATCACTATACTCGTCTCCACCCCGTACATGGACGAAGCCACACTGTGCGACCGCATTGCGCTGATGCAGGAAGGCAGATTCATCGGAACAGACACCCCGCAAGGCATAATAGCACACTATCCGGACAAGCTGTTGGCCGTACAATCAGATAATATGCACAAACTGCTGGCCGATCTGCACGACTATCAGCAAGTGAAATCATCCTATTCGTTCGGAGAGACATTCCACGTGACACTCCGCGACCAAAGCCCTGCCGACGAATTGAAAGCATATCTTAAACAGCGGGGACACTCAGACGTAAACATCCGCAGCATAGCCCCATCCATAGAAGACTGCTTCATGCTGCTTTCCAACAAGACAAGACATGAAAGATAAAGCCATCTATACAGACAAACTGACCAAACGCTTCGGACGTTTCACCGCTGTGGACAATATTTCATTTGAAGTAAGACAGGGGGAAATCTTCGGCTTTCTGGGCGCGAACGGAGCAGGCAAGACCACCGCCATGCGCATGCTGTGCGGACTCAGCATCCCCACATCGGGTAAAGGATTCGTAGCAGGATTCGACATAACCACCCAAGCCGAAGAAGTAAAGAAAAACATAGGCTACATGAGCCAGAAATTCTCCCTCTATGAAGATCTGAAGGTATGGGAAAACCTGAGGCTTTTCGGCGGCATATACGGCATGACAGATAAAGAAATAGCCGGAAAGACCGACAAGATGCTGCATGAGCTCGGCTTTGAATCCGAACGCAACACATACGTCAAGGCACTTCCTTTGGGCTGGAAGCAGAAACTGGCTTTCTCCGTATCCATATTTCATGAGCCAAAAGTAGTGTTCCTCGACGAGCCGACAGGAGGAGTCGACCCTGTGACACGCCGACAGTTTTGGGAACTGATTTACCGGGCAGCCGACAAAGGCATCACCGTATTCGTCACCACCCACTATATGGATGAAGCAGAATATTGCGACCGCGTGTCGATCATGGTAGACGGCAGAATAGAAGCACTCGACACACCGAAAAATCTAAAGGCACGATACCGGGCCGAAACAATGGACAATGTATTCCAACAACTGGCACGAAAAGCCACACGCACATCCGATTGAAAAACGGCCAACGACGGTTATGCCAGTTCATCGGCAATGGATTCCAGTTGCATGGTTATCTCATCAAATGTCTTGTTCAGATCCAAAGTCTTCACCATTATGCGGTTTCGACCAAAGCAGGCGGACAAGTCGGGAGTTATTTCCTCGTCAGTCTTTGCATATAGCAGCAGGCCGCTCACTTTGCCGGTATTGTCGGAATCGCGGTTTTTCACATAAGCATATATCTGATACATATTGCCTGAATGAACAGCAGGCTTATCAAAATTATATTGCATGGCATTGCCATAATATTTCGTGTCTATTATCAACATAAGAAAATAACATACCGAGAGCAATGTTTCATCACAGTCCGTTTCAGAGTTTTGCCAAATAATCATTAACTTTGCGACATACAAACTTTTTCAAGACATGAAGACTAAATTATTATTTTTCGCCACAATGCTGACATGCATGTTGCTCTCGCCGGGCAAGATACATGCATCAGACATGCCCGATGCGGTATGCAGCAATGAAATCGCTGCGATGCACCGTCCGACACATGACATAGACCGCTTCATAAAAAAGAAATATCCCGGTTGCCGCATCATCGACAGGGACTATGATGACGGACACCTGGAAGTGAAAATAGGCCATAAAGGCACGGAAAAGACACTCATCTTCAACAGACGGCACGACTGGGTGCGCACGGTATGGGAATTGCGCAGGACACAGTTGCCCAAGACTGTGGTAAAGGCAATGGAACGGATGGGATACTCATTCCGGCACATAGACGACAATGACAACATGGCTGTAGAAACACCCGACGGACGCTTCTATGCCGTGCAAATAGACACCGACCGCCGTGACCACATCTATATAGTATCGGAAAAAGGGCGCGTGGCGCACCGATACACCGATGACGGATGGAACGATGGCCGCGTGTGCGGCGACTACTGCTGCGACGGATGGGCAGACGAATGGCACGAACCTGCCGGACACCGCAATCGCGGATGCTGCCACGACAGACATGACTACAGACACGACCGAAACCACAGAGGCCAATGGGACTGATTCGGTGACGAAGACTGACCCGATGGCTCCTCCCACATAAAACTTTTTCCGAAAAAGAGAAGTCAACTTTTTCCGGGATATGACATCGGCTCGGCAACGGGTCGGGATGTACGCCATCTTTGCCCGGGATGTACGCCATCTTCACCCGATACCGAGCCGATCATCGCCCGGGATCGAGCCGATGATTTCCGCCCCCGAAAGCCGCCACCATAAACATCTGATAATCAGCAAACAACGACACATATACAAATCTCCCGAAAAATGATAGAAATAGATCCCGAAAAAACCACACGCGCATACGCATTCAAGATGTGGACGGATGCCCCCATGCCTATGGTGACACTCATAAAAACGCTGGACGTGAGCCGGCTCATCAAGGCAAGCAGGAAAAGACATCTGAAATTCAACATGCTGATGTGCTGGTGCATAGGCCGTGCCGCAAGCCGAATCAAGGAATTTTACATGCTTCCGATAGGCAAAAAGCTCTACCGATTTGACAGCATAGCAGTCAACGCCATAGTAGCCAACCGTCGGGGAGAAGTAAGCTCTTGCGACATACCTTTCTCTGACCATCTGCCTGCGTTCAACGAAGACTACCTCCGCCTGACCGGAATCGTGGCCGAGACATGCGAGAACCACGACATAACCGACAGCATGGTGATAGGCACATCGGCCCTTGCCCAATGCGACATAGACGGTGCGGTGGGCATGTACAGCGGCATATTCAACAACCCCTTCATGATATGGGGCAAATACACGAAGAAACTATTCAAGACCACACTGACGGTGTCATTCCAGTTCCACCACACACAGATGGACGGTGCGCACGCCGCCGCATTCCTCAATGCGCTACAGGAGGAGATAGACGCACTTCAAAATCTCCCGCCATTATAATTATTTAATTAAAATTCATAAGCCGTAAACACCGGGAAACTGTTTGATTTTCTACTTTTATCGCGTTTTTGCAAACCACATAAGACATCATGGACAACAACAAATTCAGGATTCTGTCAATAGACGGAGGAGGCATAAGAGGCATATTCCCCATAACCGTTCTGGAAAACATAGAGAAAAGGCTGAAAGACGCAGGACGCGACAAATGGCAAATCTACCAGAACTTCGACCTGATATGCGGCACATCCACAGGCGGCATCATCACCATAGCCCTTTCGCTCGGCATACCGGCAAACGAAATAAAAGAACTCTACCTGGCACATGCCGACACCATATTCGGCCATCAGCGCAACTATATCAGGCAACTGTACCAGTCTGCCTATGACAGGAAAGGGCTGGAAAACCTGCTGAAAAAAACGTTCGCCAAATACAACAACGGCCGGCAGCCAAGACTGTCGGACTGCAAGACAAACGTGTGCATACCCGTGTACAACTTCATGTCGGGCAGCCTTGCCGTATGCAAGAACAAACCTTACGGCGAACAGGACTTCTATTCCGACACTCCGGCCTACCAGATAGCACTGGCCACTTCGGCAGCACCTACCTACTTCGCCCCGTATGACGCTGAATATGTGGACAATGAAGGCGTGAAACAGTCGCTCAACTATATGGTGGACGGAAGCGTGGCGGCCAACAATCCGGCCATGATAGGCATAGTGGAATCGCAATCGGCTTTCGGCAAGCGACTGGACGAGATAAAACTGCTGTCGCTCGGCACAGGCACACACCTATATCCCAAAATAAAGGCAAAATCGGAGATAGAACTGAGGTTATGGCTATTGAAAAACCTGAAACTGAACCTTTTGGAAAACATCATGCAGGGACTGTCGCACAGCACAGAGACAATGATACACCAACTGTGCTACGGAGTGGCCGACAAGAACATCGGCAATCCGCTGTTCGACTACCGCCGCATAAACTTCAAAATAGACGAGAACAAGGCCATAATGATGGACGAAACAGACAAGGCCAAGCTGAAACTGCTGGAAAAAGAAGGCATAAAGGCATTCAATGCCAATGCAGAATGCATAATGAAAGACTTTCTGTCATAATCATGCTTTCTCCAGTTTGGCATATTTGAGCAACAGGGTCTTTTCGCCGAAATTGTCAAACTCTATTACAGCGCGGGCATTGTCGCCTTCATCTTCGCAACACTTCACCGTGCCGAGACCGAAACGCGCATGCTTCACCCTCTGACCGTCATGAAACTCAGCCGAAAGGCCTGAAGCAGGTGCTGCTTTTCCCCGCGAGGATATTTTTTTCATTGCAGAGATATCGGGCCTCACCACGACTTTGCGTTCCTCAAAGGCAGGTTTGCCGTCAATGCCGTCATAGTTCAAATATTCAGGAGATATTTCGCTCACGAACCTGCTCGGAGCGCTGAACTCCATTTTCCCGAAACGGAATCGCGACTTGGCATACGACAGGAAACAATTGTCCTTAGCCCTCGTCAACGCCACATAGAACAGACGCCTCTCCTCCTCCAGTTCCCTTTGGTTGCCATAACTCAACTGCGAAGGAAACAGATTCTCCTCCAACCCTACTATAAAGACATTGGCAAATTCCAGACCTTTGGCAGCGTGCACAGTCATGAGAGTGATACGGTCAGCAAGCGAATTGTCTTCATCCTGATCGGTCAGCAAAGAGATTGTAGAAAGGAAATCAATCAGCCCGGCAGCCTCATTGTCTTCTTCCAGACGCTCATTGTAGAAACTTGCCATACCGTTAACCAACTCCTCTAAGTTCTTCCTTTTCTCTTCATTCTCTGGATTATTATCCGCAAATTCTTTCATTATGCCCGATTGCCTTACGATATTGATCCCTGCTTCGTAAGCATTGTCCACAAATTCCGACATGCCTGTTATCATATCGGCAAACGACTTTATCTTAGTTTTCGTCGCTTTCGACATATCCGGAGCATAGCTGTCAATATCGGTAATGACATCCCATACCCCCACTCTGTTATCGCCGGCTACATTGAGGATATTGTTCACGGTAGCAGGCCCTATCCCCCGCTTGGGATAATTGATAATCCGCCTGAAAGCCTCCTCGTCATAATGGTTGCAGACAAACCGGAAATAGGCCGTGACATCTTTGATTTCCTTACGCTGATAGAAAGACAGTCCGCCGTATATCTTGTAAGGAATGGAGAATTTCCTCAACGTCTCCTCGAAAATCCTCGACTGGGCATTTGTCCTGTAGAGTATGGCGCAGTCCTTATATCCATATCCTTTGCGGCAAAGGCTTTTCACTTTGTGAGCCACTATCATGCCCTCTTCTATATCGGAATAGGCCGGCATGACGGCTATGGGATTACCCATTTCCCTGTTTGAAAAGACTTTTTTCTTCAGCTGTTTCCGGTTGTTGGCTATCAGACTGTTGGCCGCATCTACTATATATCCGGTGGAACGGTAATTGCACTCCAGCTTAAACAGTTTTGTTTCGGGATATGATTCCCTGAAAGAGAGAATATTCTCTATATTGGCTCCACGAAACGAATATATGCTCTGCGCATCATCGCCCACCACACAGATGTTATGGTGCGACTTTGTCAGTTGCAACATGATGCTGTGTTGCACGAAGTTGGTGTCCTGGTACTCGTCTACCAATATATATTTGAATCTCCTGCGATATTTGTCGGCTATCTCCTCATTGCTGCTCAGCAGTATGTATGTATAGACCAATATGTCATCGAAATCCATTATGCCCGAAGCCTTGCACCGGTCCCAATAGGTGCGGTATATGCGGCAAAGCGCCCCCAGCCCGGCATGTCTGTCGGCATTTATCAGGTCGTAATTATTCTCATAGGCAGAAGGGGAAATGAGATGGTTTTTGGCATTGGAGATGCGTCCCAGCACCACACCGGGCTTGTATGTCTTGTCGTCAAGTCCCATCTCCTTTATGATGAAATGTATCATGCTTTTAGAGTCTGACGTGTCATACACTATCAGATCGGCCGAGAAACCTATCGCCTCATGTTCAATCTTCAGTATCTTCAGGAATATGGAGTGGAAAGTGCCCATCCACAACTGTTTCGCCCTATCCGCCCCTACTATGTCGGCAATCCTGCTTTTCATTTCATTGGCCGCCTTGTTGGTGAATGTCAATGCCAGGATATTATAAGGCAGGTAACCTTTTTCTTCTATGAGATATGCTACTTTATATGTCAACACACGAGTCTTGCCCGAACCGGCTCCGGCAATGACAAGCTCCGGGCCATCGCAATAGGCAACGGCTTCGGCCTGACTTTCGTTGAGATAATCGCAAAGATCCATTCCGCTAATACTATAACTTCTACTGTGCAGTCATAAAAAAAGCGTATGAAAGAAATACCTCCATACGCCTCTGCAATACATTGGGTGGAAGAAGGGGCTCGAACCCTCGACCTTCGGAACCACAATCCGGCACTCTAACCAACTGAGCTACATCCACCGTGTTCTTAAATCGACTGCAAAAATACAAATATTCTTTGAATCGGCAATACCTATCGAAGAAATATTAATCAAGGCATCCCCTATCCTCTTTGCTGCAAGGCTGTTATTTCCTGTATATCTCTTTCTTTCCTGCCAGCAAAGTGTTGTGCATGAGAGAGACTATGGTCATCGGTCCCACTCCGCCGGGTACGGGAGTGATATAAGAACATTTCGGAGCCACTTCATCGAACTTCACATCGCCGGTGAGTTTGAATCCCGATTTGGCAGAGGCATTGGGCACTCTGGTTGTGCCTACGTCTATCACCACGCATCCGTCCTTTACCATATCGGCCGTGACAAAGTGCGGCGAACCGAGAGCTGCTATTATGATGTCGGCCTCCAGGCATTCCGCCTTTATATCTTTGGTGCGGCTATGGCATACGGTGACGGTGCAATCGCCGGGATAGCCTTTGTGCATGAGCAGATTGGCTATGGGCTTGCCCACTATGTTGCTGCGTCCCAACACCACGCATTTCTTGCCTGAGGTCTCTATCTTATATCGCCTAAGCAATTCGATGATGCCGAACGGTGTGGCCGGCACGAAGCAAGGGAGTCCTATCGACATGCGTCCCACGTTGATGGGGTGGAATCCGTCCACATCTTTCCTGTAGTCTATAGCCTCTATAATCTTTTGCTCGGAGATGTGTTTCGGCAACGGCAACTGCACTATGAACCCGTCTACATCCGGATCGTTGTTCAGTTCATCTACCTTTGCCAGCAGTTCGTCTTCCGACACTGTATCTTCCATGCGGATGAGCGATGATTTGAAACCGCACGTCTCGCACGCTTTCACTTTGGATGCCACATAGGTCTCGCTTCCTCCGTCATGTCCTACAAGTATGGCCGCAAGATGCGGTCTTTTGCCCCCATTGGCCACAATGTCGGCCACTTCCTGAGCAATTTCCTTTTTTATCTGTTCGGCTACAGCCTTTCCATCTATCAGTTGCATAATATATCAATGTTTGAATTTCGTCATCATCTTACCCATTTTGCTGCCGGTGACCATCTTCATCATCTTGCGCGTCTGGTCAAACTGTTTCAGCAGGCGGTTCACCTCCTGTATGTTGGTGCCGCTTCCTTTCGCGATGCGCTGCCTCCTCGACCCGTTCAATATCTCCGGATGGCTCCTCTCCTTAGGTGTCATGGAGTTGATTATGGCTTCTATGCTCTTGAATGCATTGTCGTCAATGTCTATGTCTTTGGCTGCTTTGCCAAGTCCCGGTATCATCGATGCGAGTTCTTTCAAGTTACCCATTTTCTTTATGGACTGTATCTGAGCCATGAAGTCGTTGAAATCGAACTGGTTCTTCTGTATCTTTTTCTGGAGTTTGCGTGCCTCTTCCTCGTTATACTGCTCGTTGATGCGGTCTACTATGGAGAGCACGTCGCCCATATCGAGGATACGCCCCGCCATACGGTCGGGGTAGAACACATCTATGGCATCGAGTTTCTCGCCTGTTCCGATGAATTTTATAGGTTTGTTCACAACAGTCTTTATGGACAAAGCCGCACCGCCTCGCGTATCTCCGTCGAGTTTCGTCAGCACCACTCCATCGAAATCAAGCCTGTCGTTGAATTCTTTGGCAGTATTCACAGCATCCTGTCCCGTCATGGAATCGACCACAAACAGTGTTTCGTCGGGCTTCACAGCTTCTTTTATGGCTGCAATCTCCTGCATCATCTGTTCGTCGATGGCAAGACGTCCGGCGGTATCGATGATTACCACGTCATAGCCTTTCGACTTTGCCTCAAGCACTGCATGTTGTGCAATCTGTACCGGGTTCTTACTGTCCGGCTCCGAATAGACCGGTATTTCGATCTGCTCTCCCAAGACTTTCAACTGATCGATAGCGGCAGGACGGTAGACATCGCACGCCACCAGCAAAGGTTTCTTGTTTCTTTTCAGCTTGAGCATCCTCGCCAGCTTTCCGGAGAATGTGGTTTTACCGGAACCTTGCAGTCCCGACATGAGGATTATGGAAAGATCGGTTTTCAATTTCAAGTCGGAAGCCTCTCCTCCCATGAGTGCCGTAAGCTCGTCATGCACGATCTTTATCATCACCTGGCTCGGCTTCAATGCCGTAAGGACATTCTGTCCCAAAGCTTTGGCCTTGACCGTATCGGTAAAAGTCTTCGCCACCTTATAATTGACATCCGCCTCAAGCAATGCCTTACGCACATCTTTCAGGGTTTCCGCTACATTTATTTCGGTTATCCGTCCCTCGCCTTTCAATATCTTGAAGGATCTTTCGAGTCTCTCGCTTAAATTGTCAAACATATCTTTCTCAGATTATCGTTTAGGTCTTTTCTTAAAAAATGATTGCAAATTTATGGAAAATGCCTCAATGAGCCAACAAAAACCGGAAGAATAACTTTCCGGCCGACAAATTGCCGCTCAGACATGCCCCGAAAAGATGTGCGCCATCTTTGCCGGACACCGAGCCGATCATGACCGAAGATGGCGCACATCCCGGGCAAAGATGGCGCACATCTTTTTTCACCCGTTTTGGCACGTCCTGTATTTGCTACTTGGGAATTAAACAGTAATTTTGTGATAAAATAAAAAACGTTGCAAACATGCTGAAACTTTTATCCCTTCCCCCGAATATAACGGAAAGCTTTTACGAGTTGGAAAATGCCGACAGAAAAGAATGGTTCTGCACATCAGACCCCGTAGATCACAAATTAGGCTCAGGAGGAGGCACCACCTGGCTGCTCGAAAAATGCCAATGGGACGAAAACGGAAACAACGATGGCTTCGATGCTTGGACAGGAAAGGAAAAGCGCATACTCCTACATGCCGGCGGGGAAAGCAGACGGCTGCCGGCCTATGCCCCTTCGGGCAAGATACTGACCCCCATACCGGTATTCCGCTGGGAAAGAGGACAGAAGTTGGGACAAAACCTGCTGTCGCTGCAAATACCACTGTATGAGAAGATAATGAAAAAAGCCCCCGACTCCATACATACACTCGTGGCAAGCGGAGACGTATATATCAGAACCACAAAAGAACTTGCCCCTATCCCCCATGCCGACGTGGTGTGCTACGGACTCTGGGTAGATCCCACCCTCGCCACAAGGCACGGCGTGTTCGTTTCCGACAGGAATACTCCCGACAGACTGGCCTTCATGCTGCAAAAACCAAGCATAGAGGAACTCAACGAACTGACCGAACGTTATTTCTTCCTCATGGACATAGGCATCTGGCTGCTGAGCGACAAGGCTGTGTCGGTATTGCGGCACAAATGCTATGACAAAGACGGCAAACGGGTGTTTTACGACCTTTATTCGGACTTCGGCAAAGCTTTGGGCGAAAACCCCAAGATTGCCGACAAAGATATAAACGGACTGACCGTAGCCATAATGCCGCTGGCCGGAGGCGAATTCTACCATTACGGCACAAGCAGGGAACTCATATCGTCGACTTGCAGGATACAAAACCTCGTGAACGACCAGCGGGAGATAATGCACAAACGCATAAAACCCAGCACAGATCTGTTCACGCAAAACTCCGACATAAGGATAAAATTCACGGAAAAGCATAAGAATATCTGGATAGAAAACAGTTGCATAGCCCGAGACATGCAACTGTCTGAAGACCATATACTGACCGGCATACCCGAAAACGACTGGCACCTGTCGCTCGCACCCGGCATGTGCATAGACATAGTACCGGTAAACGGCACCGCATACGCGGCACGTCCGTACGGCATAGACGACCCGTTCAAAGGCAATCCGCAAGACGCCTCGACCATATATCTGAAAGAACCGTTGGCCAAATGGTGCAATGACAGAGGCTTAGACCTGACTGAACTGGCCGGAGGATGCACCGACATGCAATATCTGCCCCTGTTCCCCGTATGCAAAGATACTGACGAACTCGAGCGCGTGCTACGGTGGATGCTCTCTGCAGACAACAGCCGCAACGGTAAAGAGATATGGCTGTCGGCAGAGAAGATGTCGGCCGGAGAACTGTCGGCCAAAGCCGACCTGAGACGCCTGTACGCACAGAGGAAACAATACATGGTCCATAACTGGCCCGCCATAGCAGCAAACTACAAGAAAAGTATATTCTATCAGATAAACCTGGACGATGCGGCAAAAGCATTCGCCGAAAACGGCATAAAGATGCCGGGACAGTTGCCCGACGATGAAAGCCCCATCAACCTGATGCACTATCATGCATTCAGGAAACAGGTCATGAAACTGACCGGTCAAGGCAACAGTGCGGAAGAAAACGACAAAGCGTTTGAAGTATTGAGAAAGACATTGATAAAGACATTGTCGGACAACAAAAACCGCCCGGTCATAGACGTCTACCCCGACCAGATAGTATGGGGCAGATGCCCTGTCAGGATAGACCTGGCCGGAGGATGGAGCGATACCCCGCCATACAGTCTCTATGCCGGAGGCAACGTAGTGAACATGGCCATAGAGCTGAACGGACAGCCTCCGTTGCAAGTATATATAAAACCGTGCAAGGAACACCACATCATATTGCGTTCCATAGACATGGGAGCGATGGAAGTCATAACAGAGTTTGACGAGATAAAGAACTTCAACAAAGTAGGCTCCGCTTTCTCCATACCCAAAGCGGCATTGGCTTTGGCCGGATTCCATCCCGACTTCTGCCAGGTGAGGTACAACAGCCTGGAAGAACAGCTCAAAGACATAGGCGGAGGACTGGAACTGACACTGCTGTCGGCCGTGCCGGCAGGTTCCGGACTCGGCACAAGCTCCATACTCGCATCTACCGTGCTGGGCACACTGTCGGACTTCTGCAAACTGAACTGGGACAAAAACAGCATAGGCACGCATACGCTCATACTGGAACAGCTGCTTACCACCGGAGGCGGATGGCAAGACCAGTACGGAGGCATATTGCACGGCGTGAAACTGTTGCAGACAGAAGCCGGATTCAATCAGATTCCACAGGTGAGCTGGCTGCCGGGATACATATTCACCGACCCGGCATACAAAGACTGTCACCTGCTCTACTACACCGGCATAACACGAGTGGCCAAGAACATCCTCAGCGAGATAGTGGAATCGATGTTCCTCAACGAAACCGCACATCTTGCCATACTGCACGACATGAAAAACCATGCCATAGAGACATTCAATGCCATACAGCACGGCAAGTTCGAGGAATACGGCAGAATGATAGGCAAGACTTGGGAACAGAACAAAGCCCTCGACAGAGGCACAGCGCCGCAAAGCATAGAAAACATAATAAGTCTGATAAAAGACTATTGTCTGGGATACAAACTGCCCGGTGCGGGAGGCGGAGGATTCCTCTACATGGTAGCCAAAGACATAGAATCGGCCGGACTGATAAAGAAGACACTCATGCAAAACCGCCCCAACGACAAGGCGCGGTTTGTGGACATGTCTCTGTCGGAATGCGGACTGAAAATATCAAGGTCGTAAAAACATACATGACATGGACCTGATAATAGGCATCAGCATGACGGCGGCAGTTGCAGCCATTGCAATGGTTCTGATACACAGAAAAGCCGCTGCCGCAAACATGCGCATGGAAAACGAAGTACGCATAAAAGAAAAAGAACTGCAACTGGCCAGAACGGAACTTGACAAACTGTCGGCCGAACAAAAAGAGGCGACAGCACAAATCATCGCACTGCAAAGAAAAAACGCAGCCCTCGAAGCCGAAAAGAAAAGCGATGAGGAAAAGGAAAAAGCCGACAACATAAGGCAGCAGCTCATGAACGCCGAATTTGAACGGCTGGCAGGAAGCATCTTGGAACACAACAGGAGGGTGTTTCTCGACACCAACCGCAACGAACTGGACAAGGTGCTTTCGCCGCTGAAAGAAAAGCTTTCGGAATTCGGAGAGACCGTGAGAAACACCTACAATGCAGACACGCGGGAACGGTTTTCGCTGCAACAACAGATAGAAAAACTCGTGACAGCCAACAAACAGATAAGCGATGACGCACGACGACTGGCACAAGCGTTGAAAGGCAACGCCAAGATTCAGGGTGACTGGGGAGAACACATACTCGAAACAATGCTGGAACACAGCGGACTGACCAAAGGCAGGGAATATGACACACAAGAGACGCTGCGCGACAAGACAGGAAAGCCGTTGACAAGCGAAAGCGAAAAGAAGATGCGCCCGGATGTCATCGTCTACTACCCGGATGATACAAAAATAATAATAGACTCGAAAACATCGCTCACCGCATATCTGAGATACACCGAAGCTGAAAACGAAGACGAAAAGACTGTTGCGGCCAAAGAGCACGTACTGTCAGTAAGGAAACATGTGTCAGAACTGGCCGGAAAATCATATCAGGACTATGTGAAGTCGGTAGATTTCGTCATGATGTTCATCCCCAACGACTACGCCTATATGCTCGCAATGGAACAGGACAGCCGCCTCTGGATGGACGCATACGACAAAAGGGTAATGATAGTAAGCCCCATGCACCTCATTTCGGTACTCAAAATGGTTTCCGCCTTATGGAAAAAAGAGGAGCAGAACATCAATACCATGAAAATAGTGAAAACCGCAAGCGACATATATGCAAAACTGTGCGCATTTTGTGAAAGCATGGAGAAAGTCGGGAAAAGCATAGAGAATGCAGAAAACAATTACGAAGAAGCCATGAAACGCCTCTCCACAGGAAAAGACAATGCCATAAGGAAACTTGAACTGTTGCGCAATTTGGGTATAGACTACCGGAACAAACATATTCCCGAAAGACTGCTGCACGGCAACGAATATATAGACACAAAAGAACTGACCGACAACACCGATGCCGCCGACAAGACAGACTGACCAGACATCTTGTCAGAACAGGAAAAAGCCTGCAACCCCCGCTATGATTATGGCCATAATGGGATGCACCCACTTCTTCAAAGTGGCAATGAAAGCCAGCAGGAATATAACAACGCTTATGACAAAATGATAAAGGTCGGTCTCAGGACTTCCGAAATTTTCCGTATTCATCAGGATGATGGCAGCAGAAGCGATCAATCCCACAACAGCAGGACGAAGCCCCATGAAAACACTTTCCACCGTGCGGGTATGCCCGTAACGTATGAGCATGCGGCTCACCGTGAGCATCAGGATGAAAGAAGGCAAAACCACAGCAAAAGTAGCTATGGCCGACCCCAATATGCCGAGCCATGTTTCCCCTCCGGCATTGACCACCGATGTATATCCCACATAAGTAGCAGAGTTTATGCCTATCGGTCCCGGCGTCATCTGGCTTATGGCTATTATATCGGTAAACTCCTTATGCCCTATCCAGCCATACTTGGTCACAATCTCGCCTTGTATCATTGAAATCATGGCATAACCGCCACCGAAACCGAACAGTCCTATCTTGAAGAAAGTCCAGAACAACTGGAAAAACATCAGTATCATTTCACCTCCTCCTTCCTTAACCGTCCGTAAACGAAACCACCCAGACCGGCAGCAATAATGACATATATGGGAGACACATACAACACGCAAATGAGAATGACAGCCACCAACGGTATAAA
This sequence comes from Candidatus Avibacteroides excrementipullorum, assembly GCA_018711405.1. Classification (GTDB taxonomy): domain Bacteria; phylum Bacteroidota; class Bacteroidia; order Bacteroidales; family Bacteroidaceae; genus Avibacteroides; species Avibacteroides excrementipullorum. Next base: position 37,438 of record DVIH01000089.1, on the reverse strand, counting down.
TATATTCTTCTTGTTCAGCCCTGCCGATTTGCTCATCTTAAAACAAGGAGCGGCGATAAGAGCCACGACAGCAGGCCTAATCCCTTTGAACACCCGCTGCACGACTTCATTGTCCTGAAATTCGGAAAAAGCAAAAGCTATGGCAAGTATTATTATGAAAGATGGCAGTACCGTGCCCAATGCACTCATGACGCTGCCTTTGAAGCCCACAATCTTCTGCCCCACAAATATGGCCATATTCACAGCCAATATGCCAGGTATGGATTGCGACACCGCCAACACATCTATAAACTCTTTTTCCCCCAGCCATTTTCTCTTTCTGACAAGTTCCTCCTCGATAAGAGGCACCATGGCATATCCGCCGCCTATCGTAAAAAGACCGATCTTCATGAAAATGAAGAATAACTTTAAGCTCATATCCGAAAAAAGTTTAAGTGAAGAGCGACATGTTCCGGGCCGCTCTCCACCTTAAAATATATAATCCGTACAATTATTTCTTAATCTTGGCTTCCACCCACTTGCGTGCATTGACAAAAGCCTCTATCCACGGAGTGACCTCATCGCCTTTTCTGTCGGCAGGATAACATGCATTTTGCCAAGGGAATATGGCACGCTCCAGATGCGGCATCATGGCGATATGCCTGCCATCGGCCGAAGCTATGGCCGCAGCCGAATAAGAAGAACCGTTAGGATTGCCGGGATACTCGTCATAGGAATACTTGGCCACGATATTATATTCATCTTCCGAATAAGGCAAATCAAACTTGCCTTCACCGTGAGCCACCCACAGTCCCAGCTTATTGCCGCTCAACGAACCGAACATAACAGAGCGGTTGGTCTGTATGGTCAGTCCCAGATAGGATGATTCAAACTTGTGCGAATCGTTGTGCAGCATCTTCGGTTTCTCTTTGTGGTCAGGAGTTATCAGTCCCAATTCTATCATGAGCTGGCAGCCATTGCATACACCCAGCGAAAGCGTGTCTTCACGTGCGTAATATCTGTCGAGCGTCTCTTTGGCTTTCGAGTTGAACAAGATTCCGCCCGCCCAGCCTTTGGCCGAGCCAAGCACATCCGAATCGGCAAACCCGCCGCAGTAGACTATCATATTGATATCCTCAAGGGTTTCCCTGCCACTGATGAGATCGGTCATAGCCACGTCTTTCACATCAAATCCTGCCAGATAGAGGGAATAGGCCATTTCTCTTTCTCCGTTGGTGCCTTTTTCCCTTATTATGGCAGCCTTTATGCCGGTCGGTACCCGTCTGTCCTGCGATATGCCGTACTGTGACATGGCACCTGTGAAATCATCGTTGAAACGGAATTCCACCGGCTGCTTTTTGTAATTTTCAAACCGCTTTTCAGCACAGCCGTTCATTGACTGCTTCTTGTCCAACAGATATGAAGACTCATACCACACATCGCGCAGGTAATCTATGCCGAACTGGTAGGTTGCATCGTCTTTCGATACCAATATATGCCTTTCCTCCACAGGTTTGCCTATCTTGACACAGCTTACACCGGCTTTCTCCAAGATTTCCTTTACTTCTTTCTTGTTTTTGTCCTTCACCTGGATAACCACACCCGGATTCTCGGCAAACAATATTTTTACAAGGTCTGTCTCTTTGAAACGGTCAAGCTCTATTTCCAATCCGCCCTCCACATTTGAGAAGCACATTTCGAGCAATGTTGTGATAAGTCCTCCGGCGGAGATGTCATGACCGGCCAGTATATAACCTTCATTCACAAGTTGCTGCACAGCATTGAATGCGTTTTTGAAATATTCGGCATCTTTTACCACAGGTGTCTTCTCTCCCAGTTTGCCAAGAGACTGGAAGAATGCGGAACCGCCCAACTCAAGACTGTCGAAGCTGAAATCTATGTGATAGAGCGTTGTGTTCTTCTTGTTCACCAACACTGGAGACACAGTTTTCTTCACGTCAGCCACCTCGCCTCCGGCAGAAACAATTACCGTACCCGGAGATATGACTTTGCTGCCGTCAGGATATTTCTGCGTCATAGACAACGAGTCTTTTCCTGTCGGGACATTGATGCCAAGCTCTATGCAGAAGTCGGAAAGCGCCTTCACAGCCGAATAGAGCCGTGCATCCTCCCCTTGTTGCGAACGGCAAGGCCACATCCAGTTGGCCGATAGTGACACGGTGGACAATCCCTCTACGAGATTGGCCCAGACTATGTTGGTCAAAGCCTCCGACACAGAGAGAACAGATCCGGCAGCGGCGTCCACCAGACCGGCCTGAGGCGCATGACCTATGGAAGTTGCTATGCCTTTGTCACCTCTGTAATCTATGGTTACCACTCCGCAGTCGCTGAGCGGAAGCTGCAATTCGCCCTTGCACTGCTGGCATGCCACCTTTCCTGTGATGGAACGATCTACCTTGTTGGTCAGCCAATCCTTGCAGGCCACAGCCTCCAGGCGCAACACTTTCTCCAGATATTCGTTGATATGGGCTGCGTCATATTCCGCATCGGAGTATCCATGATGCACTGTCACATCTTTCATATAGGTCTTGGGAGAACTGCCGAACATCTGCGACACAGACAGGTCAAACGGTCTTTTCCCGTCTGCTTGTTCAAACACGAAACGATGATCGCCTGTAGTCTCGCCCACGATATACATAGGTGCCCTTTCGCGGTCGGCAATCTGCTTCACATGTTCTATGGCATCTTCCCTGATGAGGAGTCCCATCCTCTCCTGCGATTCGTTGGCTATGATTTCCTTTGCCGACAACGACTTGTCGCCTATCGGCAATTTGTCCATCTCCACTATGCCGCCGCAGTCTTCCACCAGTTCAGACAGGCAGTTCACATGTCCTGCCGAGCCGTGGTCATGTATGGAGACTATGGGGTTGCTGTCCTCCTCGCACAATGCACGCACCACATTGTAGGCACGTTTCTGCATTTCGGCATTGGCTCTCTGCACGGCATTGAGTTCTATGCCGCTGGAATAGCGTCCGGTGTCTACGGATGAGACAGAACCGCCTCCAAGTCCTATCCTGTAATTATCTCCGCCTATTACAACTATCTTGTTGCCTTTCTCCGGTGTTCCCTTTATGCAGTCGCGCCGCGTGCCATAGCCCACACCGCCTGCAAGCATTATGACTTTGTCGTATCCGTAGGTCACATCGTCTTCCTTATGTTCAAAAGTCAACACCGAACCGCAGATAAGCGGCTGTCCGAACTTGTTGCCGAAGTCGGATGCTCCGTTTGAAGCCTTTATCAGAATCTGTTCGGGCGTCTGATACAGCCATTTCCTCACGGGCAGGATTTCTTCCCAAGTGCGGCCGTGCCCCAGTCTCGGATAGGATGTCATATACACAGCGGTGCCGGCTATTGGCATAGAGCCTTGTCCGCCGCCCATCCTGTCTCTTATCTCTCCTCCGGTGCCGGTGGATGCTCCGTTGAACGGCTCTACCGTTGTGGGGAAATTGTGTGTCTCTGCCTTGATGGATATGACCGTCTCCACGTCTTTTATCCTGAAATAATCGGGTTTGGAATGGTCGGCGGGAGCGAACTGCTCTGCCACAGGTCCTTTGGCAAAAGCCACATTGTCCTTATAGGCCGATATTATCCTGTTGGGATTTTCCTTTGTGGTATTTTTTATGAGTTGGAACAGCGATGATTCCTTTTCCTCGCCATCGATAATAAAAGTGCCGCCGAATATCTTGTGCCTGCAATGTTCGGAGTTGATCTGGGCAAACCCAAAGACTTCCGAATCGGTGAGCTTGCGTCCCAAGTCGTTCTCCACCTTGTGCAGGTAGTCTATCTCCTCTTTGGAGAGGGCCAGTCCTTCTTTCTCGTTGTACTCATCTATGTTGTCTATATAGATGATCGGTTCCGGTTTCCGGTTGGTGGTAAACACGTTGCAGTCCAGTTCCGGATACATCCTTTGCAGCATCGGGTCGTATTCTGCGTCTTCGCTTGCCACAGGGAAATACTCCTCAATCCTCGATATGCCCTCCAGCCCCATGCTTTGGGTAATCTCGACGGCATTCGTACTCCACGGAGTAATCATTTCCTTTCTCGGACCGACAAAAGGTCCTTTTATCTTCTCAGACTTGTCCGGTTCGGCATTGCCGAACAGCCAGCACAGTTTTTCCACATCTTCATTGCCGAAAGCCTTTTCAGCCTCCACAGCTATGACACTCTTTGATGATGTTCTGAAAAAAAGAATCATATTTTCTGTATCTTGTTTGGTTTTATATCTGTTTACTGTTTTCTTTAGTTCACGCCTGTTTCCTCAGCATCACCGAAGCCCAGTTGTGCTTTTCCTTGCGCGACACAAACTCCAGCCCGTTTGCCGCAGCCGATGCCTTTATGCACTCCACGTCTTCCGTATAGAAACCGCTGAGAAACATCACTGCCCCGTCTTTCATGCAAGCAGAATACGACGGCATGTCGGCAGTCAACACATTTCTGTTGATGTTGGCCAGTATGATGTCATAAGGCTTGCGTCCGGGCAGCAATGAGGCATCGCCTTGTTGCACCTGCATGTTGTCCACGCCGTTAAGGGTGGCATTGGCCGCCGAGTTATCCACACACCAGCTGTCTATGTCGATGGCGTCAATCTCTGCCGCTCCTCTTTTGGAAGCAAGTATGGCAAGGATGGAAGTGCCGCACCCCATGTCGAGCACACGCTTCCCGCTCATGTCGTTTTCAAGGATATATTCCATCATGAGGCTTGTCGTCTCGTGATGTCCGGTGCCGAAAGCCATTTGCGGATTGATGAGTATGTCATATTCCGCTTTGGGCACATCTTTATGGAATGTGCTGTGCACCACGCATTTGTCGCCTATGACTATGGGGCTGAAGAAATTCTTTTCCCATACCTCGTTCCAGTCTTTGTCTTCGGCCTCTTCTGCCTGCCACGACAGGTCCACTCCGTCAAGCGGGAAACCGCGCAAGGCTTGTCCCAGAGCGTCTTCGCTCCACGCATCTTTCGGCACATAGGCTTTCATGCCGCCGGTTTCGTAGACAAAACTGTCGAAACCTATGTCTGACAGCAACGATGACAATACGTCTTTTGCCAATTCTTCATCGGGGGTAACGGTAAAAGCGACTTCAATGTATTTCATACAAGCGATGAATTTATGATATGATTAATCAGGCAACAAAAGTACACAAAAAAACGGAAACACAGCCCGAAAGGAATGCAGATTTATGCACCGCCGGGGATCGGCTCGATCTCCGCCCGGGATGTACGCCATCTTCATCCGTTACCGAGCCGATCCCGACCAAAGATGGCGCACATCCCGGGCGGGCATAAAATGCAGCAGAAAATCAGATGCCTTGATACAGCTTCAAGCCGAAACGCGGAGCCATGGCGAGCAGGTGATCGAATATGTCGGACTGTATGACCTCATACTCCCTCCATGACTTGATGCGCGAGAAGAAATACACACGGATGGGCAGGCCGCGCTCCGTAGGTTCCTTCTGGGCTATAATAAGGTCGAGTTCCTGATTCACCACCGGCTGGCTTCTCAGATAACGCTCTATGTAGACGCGATAGAGTTGCGAGTTGGTAGGCACGGAACCGCTTTCGGGAGCATATCCGGCCAACAGAGGTATGTCCTTGCGCAAATTGTCAAGCTCCTGTGCAGTGGTGAAACGGACAGTGTCGAGATCCAGCCAGATACGTTTGTCCACACGGCGACCGCCGCTCTCCTGCATCCCCCTCCAGTTCTGAAACGTGCTGTTGACCATAGTATAAGGGGGTATGGTGGTTATGGTATTGTCCCAGTTCTGAATCTTCACCGTATTCAGCGTTATTTCCTTTACGATGCCATCGGCACTCCCATTCGGCAATGTCACCCAATCGCCTATGCGCAACATATCGTTGGCCGAAAGCTGCACTCCCGACACGAATCCCAATATGCTGTCTTTGAAAATCAGCATCAATACTGTCGCGGCGGCACCAAGACCGGCAAACAGCGTCACAGGCGACTTGTCTATCAATACCGACACCACCATGATGCCGCCTAAAAAGAATATCAATACCTGCAACACCTGCACAAGCCCTCGGATGGGATGATTTTTCCTGATTTCCTTCGAGTTGTATATATCAAGCATTACCAGCAGTACCGAATTCAACGTGAGCAGCAGCGTAACTATAATGTATATGGCACACATGCGCTGAGAGAAATCGAGCAAGCCCTTGCCCTTGACGAAAGCCACAGGCAAAAGAGCGTAAATCAGTACGCCCGGCACCACATGCAGCAAGTGATGTATCACTTTCCGCTCCACCAGCAACGTATTCCACCGACGCGGGAAACGCCGTATGTAACGTTTTATCCCTCCGGCCACTACCGCCTGAAAGAAATAGTTCAGCCCCACAGCCAACAATATAATCAGCGCGGCCACTATAGTCTCGTCCAACATATCGGCATATTCCGCCGGAAATCCCCATGAAATGAGCAGATCGTTCATCCAGCCGCCAAGAGTTCCAATAGTCTTTATCGTTTCCATAACAAACAGTTTTTTAGAATAATCATCGCAAATGTTTCATATACTTTTTTATCACATATCACAAAGGTACTCATTTGTATGACAACAGACAAAAGTAAACTGCCGTTTCATCCCGGCGTGCCTGCACTTTATCTCTTATTTTTATATTCTTAATCTTTATCAACAGGCAAATGTCTGTCTTTTGGCTTACCTTTGCAGGCAGATACATTCATATAATGAGAAAATTCATCAAAACGATAATCATTGCGGCCATAGTGTCTGCATCATTCATGCCCGACCTGTGCGCCATGCATAAAAGTGCGGACGAAATTCCCGCCGCGACATCCGACACGGTTTCCACCACAGACAGTTTCAGGGAAAGGCGCAAGGAAAAGAAAGCGGCACGAAAACTGAAAAACTTTCATTACAACATACTGGGAGGGCCGAGCTACTCTCCCGATTTCGGCTTCCTCATGGGCGGGAGCATACTGATGACATTCCGCACGGAGAAAAACGACACCACGCTGAAAAGGTCGGTCATGCCTTTTGCCGTAGCCGTAGGCATGAACACCATAAACATCACATCTAAACCGCAGCTGTTTTTCAAGAAAGACCACATAAGGCTGTTCGGAGAGTTCAGCTACAAGATAAGCAAGGAAAACTATTACGGTGTGGGGTATGTGACCAACAAAAATACGGAAAGAGGCAAAAACACCACCAGATATGACAACCGCAGCCTGAAAATAAATCCTTATGTGCTGTTCAGGATATCTGACAACCAGTTCTATCTGGGGCCGCAGATAGACATATCGTATGACAAGATGGACAACCCCGCCGAAGGCATACTGAACGATCCCGACTACATCCGCGACACCGATGGCAAAGGACGCTACACAAACTTCAGTTCAGGCATAGGCATAGTGGCCAACTACGACAGCAGGGATGTACCGGCCAATGCATACAAAGGCATATTCGCCGAAGTGAGGCTGACTGCATACAACAGGTTTCTGGGCAGCAACACCGATTTCTACAAATTTGATCTCGACTACCGCCAATATAAGGAAGTGGGAAAAAGAAAAGTACTGGCATGGACGGTGCAAAGCAAAAACGTATTCGGCAATGTGCCTATCTCACGACTTATCACCACAGGCACTCCATACGACCTTCGCGGTTACTACATGGGCCAGTACAGAGACAAATCTTCCCATATAACCATAGTCGAATACAGACACATGTTCCACAGCGACAAGGAAAACATTTGGGGCAACATTGCAAGACGTTTGGGATGGACCGTGTGGGGCGGATGCGGATTCATGGGACCGGCACCGGCACGCATAGAAGGGCTGCTGCCCAACGCCGGCATCGGGCTGAGGATAGAAGTGCAACCGAGAATGAACATACGTCTCGACTTCGGACGCAACTTCATCAACAAACAAAACCTGTTTTATTTCAACATAACAGAAGCTTTCTAAGCCATCAAAGGCCTATGGGCTGAATCTTGCGGCGCACGGCATCGGATATCTCTATGACAGTAAATCCCTGCCCGCGACTTTCGATAGCCGCGCGGTTGGCTTCATACATACGTCCGGCATACTCTTTTGCTTTCTCGAACGTGATGGAGGAAACCTGCTTCTGACTCTTGCCCACCATAGTTGAATCCAATTGCTCTTCGGGGAAATAATCGTCCAGGTTTACATCGCCTATCATGGACGTTTCGACAAATGCCGTATCGGAGTGCTGTCTGTCGAGATAATAACCCACAAACATGTGTGTAGGCGTTTTGACAAGCACAGGATCTATGTTTATGGCTCTAAGCAGTGAAGCGAACATGACACTGCCGTCCACACAGTTGATCTGCGCTGACTTCAAAGCATCATCGAAAGTACGCACCCTTTGGGCGAAAACCACGTTGGACGACAGGCTGCTGTTTGAAATGGAACTGTATTTGAAATTCCTCTTCTGCAACACATGCCACAGGGCATACACCTGTTTGTCCACAGTGCGAGGATTGTTGTCCTGATACCCCCAAAAGCGGTTGACAATACGTGAATTCAATGCTTCCCTCAGCAGACCGTCAATCATGTCATTGTCTTCATTGACATAAGCAGCAAACATTATGCTCGTGTCACGGTATCTGTTCTGATAATCCACATAGCCGAGCATACATTCGTTTATGCTTCTCACCGACAACGTGACTATCTGTGTGCCGAGATTTACCTTGTTTTTCTCCACCGATACCGCAAGACTTATAGGCAATGCCTGCGTATTGTTGCGCAAGACATCATACTTCCAACCTATTTCGGGGTAAATAAGATAGTCGGTATTTGATTTTTCAAGTACAAACTCCGATATGGATTCATAAGAAAATGCCGTCTCGCCTATATGAATCCTTACACGGCTGACTCCGCGCGAAGACGAGACAAAGACACCAATCCCGCTTTTGGGGTTGCCAAGCCATGCTGTATCCATAGGCTGGACTATGACAGTATCGGTCGTAGCCGTAGACAACAGCAATGACGGGAAAAGGTTTCCTCCCAATGATTCCCTTACCTCAAATTTTGTCTTGAAAGGCTCAATCCTGTAAAGCCACACTCCCACTCCGGTGAGAAGCAGGATGAAAAACATGGATATGACTATCTTATATTTCTTTCTCATGGACAAACCTGCGGAATTGGATTAAAAAAGTTTAATCCTCCTTTCTCTTGCCGCATCAAGGTCAAGCAAAGCATCGTCTTTGGCTGCATAGTCGGATACTATTGTTGCATATTCTTTCTTCAATTCGCAGACAAAAGCATCACGCGACAAAGGATTCATAAGTTTTGCCAATACCGGGACATTCTGCGAAGCGTCCCTTACATGTATTACCGGAGCGGAATAGACCGGATCTATTTTAAGTGCGGTATGCACCTTGCCGGTAGCGGCTCCGCCGATAAGAAGCGGAATGTCGAAATGCTCCTTTTCCAACAATTCGGCCACATGCACCATTTCCGCCAAAGAAGGAGTTATGAGACCGCTAAGGCCTATAACGTCAGGTCTCTCGCGCTTGGCACATTCCACTATGGTCTCAGCAGGCACCATTACACCGAGATCTATAATCTCATAGTTGTTGCATGACATTACCACCGACACTATATTCTTGCCTATGTCGTGTACATCGCCTTTGACTGTAGCTATGAGTACTTTTCCCACCTTTTTCTTTACTGCCGGTTCATTTTTTTCTATATAAGGTTGCAATATGGCGACCGCCTTTTTCATGGTTCTTGCCGTCTTTACGACTTGCGGCAAAAACATTTTCCCGGAAGCAAACAATTGTCCCACAACGTTCATACCTTCCATAAGCGGACCTTCGATTATAGCTACCGCATTGTTCCCATATTCAGCCAAAGCTTCATTCATGTCCTGTTCCAAATAGTCGGCTATGCCTTTCTCAAGCGCATATTCAAGTCTTTTGCCCACACATCCGTTACGCCAGTCCTGCTCTTTGGCTTTGCTTTCACTCACATTGACATCCATATTCCCGACCACAGACATAAGTGTTTCAAGAGCATCTTTCTTCCTGTCGAAAATGAGATCTTCCACCGCCGAGAGCAAATCATCGGGGATATCAGTATAAAGCACCGAAGCTGCAGGATTGACTATCCCCATGTCAAGCCCTTTCGATATGGCATGATACAAAAAGACCGCATGAAGCACTTCGCGCAAATAGTTGTTGCCGCGAAAAGCGAACGACAGATTACTTATGCCGCCGCTGACGTATGCCCCCGGACAATTTTCCTTGATCCATGACACTGCATCTATAAAATCTTTGGCATAGGCGTTATGAGACTCTATGCCTGTGCCTATGGCAAGCACATTCGGGTCAAATATTATATCATAAGGTTTTATCCCTGCTTTTTCCACGAGCAGCCTGTATGCCCTGCCGCATATTTCAGTCTTCCGGGCATAAGTATCGGCCTGACCTTGTTCGTCAAAAGCCATGACCACCATGGCGGCTCCGTAACGTTGTATAAGTTTCGCTCTATGCAGGAACACATCCTCACCTTCTTTCAAAGAAATGGAATTGACAATGGATTTCCCTTGCAGGCATTTCAACGCAGCTTCTATGACCGTCCAATCGGAAGAATCTATCATGATTGGAATCCGGGCTATATCAGGATCTGACATTACCAGATTGAGAAAATGAGTCATCTCCGCTTTTGCATCCAGCAAACCATCATCCATATTCACATCTATCACCTGTGCACCGTCAGTCACCTGCATGCGGGCTATGGACAAAGCTTCTTCATAATTCTTTTCCTTAATGAGGCGCAAAAAGCGTCTGGAACCCGCCACATTGCACCTTTCACCTATATTCAGAAAATTATTGTCATGCTTTACCTCTAGTTCCTCCAGCCCCGACAATCTCAACAAAGATTCCCTCCCTACAGGAATATGGGGCAGTCCATTTTCCACATACGGCCTGTATGCTGCAATATATTCATCGGTTGTACCGCAACAACCTCCTACGATATTCACAAGTCGTTCGCCGATGAATTCCCTTATCTGTTCCGCCATTTGCTGAGGAGTCTGGTCATACCTGCCCAAAGCATCGGGCAGGCCGGCATTGGGATAAGCCGATATGTAATAAGGACATATTTCTGCCATCCTCTCCAAATAAGGTTTCATCTGTTTTGCCCCGAAAGAGCAGTTCAATCCTATGGAAAAGATTCCGGCATGAGATACAGAATCGACAAACGCTTCGATAGTCTGTCCGGACAATGTATGACCGCCTTTATCTGTGATAGTCACTGAAAGCATCAAAGGCACTCTTATGCCTGTCTTCGCACACGTATTCTCAAAAGCGAAAACTGCCGCCTTCGCATTCAATGTATCGAATATCGTCTCAACAAGCACAGCATCAACCCCGCATGTAAGCATCGCTGACATCTGCTCTTCATAAGCAGCAGTCAAATCGTCAAAAGACAGATTTCTCTTTGCAGGGTCATCCACATCAGGAGATATGGAACATGTCTTGTTGGTCGGGCCCACCGAACCTGCAACAAAACGCGGTCTGAGAGGATTCTTTGCCGTATATTCATCGGCAAGCCGCCTGGCAAGTTTCACAGCGGCAATGTTCATCTCCTCCACCAAAGATTCCATGCCGTAATCTGACATAGATATGCGGTTTGCATTAAAAGTATTTGTCTCTATTATATCAGCCCCTGCTTCCAGATATTTCCTGTGTATGTCTTCCAACACATGCGGAGCGGTAAGCGAAAGCAAGTCATTATTGCCTTTCACCGGTCTGTCTATATCGGCAAAACGATCTCCCCTGAAATCATCTTCGGTCAAGTTGTAACGCTGAATCATTGTACCTATGGCTCCATCCAGCACAAGTATGCGTTTTCTGATTTCGTCATCCAGACGAAAAGCCCCTCTCAACGGTTCATTTTCCATATCTCATCTCTTAAAAAAGCGATCCATATAGCGTTTGTCTTCTTTCTCCTTTATAGACTGACGCTTGTCATACATTTTTTTACCTTTAGCCAAAGCTATTACAAGTTTGGCAAGACCTTTGTCATTGATATAAAGCCGCACCGGGACAATGGTGAAGCCACTCTCCTTGACATCAGCTTCCAGTTTCAGTATTTCCTTTTTGTTCAGTAACAGTTTTCTGTCGCGCCGCGAAGAATGGTTGTTGTAAGAGCCATACGAATATTCGGCAATGTGCATGTTCTTCACCCACAACTCATGTTGGGCAAAATAGCAGTAAGAATCCACAAGCCCGGCTTTTCCCTGTCTCACGGATTTTATTTCAGTACCGGTCAGCACTATGCCGGCCGTATAAGTATCTATAAAAATATAATCAAAAGAAGCACGCTTGTTTTTTATATTCACACCGGCATGCAAATTCTTTCCGTCTTTCATCACATCAAAATATTAAATAACATATATATCGCAATATTGGAACACAATATCGCCGCCGTAACAATCAGCGTATAACCGCCTTTTCTGCTATCGTCCACACCGGTCATGGCCGGCACCCCTTCCCACACCACAGACAAAGTGTAGATCTGCAGCAGGTAAAGTAAAATCCTAGAATCGGCAAATACAGGAAACAGCATATAAGTGAAAAACACCACAGACATGGAGTAACCCACAAAGCCATATACATCTGACAACTTGTTTTTAAGTCCGTAAAATCTGTTGCCGGCCCAATGAACCACATAGGCCGACAGGAAAAAACCTCCGAACAAAGCCACACACATCACACAACAGTCTGTTATGACCATGCGGAAAATCTCATAAGGCTGCTTGTCGCCATAATAGCGTATGATTTCGGCTATGAACGTAACGAAGCCGCAAACACCTATGAGCGGATAGACATAGCTCGAAAGCACATCAAGGCTTTCTTCCTCTCCTGCTATTTCTTTCCATGCTTTAGCAGGAGATACCAGAAGTTTCAGAAAACGATTGAGAAGAGATTTGTAATTCATGATTTCATTCCGTTATTTCATCTGCAAACTTATCCATATTGGCTTCCACATAGGAGGCAAGAAAACATGTCCACTCCTCTTCATGCTCTATAAACTCATCGTCATAATCGTCCAACATGTCGTAACGCTCGTATTTGGCCATAAACTCATCGTCGGAACAATCGGCCTCTATGTCATCCTTGTGCGTCAGATACACCTTTCTCAAATCATATATCATTTTAGAAAGGTCTTTCAACCCGAAAAGTTTCAATGACTTCGCGAACGGATTGTCAAAAACATATCCGCCGTATCCGTTGTGCATCAGTTGCAGGAAACCTCCATCCGAGACTTCGTTTCTCACGATGACATAGGCCAACAATGTGTTCATATACCAGTTCAGCGAAGCCATCTGCTCTGCACATACATCCTCATACCCTTTCATATATGAAGAGAAAAAAACATCAAGAAATGAATCCGGATCCGACTTGGCCGATTCGAGCCGCGCTTTTTCTATCCTTATCATAAAAAAGAAGATTTACTTACACTTTAACTTTGCAAAGTTACTCAAAACAACAGACTTTCCAAGACTGGCGGCAAATATCAGATAGCCTTATAGACATTTCCGGCCAAAACTTGGACTACACCTTTCATCTCCAGTTCAAACATCATGACCACAAGTCTGTTTACCGGAATGCCCGCTTCGAGTACAAGGCTGTTTATCTGCATGTCTCCTTTGTCGCGCAGCAGGTCGAGGATGCGTTTTTCCTCGTCGTTCAACTCCACAAACAACTGACGCTGCACTGGTCTCGGCTTCATCATCTCGGATGTATTCATCCATATCATGTCTTTCACGAAGTCGGAAGCCGAAGTCAGAAGCTTGGCATTGTTCCCTGCTATCAGATTGTTGCACCCGGCCGAACAGGCATCTGAAATCCTTCCGGGAAAGGCATAGCACTCTCTGTTGTAACCATTGGCCAGCGAAGCTGTAATCAAAGCCCCTCCGTGCAAAGCAGACTCCACCACCACCACAGCATCGCAAAGTCCTGCCACTATACGGTTTCTCTGCACGAAATTGAACCGTTCGGGGCGCGTGCCGCTCAGATACTCTGTCAGCAAACCGCCGCATTCCAGCATTTCCACAGCCGTCTGCCTGTGCTGCAACGGATAAATCCTGTCGAGTCCGTGAGCCATTACCCCTATGGTGCACATGCCATCGGCCAAAGCTGCCCTGTGAGCCTCTATGTCTATGCCATAAGCCAGGCCGCTGACTATGACCGTTTCGGGACACTGTCCGTACAGTTCATGCACGAAATCGCGGCACAGATTCCTGCCATAGTCGGTGGAACGTCGCGTACCGACTATGCTGACCACATGCAGGGAGTTCAGGTTGGCATTGCCTTTGAAAAACACATAAAGCGGAGCATCCTTGCAGTCGCGCAGACGAGACGGATAATCTTCCTCATTGTCGAGCAGAATCCTTATGCCGTTTTTCACTATGAAATCTATCTCACGCTTTGGCTTGTCGAAAATCTTCTTGTCGCATATCTCTGAAAGAATCTCATGCGACAGCCCGTGAACATACGACTTCAAATCGCCTGCATAATCGAACACAGCCTTTGCGCTGCCCATGGCATTGATCAAAGTGCGGCATCCGGCAAGCCCCAGCCCCTTGACCTGCATCAAAGCCATGCGGCACACCGCTTCTTCAAAGTTCACCTCACCCATTTTTCAAAAAGTTTGTCAAACAATGCGCTGTTGCACAGTTTCCCATGCACAAGGCACACCACTTCCACCGTGCCTTTGGCCGAGATTCTCATGTCGGACAGCCTGTATATGTCCTGATAGAAGCAATATTTTATGCCTTCTTTCTTCAGGTTTATGCACGAGACGAACTCATCGCCGCCTCTGAGAGGGGTCTTGAACGCTATGCTGATCCTTGCCACCACAGGGTCTATCCCCTCGCCGTGCAATCCTGCAAATGGCAGGCCGAGAGACGAGATGAACTCATGGCGCGTATGTTCCATGTAATGCTGGTAGTTGGCATTGTTCACTATGCCCTGCGCATCGCACTCATAATCGCGCACTTTCATCTTCAGCTCAAATATGTAATCTTTCTTCTCCATACACCGGTAATGTTAATGTTCAGCGTCCGCCGGGATTCATCCGCTTTATCTCCTCGCCCGACACAAGTTTATACAGCTTGTCGCTCGGCCTCACCTTGAAATCCGTCTTTATGGAGAAATGCTCGCCCTTGTGCACCGTCCTGACCGGTTGCAGTTCCACGCGCGGAGACTCCAGAGTGAGAAATTCCGCTCCGGTGGTAGGGCCTGTGACCAACAGTTTGTCGCCTTCGTTCACCTCCGATGCTTCGACCAGAAATTCGGCAACTCCGAGACTGCTGAAATATTTCACTCCCTTGCCCACATATATTTTCTTTTCGGTAGCCTCCGAACCGTAATTGCGGCTCCATTCTCCGAGACGCTGGCCGAGATAATATCCGTTCCAGAAACCGCGATTGAACACAGTCTTGAGCCTTTCGTCCCACCCGGCTATCTTCTCATCGGAATAAGTCCCGTCAAGGCACGACTGTATGGCCTGTTTGTAACATTCGGTCACCACACGCACATATTCGGGACCGCGCGCGCGGCCCTCTATCTTGAACACACGCACTCCGGACTCTATCATCCTGTCCATGAAGTGTATGGTCTTAAGGTCTTTGGGAGACATGATATATTTATTGTCCACTTCAAGCTCTATGTCGCTCTCTTTGTCATGCACTATATACGACCTGCGGCACACCTGCATACATGCACCCCTGTTGGCAGAAGAGCCAAGTTCGTGCAGGCTGAGATAGCACTTGCCAGAAACGGCCATGCACAAGGCACCGTGACAGAACATCTCTATCCGCACCAAGTCGCCTTTGGGGCCTCTGATGTCATCGGTCCTGATGCGGCGGTATATCTCCGACACCTGGTCGAGATTCAGCTCTCTGGCCAGCACCACCACATCGGCAAAGCGTGAATAGAACCGAAGCGCGGATGCATTCGATATGTTGAGTTGCGTAGACAGATGCACCTCCTGTCCTATGGAACAGGCATATTCCATGACAGCCACATCGGCGGCTATTACGGCCGAAATGCCGGCCTCTTTTGCCGCATCGACTATCTTCATCATCATGGACATGTCTTCGTCATAGATGATGGTATTGACGGTGAGATAGCTCTTTATCCCGGCATCGTTGCATATGCCGGCTATCTCTTTCAAATCGCCTATGGTAAATGTGTTCGACGATTTGGCGCGCATATTGAGATTGCCTATGCCGAAATAAATGGAATCGGCCTCAGCCCGGATAGCAGCGGCAAGCGACTCGCGGCAACCCACCGGAGCCATTATCTCAAAATCTTTTATATCCAACATTTGTCTTGATTGTTTTTCTGTTTGAAATACAAAGATACGCAATCTATCCGGGATTGCAAAAACTATCCGACGAACGTCATGGAAAAGACCGGATTGACCTCCGCCGGGGATGTGCGCCATCTTTCCCCAAGATGTGCGCCATCCCGGACGAAGATGGCGTATATCTTCACCCGGGATCGAGCCGATACTTTGCCGACAGCGGAAAGCAGGATGCCGGAAACAATACGACCGCCCTCCGCGCATGATGCGGGGAGGACGGTCGTTCACTATTTTTCAAGCACTTGCGCGCAGATATTGATGCGCAGGCTTTCTTATTTCGCTATGACAAGATAGTAGTTTTTCTTGCCTTTCTGCACTATCAGGTATTTGCCGTTAAGCAGGTCGGCCGATGTTATCATCTGGTCGAACGAAGCGAGTTTCTCCTTGTTCAGCGACACGCCTCCGCCTTGCACGAGTTTTCTCATCTCGCCCTTTGACGGGAACACGGCTGCTTTTTCCACCAACAGGTCTACGGCCTTGACGCCGCCGGCAAGTTCATCGCGGCTCACCTCGAACATGGGCACGCCCTCGAACACGGCCAGCAACGTGTCTTCATCCAGTTTCTTCAACGCTTCGGAAGTGGCATTGCCAAACAGTATATTGGAAGCCTCGACTGCCGTCTCGTAGTCTTGACGCGAATGTACCATGACGGTAACCTCTTCGGCCAGACGTTTTTGCAACAGTCTCATGTGTGGAGCTTCGGCATGTTTGGCTATAAGCGACTCTATCTCCTCCAATCCCAGCGAGGTGAAGACCTTGATGTAGCGTGCGGCATCTTCGTCGCTGACATTCAGCCAGAACTGGTAGAATTTATATGGCGATGTATATCTCGGGTCGAGCCATACGTTGCCGCCTTCTGTCTTTCCGAACTTGGTGCCATCGGCTTTCGTTATGAGTGGGCATGTCAGGGCAAAGACTTCTCCGCCATTGGTGCGCCTGATGAGTTCAGCTCCTGTGGTTATGTTTCCCCACTGGTCTGAACCTCCCATCTGCAATTTGCAGTTCTTGTGCTCATAGAGATACAGGAAGTCGTATCCCTGCAACAACTGGTATGTAAATTCCGTAAAGGAAAGTCCGTCTCTCGCCTCTCCGTTGAGCCTTTTCTGCACTGACTCTTTCGCCATCATGTAATTGACCGTGATGTGCTTGCCCACAGTACGCGCGAAGTCGAGGAAAGTGAAATCTTTTATCCAGTCGTAATTGTTCACAAGTTCGGCCTTGTTAGGCAGGTCAGAATCGAAATCAAGGAACTTGGCAAGCTGTTTCTTTATGCTTTCCTGATTGTGCCGCAAAGTGTCCTCATCGAGCAGATTTCTCTCGGTAGACTTGCCGGAGGGGTCGCCTATCATGCCTGTGGCTCCGCCTATCAAAGCCAATGGCTTGTGTCCGTGACGTTGGAAATGCCGCAATATCATGATGCCGCACAGATGTCCTATGTGCAGCGAGTCGGCCGTAGGGTCAAATCCCACATAAGCCGTTACTTTTTCTTTGTCCAACAGTTCTTCTGTTCCGGGCATAATGTTATGCAACATGCCGCGCCACCTTAATTCTTCTACGAAATTCATCGATACAACATTTATTATTTTATCATTTTATAAAAAAGTCTGTGTTTTTGCAGAGTGACAGCTGTCCGCTCGCCGGAAACAAAAATAAGCATCTTTCACAAACCGGCAAAATCATCTGCTTCCAAAGCCTCACTACTTGCTGTTTTTGCCTGCTTCCAGTATAGGCAGGTTGGCCTCTGTGGGGATATAAATGACTGTCTTTTCGTTAAGCTCGCTTTGCTGACGCACCCAAAGATACTGGATGTAAGTGGGAGTGATGCTGTTGTTTTCTATCTTGATAGCCTCAGCCGCACCTTTCGCACGCTCTATTTCGGCTTGTGCATTGAGTTTTTCCGCCTCAAGGTTGGCCTTAGCCTCTTCTATCTTGATCTTACGGTTTTGCTCGGCTTTGGCAAATTCAGCCCTGCCCGACATTTCCTGCTGCCATACCTTATAATAAGGTACGGCAAAAAACAGTCCCACACCCAATACTACGGCAACAATCACCGTCACCAGAATTTGTTTTGAAGTCATATTGTCTTCCTTTCCCATTTTAGTTCGTTAATCTTTAGTTAGTCTATGACAAAGGTAAAGATTTATTAAACAACTTCAACATATTACCGGCTATAATTTCTTTCACGCAGGCATAGTCGGCATGCCTCGCAGATGCTATGCGGGCAATGATGTCTTCTATCGGTTTCAGAGATTCATCCGTTTCGGCAAGCAGACTCTCCTGAGGTAGCGAATATGCGACATCTTCATTGAAATATTCGCCGAGCGAAAGCATGAAACCATGCGACACCAGCTGAAGGGCAAGCTCACGCTTGCCTCTGAAGCCATGCACTATCCATGCCGACTGCGGACGCATGGCTTTCTTCACTGCAATTATTTCGGAATAAGCACGCACGCAATGGATAATCAGTGGTTTGCCCACAGATTCGGCTATCTCGGCCTGGCGCACGAACAGTTTCTCCTGCACATTGAGTGCCGCCCCGCGCAGTTTGTCCAGGCCTGCCTCGCCTATGGCGACTACATTCGGTGCTGCGGCAATCCCGGCCAGAGCATCCAAGGCATGAGCCGACACTCCGGCAGAATCCCACGGATGTATGCCCGCCGAATAGGCGTAACCGTCATGCGGAATAGTAATCCCGTCTCTGAAAGAAAGGGAGTTTACCGCCCTAAGGCTCTTATGATGGGCATGTATGTCAAGGATTTCAATCATGGCACAGGATCATAGCCGGAACCGCCCCAAGGGTGACATCTCAAGATGCGTCTCACAGCCAGATACAGCCCTTTGAACGGGCCATGTTTCTTTATGGCCTGCACTGCATATTCAGAGCATGTCGGCACGAAGCGGCAAGAAGGCGGTGTTATGGGCGAAATGCAACGTTTGTAGAAATATATGGGGACAAGCAGCACTGCCGAAAGGATTTTCTTTATCATAATGACTTGGCTACTTTGCACAACAACGAGTTCATGGCCAAGCGGACTTCATCAGAGCGTTTCTTGAATGCCGGAATCCACACAAAAGCCAAAACAAGTTTGCATCCTCTTTCTTCCGCCACATCGGTCAGGATATGTTTGCCCAACCTGTATGCTTCGCGCATCTGACGCTTGACACGGTTGCGGTCTACGGCATGTTTGAACTTCCTCTTTGACACACTGACCAAAACCCGCACGGCCGGGACACAACTTTCATCCTCCACTTTCATCCACACGCAATGTATAGGATAGGATGACAACGATGCAGCCTTGCCGGAAAACAGTTCATTCAACAGCTTGTCGGAACAAATCCTTTCCTCTTTCTTAAAAGTAAACCTGCTTGCCTCCACCATATTTTTTATCTTAGAAATTCTGTTTCACCGAATAGTCTGTCACTCCCAACTTATCGCACGCCTGCTTCATCTCCTTTTCATTATCGCTTATGACAAGCAATATATCGCCGGCATGAAGCTTTGTATGCCCTTTTGGAACAAAATAATTGTTCATCCTTTTCACCATAACCACCAGAGTATTGTCGGGCAAATCAAGATCCATCAACCTGTTGCCATGAGCCAGCGAGGAATCGTTGAGTTCCATTTCCGACATGGCGGCCTTTATCTCATCAGGCAAATCTATATCGAAAGCATTCAGTTTCTCCGGTTTGTCTATCAGTTTCAGAAGTTTGGCCATATAACCGACCGTAGTGCCCTGCACCAGAAGCGAGACAATGGTCATGAAAAAGACCACATTGAATATCACACGTGCATTTTCCACTCCGGCTATCAGCGGATAGGTGGCAAATATGATAGGCACCGCTCCCCTCAGCCCCACCCATGAGATGTAAGTCTTTGCCCTGACGGAGAAATTTCTGAAAGGCAACATACTCACAAATACAGATATAGGACGTGCGAACAGTATCATAAATACTGCTATCAGCAACCCGGCTCCCATCACAGGCACCAGTTCGTGAGGATTGACCAGCAGACCCAATGTGATGAACATGACAATCTGCCACAACCATGTGAACCCGTCGAAAAACGTCATAAGGCTGCGCTTGTGAAGCAGCTTCCCGTTGCCCACCACAAGACCGGCAACGTATACCGACAGATATCCGTTGCCGTTGCACAAATCGGTTATGGAAAATATAAAAAATATGAATGCGAGCAAAAGTATGGAATAAAAAGCATTGTTGTCAAGATTTATCCTGTTGATGAAAAAGCGCACAAACCGTCCCAGCCCATATCCGAAAACAGCACCCACACTCAATTGCACAAACAGCTCCAGACACGAATCAGCCGCATTGAAACGGCCTTTCAGCACCACATCTATAAGTATTATTGTCAGCATATAGGCCATAGGGTCGTTACTGCCGCTCTCCAATTCCAGCACCGGACGGATGTTTTCTTTCAGACTAAGCCCTTTGGAACGCAAGATGGAGAATACCGATGCCGAATCGGTGGAAGACATGACCGCCGCAAGAAGCATGGATTCTGCCAACGTCAGATATATGCTGCCCGAAATCGCCGATGTGATGAAGTAGATGAACCCCCCGGTCAGCAAAGTCGTCATCAGCACACCTATGGTGGAGAGCACTATGCCGGGGCCGAGCACAGGCTTTATCTCGCTGAAACGGGTGTCCATACCTCCCGAAAACAGGATTATGCTCAATGCCATAATACCTATGAACTGAACTGTGGAAGAATTGTCAAACTGTATGCCAAGCCCATCGCTGCCGAACAGCATGCCAACGGCAAGGAACAGCAACAAAACAGGCATCCCGAAACGGTATCCTATCTTGCCGAATATTATGCCGACAAACAAAATGACAGAACCTATAAGCAATACATTCTCGGCTGTAATAACCATACTCTATACAAAATAACTATAAATGTTATATAAATAATACCTCACTCCAAAAACATGCGCAAGTTACAAAAAAAGTATCAAGCATCAAACCATTCCTCCCTACAACCACATAGACAGCAGTGGAATGGAAAACATTGACAGGAAAGTGGACAAAAACGTTCCCTGTGTCATGCGCCTTTCATCCACGCCGTATTTCAAGCAAAACATCGTGCCGAAACTGGCCACCGGCATTCCGGCCAGAACCGCATTGATACCGGCAATATAAGCATCCACTCCGGCAAGCCTGCATACCGCCAAAACCACAACAGGCATTATCAACAGGCGAAACAGGCACATCAGATAAAGTTTGAACGTCCCAAGCATATTCCTGACAGGCATCATGGCAAGGGAAGAGCCTATGATGAGCAAAGCCGAAGGCACCGTCATCCCTCCCGTAAGGACAAATATATTGCCAAACTTGGGAGAGACATCAATCTCCAGTATCACTATAAGCATGGATATGTAAGTGGCCACCATAAACGGCGAGAAAAACATGCGCCAATTCCATCTGCTTGCATCGCGTCCGCCCGTAACCATCTTAGTGCCAAGCACGAATATCAGGAGATTGGACGGGATGATGAGCACACTCGCATAGAATATCGCCTCATGTCCGAAAATAGCTGCAACGACAGGAAAGCCGATGAACCCCACGTTGCCGAAAGACAACATGAAATGGAATATACCCCTCTCCTGCACAGGCAGTCTGAACAGCCGCGAAACGAACCATCCGGCCATAATGAGAAATGCATATGTGGCAAACGCTATGACAACCAGCGGCAACAGCAGTTCACGCTCGGGCAGCCTGTCACCCGACATCACCGATGAGAGAATCAGGCAAGGAGCCGTTATGTTGACCACAAGAGATGAAAGCTTCCTGTTGAAATCGGCATCCAGCAACTTCAGTTTGCAGCCGATGAAACCTATAACGACAATGGCAAACAGAACCATCATCTGAGAAAGTATGTCAAGAAATCCCATAATCACCTACACAATGTATCATTGCAATCCAACATATAGTCTCTTGCGAAATGAAGACTGTCATCAAACTCAAGCACCAACGGGGCAGCATTGGGCAATATGAACGATGCCGCCATGTCGTCGGAAAGCCCTTTCACCAAGCGGAGTATCCCGCCGAGCACATTGCCATGCGACACGACAAGCACCGCGGAGCATCCGGCCAAAGCAGGCATGATATCCTCCTCCCACACGCCGCGCACACGCAGCATCATGTCATGAAAGGATTCTCCTCCGGGCAGCAAACCGGGAGAGACCGAAGCGTAGCGTGCCGAATTGACAGGATGACGCCGGTCGGACAGCGGCATCTGCGGCACAGGCGTATCATAACCGTAAACCATGGATTTATACCTCTCCTCGCCGTAATGCGATGCTATCTCCCCATAAGTCATGCCTTGCAAAAGTCCGAAATGCCGCTCGTTGAGCCGCCACGACCTATGTATTTCAGGTCTGTAATCCAAGCCGGAAAGCAATATGTCCAAAGTGTCTTCCGCACGGACCAGCATCGACACGAATGCCACATCCGCACGAATGCCGCCGAGCCGCAACAGCCGTCCGGCCCTGCAGGCCTCATCACGCCCTTTGTCGCTCAAACCTATGTCGGTCCACCCGGTGATGCGGCCTTCATTGTTCCACACACTTTCCCCGTGTCTCAACAGTACAATCTTTTTCATCGCAAAAAATAAATCCCGCAAAATTACAATATTTTCCTAAATTTGCAGAACCTAAAAAAACGGCATTAGTCAAAATGAAGAAAATAATACTCGTCACCGGAGGACAAAGATCCGGGAAAAGCGCATTCGCCGAACACAAAGCACACGAACTGAGCCGGAATCCCGTCTATATGGCCACCGCAAAGGTCTGGGATGAGGAGTTTCGCCAAAGAGTGGAGAAACACAAAAGAAACAGAGGCCCGGAATGGACCAACATAGAAGAAGAAAAGCACCTGAGCCTGCACGACATGACGGGAAAAACCGTAGTCATAGACTGTGTGACACTGTGGTGCACCAACTTCTTCATGGATTGCAACTCTGATGTCAACCTTTCGCTGTCAGAGCTGAAAGACGAGTTCGACAGATTTACCGGCCGTGATGCCGTATACATATTCGTGACCAATGAAATAGGTCTCGGAGGCGTAGCCGGCAACGCACTGCAAAGGTCATTCACCGACCTGCAAGGCTATGCCAACCAGTACATAGCATCGAAAGCCGATGAAGTCTATTTCATGATAAGCGGCATACCGCTAAAGGTGAAATAACCCGCACGGTCAAAGAGCCTTGTATTCCCCCCTGCGGAAACTCTTTATCTGCAACATCAGGACAATGGCCGCCAGAATCCCGGCAAAACCATCGGCAATAGGTATGCTCACCCACACGCCGGTCTGTCCCCATATCTCGGGCAGGATAAACAGACAAGGTATCAGTATGAGGCATTGGCGGGAAAGAGAAAGCAATATGGACTTTTTCACCATGCCTATGCTCTGGAAAAAGTTGGAAGTGACTATCTGGAAACCGACAATGGGATACAAAGCAAACACTATGCGCAGTCCTCTCACGGCCAAATCGGTCAGAGTGCCATCGGTGGTAAAGAGCGACACTGCATATCGGGGAAACAACTCACCCACAATGAAGCCGCACGACGTAATGACCACTCCCCAGAAAGCAGTCTTCTTGAAAGTGGCTATGACCCTCTCTATATTTCTCGCACCATAATTGTAGCCCACGATGGGCTGCATGCCCTGCGTCAGCCCCATGACTATCATGACAAACAGGAAAGCCAGCCTGTTGACTATGCCGTAAGCGCCTATGGCCATGTCGCCGCCATGTTTCTTCAACCCCAAGTTTATAAGAATCACTATGAGGCACGCAGCCAGGTTCATCAGGAAAGGCGCCATGCCTATGGCCAGAGACGACATCACTATCTTCTTCTTCAGGCGGAAGATGCTCTTGTCTATATGCACCACTTCCGATTTGTTGCTGAACACCTTGAACAGCCACAGCAAAGCCAGCGTCTGAGCCAGCACGGTGGCAATGGCAGCACCCTCGATGCCCCAGTCGCATGCGAATATGAATATCGGAGCCAAAATGATATTGACCGCCACAGTGAATATGGTGGTTCCCATAGCCATGCCGGGATGTCCTGCCGAACGCAACAGAGAGTTCATGCCGAAATACATGTGCGTCACCACATTGCCCGCAAGGATGATTTTCATGTAGTCCCTCGCATACGGGATAGTGTTCTCGCTCGCGCCGAAGAAATAAAGAATAGGATCGAGGAAACTCAGCGTCACCACAGTAAGAGCCAGACCAATGACAAAGTTGAGCACCATGACATTGCCCAGCACCCTACGTGCCGTGTCATAATCTTTCTGTCCGAGCTTCACCGAAAAAAGCGTCGTGGCTCCCACTCCCACCAGCGTGCCGAACGCCGAAGCCATATTCATCAGCGGGAAAGTAAGCGCAAGCCCCGATATGGCGTTAGCCCCCACGCCCCGACCTATGAATATACTGTCTATCATGTTATAAAGCGATGAAGCAGTCATCGCGATGATGGAAGGAACCGCATACTGCAAAAGCAATTTGCCTATATTTCCGGTTCCCAACTCAGCAGGTATTTTCTGTTCCATAAGATAACAATTAGCATTACAAAGAAAAGCCGGCAAACGGCATGCAATGAACAGCCGGCAACAAAAACGCCGGATTTTGAAATTCGGCGTGCAAAAGTACAAAAATTTCAACAGTCACTAATTTGCGGGGAAATATTATTAACAATTTTAAGTCATAAGGATTAAGGGTAAGCAAAAACCAAACAGCAGGAAACGGTTTCAGCCATCCTGATTCAAGGCAAATTACCCCCCGCCCGGGATGTGCGCCATCTTCGCCCGGGATGTACGCCATCTTCGCTTGGGATCGGCTCGATCCCAGGCGAAGACCGAGCCGATCCCCGGACAAGGTAAAAAAGGATTTCAGCACAGCCTGAAAACCAGGCATATACGATCAGCGCCGCTGTCTTTGCAGGCAAGCGGCGCTGTGCGGGCATCATCAGCCAGCCGGGTCAATCATATAGCTATGTCACCACACGGCGTTTATGGCATCATAGTCGGACAATCCGGTACATCCGTCGAAACAGCCGCTATACTGGTTTATCTCCACAAACTCCATAGGATAATCGCCTCTCTCATACAGATGCACTTTCACGCCGTCTACCAACGTATAGGGAGACTCGCCGGTGAGGTTGACACAGCCGGCAAACATCTCGCGCACATTGGTCAGCTGCCTGCTGGCATCAAACAGCGATGCCGGAATGCCTGTCAGCGATGTGCAGTAGGAAAACATACCCTCGCCTGTCGTGACATGCGCTTCCGCGAACAGGTTCTGCGGAATTTCACGTAAAGCCTTGCAACCTTTGAACGCATAGGAAAAATCTATCACGGCTCTGTTTGCCGCAAAAAGGTCTTCGGGTATGCTTTCCAACGATGTGCAGCCATCAAACACGCCCAATCCGCCGCGATACGATGAATAATCTCTTGCGCGACACATGCCAAAGTACAACACATTCGGGCAATTGGAAAACAGCTCTGCCGGCAGAGTTCTCAAAGAGGAACAGCTGTTGAAAGTGCCCTCGAAAGATGTAACATTGCGGCAGTCGGCAAACAATTCGCCGGGAACGGATTCCAAAGCCTCGCAATCGTAAAACGTCAACTCGAAACTTTCCACCTCAGTACATCCGGCAAAGATGTCGCCGTCTATCTCTTTCAAGTTCTTGCATCCAGAGAAAGTACCGTTGAAAGATTTGGCTTTGTTGTTGTTTTTGAACAGGCCTGCCGGTATTTCCGTCAGATTCACACAGTCGCCGAACGTGCTGTCAAAGCTGGTCGCATTCACTGCATAGTCGAAAAATCCTTCGGGTACGGACGTGATGCCAGTCTCGCTGAAACTGCCCGCATAAGGATCTTTGCCGAAATGCTCCATCTGCGAGAACGCTCCTTCAGTATCGGGCGCGATTTCCGTAAGGCTGGTATAGCCGGACAAGTCAATATAAGTCAGTCCGGTATAGCCCCATTGCTTCACCTTCGTCAAAGTGCTTTCTGTAGCACTGGCCGAATAGTGGGGCAGGCTGAGCATGGTAAGTTTGCCGCTGAAGCGCACCTCAAAGGTGGTGGCAGACGTTACGTCATATTTATGTTGCGTTGAAAAGGAATCCGCCTTTTCCACAGTCCCGTCTCCCCAGTCGATGGTGCCGTCCACCACTCCCGAAAACGGCAACACTACGGTAAATCCGTTGGCAGGATTGGCCACGACTTCAAGCACAAGGTCGTGCTTGCTTTCGAGTGCGCTCGTAGTGGCTTCACGTTCCAAAATGTGCCAGTCGCCGTTCGAGCCATCTATCATAGACTGTAAATACAGATAATAAGTGGTGGCAGGCTCCAATCCTTCAAATGTAAGTTCGTAAGTCTTATTACCGGCATCCAGCCTTTTTTCTTCAGAATTGTTCTTTATGAAATTCTCTATGTCCTCATCCGTCTCAAGCCTTCTGTCGGAAAGTCCGTACATGATCATGCCGGTCTTCTCGCTCGACTCCACCACGAATGTCAGCCTGCCCACATCCGACTTCACTTCCATTATCCTGCTCACAGCTCCTGCCTCCTGTACGACTTTGAAAGATTTTACTAACTTGTCGTTTTTATCATAAAACTGCAATTCTCCGTTTATCACACTGTCAGAAGCGTTTGTAGTGATTTCCAGAGACAAACGGCACTGCCAGTCTTCATCCGGCGAGGAGAAGTCAGAAACAACACCCATGTTGTAAGAGTCATTGTCCGGACGATCAAGCACCACACGTGGTTCTATAAGGTTGGTGCGCACGACTATCTCTATAGGCCAGACTTCCGATGCAGGAAGCGTTATGAGCGAACTGTCGCCCACCAGTTCCACAAACGGGGCTTTCCGGTCGTATGTCACTGGCGACAGGTTCGGGCTGTCGCCCTGCCCCTCTTCTGCTTTCTGAACCACAGGTATTGACACAGAAGCCATACCTGACTGTATGGTAACAGCGGCTTTACGCTCCTCTCCGGTCTCGTTCACATCCACATAAAGACTGAACGAACATTCTCCGGCACCTCCACCATATTCGCTCAAAGTTATCCATTCGCCTGATGCATTCATATCGCTACTTTCTGCATCATAATTCACATAGGCAGTCCACTCTCCCGATGACGTAAAACCTATCACGTTGCCTCCGGTCTCATTCGCATAAAAAGTATAAGACTCTTTCGTGTCGGGCGCGAGCGTAATGCTGTCACTGTCCTGCTGCTCCTCGCATCCGGAAAAGAACAGTGCGCACGACATTAAAACCAAACTTACAATCCCATTATAAATCTTACTCATAGCTATATCCAAATAAAAAAACAGATATGAAAAAAGACGGGAATTCCATAATGCGTATTTATGCAAATTCCCGTCTTTTATAAAAATCGAACTATAGCAATGCCTTTGCAAGCATTATGCCTTCTTTATTATTTCCATACCTTTCATTATGGCCTGCTCGTTCATCGGCAAAAGATGGTGATGACGTTCCGGCAACGATTTCTTCAAGCCTTTCATCACACTTTCAATGGTGACAACCGGTCTGAGTTTCAACAATCCGCCCAATACAATCATATTGAAAGCTTTCGTATTGTTCATTTCATTGGCTGCCTCCATAGCGTCTATCCTGTATATTTCAACATCTTTTCTCGTAGGAGGTTCAACGATACCGTTGCTGTCATATATGATTATGCCGCCCGGTTTTACTTTGCTTTCAAATTTTTCCAAAGACGGTTGGTTCAAAACGATAGCCACATCATAGCTGCTCAATATGGGAGATGATATTTTATCATCGCTGACTATTACCGTAACATTAGCGGTACCGCCTCTCTGTTCAGGTCCGTATGCAGGCATCCAAGTCACTTCTTTATCTTCCATCAATCCTGCATATGCAAGAATTTTTCCCATAGAAAGAACTCCCTGTCCGCCGAATCCTGCAATAATTATTTCGAGTTTCATTGTGTTACTTTTTTAATTATTATTCTTTGTCTTTAAGATCTCCAAGAGGATAGAACGGGAACATGTTTTCCTCCATCCATTTATTTGCCTTTTCCGGAGACATCTTCCAGCCGGAGTTGCAAGTAGCCACTATCTCTACGAGATTGGAACCTTTACCGTTCATGGAATTTTCAAAGGCTTTTCTGATTGCCTTTTTAGCTTTCCTTATGGCGGCAGGATTCTGCACTGACTGACGTGTAACATAGGCTGTACCTTCCAGATGAGCTGCGATTTCAGTTATCTTCAACGGATATCCCTGTATCTTCGGATCACGTCCGTAAGGACATGTGGCTGTCTTCATGCCTATCAGAGTAGTCGGCGCCATCTGACCTCCGGTCATACCGTAAATGGCGTTGTTGATAAAGATGATTGTAATGTTCTCGCCTCTGTTCAACGCATGTATGGTTTCAGCCGTTCCGATTGCAGCCAAGTCGCCATCACCCTGATAAGTGAACACCAGTCTGTCCGGCCAGAGACGTTTGATTGCTGTAGCTACAGCAGGAGCACGTCCGTGGGCTGCCTCTTCCCAGTCTATGTCAAGGTAGTTGTAGATGAACACTGCGCATCCCACCGGTGAAACACCCACAGACTTGTTTTCCAAGCCCATTTCTTCTATCACTTCGGCTATCAGTTTATGCACCACTCCGTGACTGCATCCCGGACAATAGTGCATAGTGTTATCATTCAAAAGAGCCGGTTTCTTGTAAACCAAATTTTCAGGTTTTACTATATCTTCTATATTCATAGATGCTGTTTTTTAACGTGTGAAACGGATAAAAAATTCCACTACTTTCAGACATAAGGACGTGAGACATACATAAAAGAACACCTGTTTGTCGTCCATTGCGAAATACAGTATGACAGAAGCCAAAGCCCCTATCATGAACAAGGCGTTAAGCCATTTTCTAATTTTATCCGTATCCATTAATTTGTTTATTTTATTAATTTCTCTTTTAATGCCGTCACTACTTCATCCGGATCGGGTACTATACCGCCCAGACGTCCGAAGTGCTCGACTTTCACTTTTCCGTTAACAGCCAGCTTGATATCTTCAATCATTTGTCCGGCATTAAGTTCAAGCGACAGCATACCTTTAACCTTATCTGCATATTTTGCTATAGGTGCGGTCGGGAAAGGCCAAAGTGTTATGGGGCGCAAGAGTCCCACCTTTATGCCTTGTTCGCGGGCAAGTTCCAAAGCTTTCTGTCCGATACGCGCACAAGAGCCGAATGCCACAATCAGATATTCAGCATCATCACACATTATTTCTTCATAACGGACTTCATTTTTCTCTATTTCCTTATATTTCTCCTGCAAGTGAATGTTTCTCACTTCCATTTTAGCAGGATCAAGCTCCAATGAAGTTATTATATTGTTGGCTGCACCTTTTCTCTTTCCGTTTGCAGCCCATGGGCATCTTGCTATGACTTCTTCTTCTGTCAGACGCGGTTTCTGGTCGGGTAAAACCACCTTTTCCATCATCTGTCCGATAACACCGTCTGCCAATATGATTGCAGGATTTCTGTATTTGAATGCCAAGTCAAATCCCAATTGCACAAAGTCTGCCATTTCCTGTACGGAAGCCGGAGCCAAAGCTATGAGCCTGTAGTCACCGTGTCCGCCGCCCTTAGTGGTCTGGAAATAGTCTGCCTGGCTCGGTTGGATTGTGCCAAGTCCCGGACCGCCACGCATGACATTCACAATAAGGCAAGGCAACTCTGCACCTGCAATGTAGGATACACCTTCCTGTTTAAGGCTCACGCCGGGACTTGAAGATGAAGTCATCACCATTTTTCCGGTTGCCGCACCTCCGTAAACCATATTTATTGCAGAAACTTCACTCTCAGCCTGCAAAACCACCATACCGGTCGTTTCCCATGGTTTCAGTTCTGCAAGAGTCTCAAGAACTTCCGATTGTGGAGTGATAGGATATCCGAAATATGCATCGGCTCCGCACAATACAGCGGCGCGAGCAATTGCTTCGTTACCCTTCATTAATACTACTTCTTTAGCCATAATTCTTATCTTTTATTCTACTTTTGCTCTATAGACTGTTAAACATCCGTCAGGACAAACCGTTGCACACGAAGCACATCCGTTGCATTTGTCTTCCACAGCTTGTACTGCATAATTATACCCTTTATGATTAACCTCTTTCGCCAACGCCAGCACATCGAGCGGACATGCGACAACACACAAGTTGCATCCTTTGCATCTTTCTGTGTTTACGATTACTACTCCTTTTACTTTAGCCATAATTAAATAATTTTGTTGGAACAAATATATGCACTTTCAATGAGAATCCACACAAAAGCGCATCCTTTTTATCACTGATTAAACTGATCTTTATAATAATAATCCAATATTTCTATGACGGATTTTCTGGCATAAGCTGCCGGACCGTCAGGATTTATATCCATGGAATACTGATAATTGTTCAATGCCTGCTGCCAGTTGCTCATCTTGCGGTATATGTTGCCGCGCAGATAATAGATTTTCTCTTTGTCCGCATCTTCCATAGCAAGCAATTCGTCTGATAGCTCCAATGCTTTTTCCACATCATTCAGGTCTATCAGTTCCTTCAAACTTTCAATATTCTTTTCCATAACGCTAAAAGCAATATAGCCGGACACTCACAGAAGAAGCCCGACTATATTTCATAATCAATCCAATTTATGAATCACAAGGCCTGAGCGCAGTTTCGGTTCAAACCATGTAGTCTTGGGAGGCATAATGTTGCCGGTATCGGCTATGTCCATTATCTGCTTCATTGTGACAGGATACAAAGCCAAAGCGACTTTCATCTCACCCGAATCGACACGGCGTTTCAGCTCTTCCAGCCCGCGTATGCCGCCCACGAAGTCTATGCGCTTGTCACTTCTCAAGTCTTTGATGCCGAGTATCTCGTCAAGTATATATTTGGAAGATATTGTGACATCGAGCACTCCTATAGGATCGGAATCGTCATACGTTCCCGCTTTCGCTGTCAACTTATACCAGCATCCGCCGAGATACAAAGAGAATGTGTGCAGCCTTTCCGGACGGTACAGCCCATCTTTCTTCTCTACATCGAAATGCTCTTTGAGTCTTTCGAGGAACTGCTCTTCCGACAAGCCGTTAAGGTCTTTCACCACACGGTTGTAGTCTATGACTGTCAACTGGTTTGCAGGGAAACATACCGCCATAAAGTAATTATATTCCTCATCGCCTCTATGGTTAGGATTGTTTTTGGCTTTCTCTGCTCCGACCAAAGCGGCAGCTGCCGAACGGTGATGTCCGTCGGCTATATACATTGCCGGGAACGTAGCGAATATTTCGGTTATCCTTTTTATGTCGGCATCATCGTCTATAATCCAGAAATGATGTCCGAATCCGTCATCCTTTGCCGTGAAGTCATATACAGGAGCCTTTGCCGTATATTTCCTTACGATGTCATCTATCTCCGCATTGTCAGGATATGCGAAAAACACCGGTTCGATGTTCGCATTGTTCACCCTAACATGTTTCATGCGGTCTTCCTCTTTGTCGCGGCGTGTCAGTTCATGCTTTTTTATCACGCCGTTCATGTAGTCGGGCACATACGCTCCCACGACAAGTCCGTACTGTGTCTTTCCGTTCATTGTCTGGGCATAGATGTAATATGACGGCTTCTCGTCCTGCACGAGCCAGCCTTTGTCCTGGAATTTCTTGAAATTCTCGGCAGCTTTGGCATAAACTCTTTCGTCATGCTCATCTGTGCCGACAGGAAAATCTATTTCAGGTTTTATTATGTGATAGAGAGACTTTTCGTTATCTCCTGCTTCCGCTCTTGCTTCTTCCGAATTGAGCACATCATAAGGACGGGAGACCACCTGCTCTACCAGTTCTTTCGGAGGACGGATTCCTCTAAACGGTCTTATTGTTGCCATAATAGTATCTATCTATATATAAAAAAACGGGGAGAGGATATAACACATATCCCCCTCTCCCCATGTTTTGGTTCTTTATTTATTTACTCTGAATTTCTCGCAGCCGTCTTTCAGGAAGCCTACTATCTGGTTTGCAGCAGCAATACCGGCATTAATATTGGCTTCAGCTGTCTGAGCGCCCATCTTTTTGGGTGTGGAGAAATATCTTCCTGCAAATTTGGAAGCGAACTCATCATTCTTGGCCGGCATTATGTCGGTGAAGTATTTCAAGTCGGCACGTTCTTCCATCAATTTGATCAACTCATCCTCGTTGATAACCTCTTTCCTTGCTGTATTCACAAGGATAGCGCCTTTAGGCATGAGGTTTACAAGATCGTGATTGATGGAATTCTTTGTCTCGGCAGTAGCAGGGATGTGGAGGGACACGATATCATTGTTCTTGTACAGTTCCTCTACGCTGCCCATAGCTTTCACGCCGTCTTTTTCGATTACCTCCTTAGGACAGAATGCATCGAACGCGCTTATTTCCATTCCGAAACCTTTGGCGATACGTGCCACGTTGCGTCCCACGTTGCCATAGGCATGGATACCGAGTCTCTTGCCTTTAAGCTCTGTGCCAGATGTTCCGTTGTACATATTGCGGACAGCATATACGAGGAGACCGAAAACAAGTTCGGCAACCGCATTGGAGTTCTGTCCCGGAGTGTTCATCACGCAAACATTGTGTTTTGTAGCTTCAGCCAAGTCTATGTTGTCATAACCGGCACCTGCTCTTACCACGATTTTCAGATTTTTTGCAGCATTGAATATCTCTGCATCCACAATGTCGCTTCTTACGATCAGAGCATCTGCATCGGCTACGGCCTCAACGAATTTCGCTTTCTCACCGTATTTTTCCAAAAGTACGAGTTCATATCCTGCTTCTTTCAGGACTTTGCCGATACCATCCACAGCAACCTTTGCAAAAGGTTTGTCAGTTGCTACCAATACTTTCATCTTTATACTCCTTTCTGAATTAACGAATCAATGCATTCTCTCATATTCCTTCATGCACTCAACAAGAGCCTTGACTGCTTCAAGCGGCAAAGCGTTGTAAGTAGAAGCGCGGAAACCGCCAACAGAACGGTGTCCCTTGATGCCGACCATGCCTTTGCCTTTTGCAAATTCCATGAAGTCAGCTTCCAGTTCCTTGTATTCGTCTTTCATCACGAAGCAGATATTCATTCTCGAACGAGATTCTTCGTCAGTTACTGTAGGACGGAAGAGTTTGCTGCTGTCTATCGCTCCGTAAAGCATGTCTGCACGCTCGATAGCGCGGCGTTCCATAGCTGCCACACCGCCCTGTTCTTTCACCCAACGGAGAGTCTGCATAGCGCCGTAGATAGGGAATACCGGAGGAGTATTGAACATTGAGCCGCCATCTATATGTGTCTGGTAGTTCAACATTGTCGGGATGTAGCGTGACACTTTGCCGAGAGCGTCATTCTTGACGATGACGAAAGTAACGCCGGCAGGAGCTATGTTCTTCTGGGCACCACCATATATCAAAACATATTTCGACACATCTACCGGTCTTGACAATATATCGGAAGACATATCGGCAATCATCGGCACCGGAGAGTCGAGATCCTTATGAATCTCTGTTCCGTAGATAGTGTTATTGGTTGTCAAGTGGAAGTAATCCACATCTGTCGGGATTTCAAAGTTTCTCGGATAGAAAGTATAGTTGGCATCAGCTGAGGAAGCTACTTCCACAACTTCTCCGAAGCCTTTGGCTTCTTTCATTGCTTTCTTAGCCCAAACACCTGTGTTAAGATAAGCGGCTTTCTTCTCGAGGAAGTTGTAAGGAACCATGCAGAACTGCATGCTGGCGCCACCGCCGAGGAACAATACTGAATATCCTTCGGGAATACCCAGCAACTCTTTGAACAAAGCTTCAGCCTCATCGATTACAGCCTGGAAATCTTTTGACCTGTGGCTGATTTCAAGGAGAGACAGGCCTATGCCGTTAAAATCCTTTACTGCTTCAGCGCAATTGTCGATTGTAGACTGGGGCAAAATAGACGGCCCCGCATTAAAATTGTACTTTTTCATAATAGTTATATTTAATGTTTAACATTTCACTGTTTGACTTTGCGAATATACATATTTGTATTCATTCGCGAGCAACTTTATCATCAAAAAAATATAAAATTTCCATTTTCCGAGCTATGCTACAAAAACAACAAAATGACTGCGAAAGCACGACTTGCGCAGTCATTTTATCATACAGCGACACGTTTTTTTCCCATTCAAGCAGAGCACACAACTCAAAGCCGAGCATTACGATATTTCACGAGGCAACCTCCATGAAAGTTTTGACACCTTTTATCTTCTCTTTTTGGCATGTTTTGATAACAATTTCACACTTTGCCCTCTTTACAGCCACGAAAGAATATGACTTTTTCACGGCTATCAGACCTATGTCATCTTTGTCCAGACCGGCCTTTTTTATCAGGAAACCCACTATGTCGGCCTTGCTGATTTTATCTTTCTTGCCTTTGCCCAGATAAAGCGTCACGAACCGG
Organism: Candidatus Avibacteroides excrementipullorum; assembly: GCA_018711405.1. Lineage (GTDB taxonomy): Bacteria > Bacteroidota > Bacteroidia > Bacteroidales > Bacteroidaceae > Avibacteroides > Avibacteroides excrementipullorum. Next base: position 2,562 of record DVIH01000089.1, on the reverse strand, counting down.
GGCGGTTGAGGCAACGGCAAGCCGGAAGGCAACTCTGCGACAGGGATGTCGCGCCCCAGCCATTCAGGACGTTTTTCCTCTGCCGAAAGGATAGCGTAAGAGTTTCCGTCTCTGTCCCACCGCCCGGTACGGCCGTTACGGTGCAGATAGATTTCCTTTTTCAGCGGCAAATGGTAATGCACTATGTTGTCCACCGCATCTATGTCGAGCCCGCGCGAAGCCAGGTCTGTAGAGACAAGCACATCGCAACTGCCGTTCTTGAATTTGTAAAGATTTTTCTCGCGGTCTTTCTGCTCCATGCCGCCGTGAAACACGGCATGACAGATGTTCTTCTGCGTCAGCCAACCCGATACCCGCTCCACCGCCTCGCGATAGTTGAGAAAGACGATGGTCTTCTCATTGCCTATATATAATAAGGTGTCATACAAAGTCTGCAACTTGTCTTTCTCCGGAGAGATGACTATATGCTCATGCACGTCCACTTTCTTGTAGAAGTCGAACACCTTGAATCCTTCCTTGCCGCCGAAAGGCAGCAAAGCCTCCTCCGATGCATCTGTGGCCGAAAGCAATATCAGGTTTTTCAGCTTGCACGCCTTTTTGAATATGACTGCCATCTCGTCTCTGAATCCGAGTTCCAGGCATTTGTCGAACTCGTCCATCACAATGCACCTTATGCTCTCCGCGTCTATAGTGCCCTGCTCGAAATGGTCGATGAGTCTGCCGGGTGTGCCGACTACCAGCAACGGATTTTCACGCAGCCTGTTTTTCTCGTCTTTCATCAGGTTACCCCCATAGCAGCACACGCTGGTCAGCGAGGTTTTCATAGCCCTGCACACCCCGTCGATCTGTACCGCCAATTCGCGCGAAGGTACGAGCATCAGCATCTTTTCCCCTTCCCGCAAATGCTCAGACAACCGCTGCAACATGAGCAGCACGGCCAGCGTCTTGCCGCTTCCGGTAGGAGAAAGGAGCATCACTTTCCTGTATTTATTCAAATCGGCCGAAGCCGACACCAGCTGCATCTCATTCAGTTCTTCTATAGAGAGATTGCGTTTTATCTGTTCCAACAAAGCCGTATCCATATAAGTCTTACACTGTTTTTTCTGTCACATGTTTTTATAAAAATCGCTCACAAGCCGCCTGTACTCCTCAGTGTACGAACCATCCGCCTCCCTCACCGCAAGCGTGCCGTCCACATATCCGCACGCGACTTTGGCAAACGAGAGTACAGCTCTCTTGGGAGCCGCCCCGCGCTTCATCACCACGCCAAGCCTGCGCGTGAGCAACAAGCCGGCATTGAGGGCGCAATCGCAAAACGCACTTTCCGCATCGGCGGGAACTATAACCCACACCTTGCCCTGAGGAGCAAGCAGACGCGATGCGCCGGCAAGCAGTTCGCCGTATGCCAGCCCCACGCTGTGACGCGCCACACTCCGCCCGCCATCGGGCGAGACAAGGGCATTGTCGAAATAAGGCGGGTTGGACACAATCAGATCAAACCGGCATTCATCTTCAAACAACCTGAAATCGCAATTTTCCATCCTTATCCTGCCGGCCCATTCCGATGCTGCCGCGTTCTCCCGCGCCTGACATGCCGCCTCCACATCTATCTCCACACCGGTTATCTCCGCTTCGGGGAAACGCTGCGCCATCATCAGCGAAAGGATGCCGCACCCGGCCCCTACGTCGAGTATGCGGCGCACGACACCATCGCACGACACATACGCCCCAAGTATCACCGAATCAGTTCCGGCTTTCATGGCGCATCTGTCATGCCACACGGTAAACCGTTTGAATGAAAAATAAGGGTTGGACATATCGCAAAACTTTTCTTTATGCGCAACACATCGTTGCGCACACAAAAATACATCTTTTTTCCCGATAAAAAAGATGTACGCCATCTTCACCCGGGATGTACGCCATCTTCACCCGGGATCGGCTCGATCATTGCCCGGGATGTGCGCCATCTTCGCCCGATACCGAGCCGATACTTTCCGGACATTCGGGGAACGCCGAGAAAAAAGACAGTAAAGCTCTGAAACAAGCGAATTTACACCCGATAGGGTATAAAACCAATGATTACGCCCCAATTTATACCCGAATGGGTATAAAAAAACACATTTATATACTTTAATGTATAAACACTAAAACCATAGCCTTGATACATAATTCTAATTATATATCTTTGTCGTCTAAAAAAGTATATAAGTACACATATAATTAATGGTTAAGATTCACATCAGTCCGGTTTGCTGAGGTATGGACAATAAAAAAGGCATGGACTGAAACTTCATCTATGCTATCTCGGTATCGCCAAACACCATTGCCACATATACGAGTAAAAGCCCACGCCATGCGACGTGAGCATTAGCTTCAACTCTTGTGGCATCTTAAAATTGGCGATTTCAGATAGCAAGAATAAGTTAATGCATCTCTTTTATTTCATATGTCTCTGTTCTGTCATTTACCCATAGGCTATGCAAGTATTGATACTGCCGCAAAAACAATAATTAATATGAAAAAACGCAATATCTCAGCCCAACCGACACACACATGCGGGAC